>NZ_CAJPHE010000021.1:0-148963 GCF_905339875.1 Burkholderia sp. BCC1998
GCGCGGTTGAACACGGTCTGACGATAGTGCACGCGTGCGGCGCCGGCCAGCGCCGCACACAGATGCAGCAAACTTCGCGCGCAACAAGCTGCCAATAACAAGCGTGATGTTCCGGTGCGCGCCACGTCCGCCCTGCGGGCGCCAGCGCATCGCAGCGGCGGGGCGGCAGCATGTGCCATGCCGTCGCCCCGCACCTTTGACTACTTTTCTTGTCGGTAACTCATAGGATGACTAAGCGAATTGCAGTTGTGACGGGTGGGATGGGCGGTCTCGGCGAAGCGATCAGCATCCGGTTGAGCGATGCGGGCTACCAGGTCGTTGTCACGTATTCGCCGAACAACACCGGCGCCGATCGCTGGCTGACCGAGATGCACGCGGCCGGTCGCGAATTCCACGCGTATCCGGTGGACGTGGCCGATTACGATTCGTGCCAGCAATGCGTCGAGAAAATTGTCCGGGACGTCGGCCCGGTCGACATCCTGGTGAACAACGCGGGCATCACGCGTGACATGACGCTGCGCAAGCTCGACAAGGTCAACTGGGATGCGGTGATCCGCACCAACCTCGATTCCGTGTTCAACATGACGAAGCCGGTCTGCGACGGCATGGTCGAGCGCGGCTGGGGACGCATCGTCAACATCGCGTCGGTCAACGGCTCGAAGGGCTCGGTCGGCCAGACCAACTACGCGGCCGCGAAGGCCGGCATGCACGGCTTCACGAAATCGCTCGCGCTCGAGACCGCGCGCAAGGGCGTGACGGTGAACACGGTGTCGCCGGGCTACCTCGCGACGAAGATGGTGACGGCGATCCCGCAGGACATCCTCGATACCAAGATCCTTCCGCAGATTCCGGCGGGACGGCTCGGGAAACCCGAGGAAGTCGCGGCGCTGGTCGCCTATCTGTGCTCGGAAGAGGCCGGTTTCGTGACGGGCTCCAACATCGCGATCAACGGCGGCCAGCACATGCATTGACGCGCGGCGGCCCGGGCGGCGTTCGCGCGCGCGTCCGGGCCGTGCTCCCGCTGTATCCAGCGCCGGGGCGGCGCGCACGCGCGCGGTGACGGAACACGGACGCAGGTTCGCCGCGCATGCGGCGGGCCGGGTGCGCCCGCGCGCCGGCTACCGCGTCACGGCACGCACGCCGCACCGGCCTCGCATTCCGGAGGAGGCATGGGTGACACCTGGATGGGACTCGCGATCGGCGGCTCGGCACTGGCCGTCGCGCTGACGATGGCGATCGCGCTTCACTGGCTCGAGCGGCGCCGCGCGCGGCTGCTGCGCAACTTCGATCATCGCGATTGCTGGCTGGTCGCGTACGGCAAGTGCTTCGCGCGCGGGCCGGCGCGTCGCACGCGCGGCGGCGCGCGCTGACGGCGGCGGTGCGGCACCGCCGCGTTCACGCGTCGTGCCGCGTCCCGCGCATCCGTATGCGGTGCGCGGGACGTTCGCACTCAATCGCTCGTTCGCGCGCCTTCGCCTGAATCGTTCTTGTGGAAGATCCGCTTCGTCGTGCGCTTGGTGGCATCCCAGCCTTCGCGCGACGCGTGCGCGATGCCGTGGCCGACCGTCTTCGCGGCGCTCGCGGTCGCGTGGCCGAAACTGCGCGCGGCCTCGCCGGTCTTGTGCGCGGCTTCCTTCGAATCGCGCTTGATGTCCTGCTTCACTTCCGACATGTCCGCGTGCGCGATCGGGCTGATCAGCGCGAGAACGAACGCGGTGTAAATGAACTGACGTGCTTTCACGGCCTGGTTTCCTTGGGGCTGGTTCATCGAGGGTCCGCGCGGCCCGCGGGCGGCGCAACGCGCACGCCGGTTGCCGATGCATCGAGCATCACCGCGGCGCGGCCGCCGAGCAACACGCGCTCGCCGCAGCGCAGCGTGAAGCCGTACAGCACGGAGCGGTCGTCGCCGCCGATGCGTTCGGCATCGACGATCAGCGGCAGGTCGAACGTGTCGAGCCGGTCGACGAACGCGTCGACGTTGCGCACGCTCGCGAGATAGCCG
Organism: Burkholderia sp. BCC1998; assembly: GCF_905339875.1. Lineage (NCBI taxonomy): Bacteria > Pseudomonadati > Pseudomonadota > Betaproteobacteria > Burkholderiales > Burkholderiaceae > Burkholderia > Burkholderia sp. BCC1998. The sequence goes on from NZ_CAJPHE010000021.1 coordinate 2,003, forward strand.
GCGCGCGGCCGCGCGGGTTCCGCCTGCGCCTGCTGCGCACCGAGCAGCGCGCCGTGCACGGCCATTGCCTGTGCCGCATATTCGATCCCGCAGACCGACGCGAGCCGGCCGCGCGAGCGCAGCGGGTTGTGCGGGTCGCGGTGGCTCGTCGCGCTGCAGCGGATGCGCGCGGCGTCCCACGCTTCGACCCGATCGAGCAGGCACATCGCGCCGTCGTGTGGAATGTGCGCGGCGATCCATGCGCGATCGAGCGTGGCTGGCGCCGGCGCAGGCATCGGCGTCGAAACGGGCGTCGTCATCGCGCGTGCCCCGCCGCGGCATTCGGCAGTGCGATATCGACCTGCACGCGCGCATCTTCCAGATAGTCGAGCACGACGCTTGCCGTGCGCCGCGCCGCGAGCGCGTCGAGCAGCGGCAGCGCGCGCGCGGCCGGATTGCCGGTGCGCAGCGCGTCGAGTTCGGGGTTCGCGAGCGTCGTCGCCGGCGCGTCGGTGAGCCGCACGTCGATGCGTGCGAGCGTGCGTTCGCTCGCGTCGGGCGCGAGCACGAGCGCGACGCCGAATGCGTCGACGATCGGCCGCACCGCGTGCAGCGGCTCCGGATAGTCGGTGTCGTAGGCGATCAGCAGGCTCGGCACGCGATCGACCATGACCTGGCATACGCTCTCGAGCAGGCCCGCGGCGAAGCTGCCGTCGTGCGCGCACAGCACGTTCGACGTCGCCATCGCGCGGGTCGCGATGCTCCAGTAGCCGGCCGGCGCGTTGTGCACGGAGTTGTGAAAGCGCGTGGGCGACAGGTGGCGATCGTCGCCGGCGAGGGTCTCGCAGATCGCGTGGCAGTTCTGGCCGTCGCCGCCGGACGCGCTGAACACGGTCGCGAGCGTGGCCGCATCGCGCCCGCTCGCGGCTGCCGCTTCGAGGCCGACCGCGAGCGCGACGCGCACGACGGGGCCGGTGCGGCGGCGTTCCGCCGGCGGCAGGCTGGCAGGCGGCGGCAGCACGGTGCGCGCGCTCGCATAGGCCGCGCGGCCCGCGAGCACGTCGGCCGCGTGCGGCCAGTCGTTCAGTCCCGGCCCGACGAGGCCGACACTTTCGATGAAGGCGGTGACGGTCATGTCGGCTCCCGGCGGCTCGCATGCCCGGCGCGGCCGAGGATCAGGCTGCAGTTCGTGCCGCCGAAGCCGAACGAATTCGACAGGACCGCACGCACGCGCGCATCGCGGCTCGCGAGCACGTAGTCGGCGGCCAGCGCCGGGTCGGGTTGCGTCGTGTTGACGCCGGCCGGCACGAACTGTTCGCGCAGCGCCAGCGCGGCGACGACCGCTTCGAGGGCGCCGGCCGCCCCGAGCGTGTGACCGGTCGCGCCCTTCGTCGAGCTGCACGGCGTGCGCGCGAGCAGCGTGCCCACCGCGCGGCTTTCGGCGGCATCGTTGCTGGGCGTCGCGGTGCCGTGCAGGTTCACGTAGTCGATGTCGCTTGCAGCGAGGCCGGCCGACGCGAGCGCCTGTTCGATCGCGATGCGCGCGCCGAGCCCCTCCGGATGCGGCGACGACATGTGATGCGCATCGCTCGATTCGCCGATGCCGAGCAGCAGGATCGCGTCGCCGTCGAGCGTGGCGGGCGCATCGGGCACGCGTTCGAGCAGCGCGAACGCCGCCGCTTCGCCGATCGAGATGCCGTCGCGGGCGACGTCGAACGGCCGGCACGGCCGGCGCGACAGCAGTTCGAGCGAATTGAAGCCGTACAGCGTCGTCAGGCACAGCGAATCGACGCCGCCGACGACGGCCGCATCGATCAGCCCCGCTTCGATCATCCGGCGCGCGGAGCCGAACACCTTCGCGCCGGACGAGCACGCCGACGAGATCGCCATCGCCGGCCCGCGCAGCGCGAAATACGCGCGCACGAACGCAGCCGGCGAATACGGGTTGTGCGTGTGCGCGTAGCGGAATCGGGCGGGCAGTGCGCCGCTGGCTGGATCGCGCTGCTCGTACGCGCGCTCGGTCTCGAGGATGCCGGACGTGCTCGTGCCGACGAACACGCCGACGCGCGCGGCGCCGTGGCGCGACACGGCCGCCGCGACGCGCGCGTCGAAGCCGTCCTGGACGAGGCCGAGTTGCGCGAGGCGGTTGTTGCGGCAGTCGAAGTCGGCGAGATCCGCGCGCACGGGCTGCGCATCGACGCCGTCCACGGCGCCGATCCAGGTGTCGAGATCGGCGCGTTCGAAGTCGCACGGCGTGAGCCCGCCGCGCGCGTGGCGCAGCGCGTCGACGGTCGCGTCGAGGCCGCGGCCGATGCAGCTGGTGGCGGTGAAGTGCGAGAGCAGGAGAGGTTTCACGAGGGTCGTATCCGGTGGCCGGAACGGGCGCCGCAGCGGGGCTGGCGGGCGCGCCGGGCGTGGTCAGATTTTATCAAACGGGGGGGCCGGCGTGCCCGGCCCGGCGGGCGGATCGGACGGTTCGGGGGCGAGCGCGGCGCGCAGCGTGGTCCAGTGCAACTGCGCATCGGCGGCCGCGTGCAGCAGCGCGGGCAGCACGTCGAGCACGACCGGTTCGCCACGCGCGTCGCGCGCCGCGTGGCCGTCGTGCACGAGCAGGATGTCGCGTGCGGCCAGGCCGTTCAGCAGGCGGTGCGTGACGGTATCCGCATCGCGCGCGCGAGTGTCGAAGCCACGGCGCGTCCAGCTGGCGAGCTGCAGGCCGAACTCGCACAGCACCGGCTCGAGAAACGGATTGCGCAGGCCGGCCGGCGCGCGGAAGAAGCGCGGGCGCGTGCCGGCGATCTCGGTCAGCGTCTGCTGCGCGGCCGCGATTTCACGGCGCAGCGCGGCGGGCCCCGACAGCGAGAACGTATGCCGGTGCCGCTGGCTGTGGTTCTCGACCGCGTGGCCGCGCGCGACGATCGCTTCGATCCACTGCGGATGGCGGCGCGCGAGATCGCCGATGCAGAAGAACGTCGCGCGCGCGTCGTGGCGATCGAGCAGGTCCAGCACGCGCGGCGTGACGTCGGGGTCCGGGCCGTCGTCGATCGTCAGCGCGATCCGGCGGCCGGCGCCGGCCGGCAGGCGCGTCCAGTTCGGCCCGAGCAGCGCGCTGCGCGGCCACAGGCCGGCGGCGGTCAGCGCGAGATGCGACGCGACCACGCCACCGGCGGCCCACGGCCATGCGGCCGGTTGCGCGACGACGGCCGCGAGCGCGCCCGCGTGCAGCGCGGCCGTGCCCGCGATCAGCGGCGTCGGTTTCCAGCGGCGCGCATCGCCGGGCTGCCGAGGCGGAATGGACGACGGCGCGTTCATGCGCGACCTCCTGTCGGCTCACGATGAGGGCTGCCCGCGGCCGCCGCCGTGCGCGGCGCGAGAATCGCGGCGAACGCGAGCGCGAGCATCGCGCCAGGGCCGACGGTCAGCCCGAAGGTTTCGAGCAGCGGCACCCGCGACAGCGCGAGCAGGCCGAAGCCGGCGACCGTCGCGAGGTTCGCGATCAGCAGCGACACGAGCGTGTGCGGCGTGACCGGTTGCGCGTCGTCGCGCTTGCAGAAGAACAGCGCATAGTTCGAGCCGACCGCGACGATCAGCAGCATCCCGACGAGGTGCAGGATCGTCAGCGGCACGCCGGCGAGTGCGAAGCCGGCCGTCACCACCAGCACGGCCGCGACCAGCGGCGCGAGCGCGCGTACGACGCGGCGCGGCGAGCGCAGCGCGATCAGCAGCAGCACGGCGATCGCCGCGAAACCCGCGAGCGACAGCCGGATGTCCTCGTGCACGTAGTTCACGTACAGGCGGTCGGCCTCGGCCTTCATGTCGACGAACAGCGCGTCGGGCACGCCGGCGCGCGCGACGGCCGCGCGAATCGGCGCGGCATCGAGCGCCGGAGCGGCCGGACCGGTGCGTGCGACGTCCGGCGCTCGCAGCGGCAGCATCGCGCGCCAGCGGCCCGCGCGCTCGGTCAGCAGCGCGTCGACGGCGAGCGCCATCGACGTGCCGCGCAGGTCCGCGCGCGTGAGCAGCGGCGCGTGGCGTGCGGCCTCGACATCGGCGATGAACGGTGCGAACAGCTCGGGCCTGACCGGGATCGGCTGGTTCGCGACGGCCGCGCGCATGCGTGCGGCAAGCGTGTCGGCGTCCGGCAGGCTCGCCTGGCGCGCGCGCTGCGCGGCGTCGCTCGGCAGGTAGCGCGCGGGACTTTCGAAGCCCGCGAGCGCGCCGCGCTCGACGAGCGGCTGCAATTGCGCGGCGACCCGTTCCGCGCGTTCGAGCGCGGCCTGTTCGGTCGGCGCGGAAATCACGACGAGATAGCGCACGTCCGGCGCGCCGAGATCGGCGCGCAGGCGTGCGTCGAGTGCCTGCGCGCGAGCGGGCACGGGGCTCAGTGCCGCAAGCTCGCGGCTCCACAGGCCGTCGCGATGCAGCATGAGCGTCGCGCACGCGGCGAGCACGAGCGCGGCGAGCGGCCAGCGCAGCCGCGGCGCGGCAGCGGCCGCCCGCGCGAGCACCGCGCCGACGCGCGACACGTCGCGAATCGCGACGTGCTCGCCGCGCAGGTGCGGCAGCACGAAGCGCGTGACGAGCGCGGCGGCCGTCAGCCCGGCGATCGAGTAGAGCCCAAGCTGCACGAGGCCCGGAAAACCGGAGAACAGCATCGACGCGAAGCCGCACACGGATGTCAGCACGCCGAGCCGGATCGTCGGCCAATAAGCGGCGATCCATGCCCGCGTCGCGTCGGCGGGCCGTGTGGCGCCGCGCGAGCCGGCCTGCGCCGATTGCACGAACAGGTAGATCGAATAGTCGACGGCTTCGCCGATCAGCGTCGTGCCGAAGCCGAGCGTCAGCCCGTGGACCGTGCCGAATGCGATGCCGACCGTCGCGATGCCGGCGGCGATGCCCGTCAGCACCGGCAGCAGCCCCAGCGCGAGCGTGCGCGGCGAGCGGTACAGCGTCAGCAGCAGCGCGACGATCAGCACGACGCTCGCCGTCGACAGCCGCTCGACGTCGTGCCGGATCGTGTCGCGCGTGTCGACCGAGAACACGCCTGGGCCGGTCATCGCGAGCGTGTACGCGGCCGGGTTCGGCAGCGCCTGCGTCGCGGCGGAGAACGCGCGGCGCACCGCGTCGATCGCGCGTGCCTGCGCATCGGTGTCGGAGCCGGGCGCGGCCGTCTGCACGACGAGCACCGCGCGCGTGCCGTCGCGCGACGCCCACACGCCGTCGCGGCTGGCGGGCTGCGCGCCGCTGTCGAGCTGATCGACGAGCGCCGTCACTTCGCCGGTCGGGTCGCGCGGCAGCAGCGCCTTCGCGACGAGCCCCGCCGACGAACTCAACAGGTCGAGGCTGTCGCCGAGCGCCTGGTGCAGGCCGTCCGCGCTGAAGCGCTGCGGCGCGACGGCCGGGCTCAGCAGGTAGCGATGGTCGAACACGAACTGCCGGTCGTGTGTGTCGTCGACGGCTTCGCCGTTGTTGATCGCGGAGAATTGCCGGTCGGCGCGCAGCGTGCCGGCGACGCGCCGCGACAGCGCGGCACGCGTGGCCGCATCGCCGCCGTCGATCGCGACGAGGATCAGCCGCGACACGATGCCGTCGCGCAGTTGATCGACGAGCACGCGCTGCCCGGCGCTCGGTGCGCGCGGCAGGAACGCGGACAGGTCGGCCGTGAAGTTCGCGCGGGCGATCGCGATTCCGCATGCGACGAGCGCGAGCAGCCACACGAGCACCGCGCGTTGCCGCCATGCGGGCAGGCGGTGCGTGACGGGGGCGGGCGGCCGGGTGCGATCGTCCATCAGTTCGCCGGGACGGGTTGCAGGCGCATCGTCGAACGGTCGCCGTCGGCCTGCCGGATCGCGACGCTGCGCAACACGTCGCGCGAGCCTTCGAGCGTGATCGTGCTGACGACCTTCAGCATCCGCGAGTCGAGCGGCGTGAGCGTCAGCGTCCAGTCGTCGCCGCGACCGGCGAGCGCGACCTTGTAGACCTGCTCGAGCGCATAGCGGTTGCCGGCGAGCGTCGCGCGGATGCTGTCGATGAACGCGCCGAGCTCCGGATAGCGCGCGAGCGCGAGCGTGTACTTGCGGTTGTTGCGCTCGACGGTGAGCATGTCGCCGTCGACCACGAGATGTTCGGGCTTCGGGTTCAGCGTGTGCTTCTCGAGATGGTCGGGTGCGACGAACACGAGCTCGCCCGACGATTCGAGCGGCTGCGTGGTGATCGACAGCGTCTTCGTCTCGGTGAACGTCGCGCGCCCCGACTTGTGCTGCGCGAGCGTCGACATCAGCCGGTCGAGGGTCCATGCCGAACCGGTGTCGGCCGCGTGCGCGGGCAGGGCGAGCGCGACGGCGGCCGTGACGGCGAACGTGCGTGCTGCTCGGCGCAGCGCGCGCGGGTGCGGCAGCGGGAACGTCGGCAGCGACATCGGCGGAAAGCGGCGAACGGCGGTCATGCGTCGGAATCCCTCGTGGCGGACAGGCCGGCGCACGCGTGCGCCGCGTCGCGGCGCGCGGCGGCCGTGCCGGTCTGCCAGAAATCGAAATAGTTGAACCAGTTGTACGGCGCCGCGCGACAGTACTGGTCGAGCAGCGCGACGTAGCGCGCGAGCGCCGCGTCGACGGCCGCCGCGCGCGTGTCGCGGCGCACGTCGGAAAAATCGGCGAGCGTCTCGAAGTGCACATCGTAGCGGTTGCCGTCGCGATAGAGGCCCGTCATGAACAGCACCGGACGCCGCAGCATCGCGGCCATGTACAGCGGCCCGAGCGGGAATGCCGCGGGCGCGCCGAGCAGCGGCAGCCACCGCAGCGACGCGGTCGCGTCGTCGAGCAGCGTGCGGTCGGCGAGCATCCCGACCATGCAGTTCGCGTCGAGGCGTTCGCGCACCTTCAGCATCGAGTCGACCTGCCCGAGCGGAATCACTTCCGGCTTCGCGGCCGGGTTGACGGCGGCGAGCGTCGCGTTGATCTTGCGCGCGTTCTCTTCGAACATCGTGACGACGACGCGCAGGTCCGGGCGCGTGCGGCCGATCGCGCGCACGACTTCGAAGCTGCCGAGATGCGCGCCCATCAGGAATGCGCCGCGCCCGCCGGCGAGCGCGGCGTCGACCCGCGTTTCGCCGTGCAGCCGGATGTCGAACAGGTCGAAGCGGCCGTTCATCAGGTAGATGCGGTCGTGGATCGTCGCCGCGAACGTGAACACGTGCCGGTACACGTCGCGCCAGCGCGCGGGACGGCCGAGCACGCGGCGCAGGTAGTCGCGCGATGCGGCGCACGCGACCGGCGAGAACAGCACGAAATAAGTCGCGACGGCATGCAGCACGATGCGCGACGGCCGCCGGCCGAAACGCAGCGAGATCCAGGTCATCGCGCGCAGCAACCCGGCGTTGCTGCGTTCCTGGCGCTCGGCCCATGCGGTGCGCTTCATGGCTGCGCGCCGTCCTGCGCGGCCGGCGGCGCGGACAGCACGCCGGTCGCGACGTCGCGCGCACCCGCGCGCAGCGTGAAGCGGATCGCGCCGCCGGCCGCAGCATCGAACGCGAGATCGAGCGCCTCGCCCGGCGCGACCGGGCTCAGGAATTTCGCGGAAGCCAGCCGCCACGTATCGAGCGGGCGATTCAGCGATGCGCCGAGTGCGGCGATCGCGTGATCGAGCAGCACGACGCCCGGCACGATCGGACGACCGGGGAAATGGCCGGGCAGCGCCGGATGATCGGCGGGAATCGTGAACGCCAGCGGCGCGTCGGGCGCGTCCGTCGCGGCGCACTCGCTCACGTCGGCCCCGGCGCCCCGAGTGTGCCGTGCGACGAGCGCGGCGAGCACGTCGCGCGGCAGCTTGCCCGTTTCGTTGCGCGGCAATGCGTCGACGAACACGAGCGGGCGCGGCATGAACGCGGGATCGATCCGTTCGCGCAGCGCGCGCTGCACGTCGGCCGCGGCGAGCGTCGGCGCGACCACGAGCGCGACGAGGCGCGTGACCGGTTCGCGGGTCGCATCGGCGTCGGCCGGCGCGATGTCGTCCGGCATGAAGAACACGCCGTCGACGACGTCGGCAATCGCGTTCAGCTGATGGTTCAGGTAGGCGAGCGACGTGCGCTTGCCGGCGATGTTGACGAGGTCCGCCTTGCGGCCGTGCAGCAGGAACCGGCCGTCGCCGAGCAGCTCGAGCGCGTCGCCCATCGGCACCGGGGTTTCGACGTGTCCGCCCGACACCCACACGGTCGGGCCGCTGTCGTCGCCGGCGGCATCGTGGTCCGACGCGTCGTGCGCCGCGCGCGCGTCGAGCCGGATGTCCGGGAACGGTTGCCACGCGGCGCCCTGCGACGTGCGGCGCGTCGCGATCTGGCCGGTTTCGGTGCTGCCGTAGATTTCGACGAGCGGCGCCTCGAGCGCGGCCTCGGCTTCGCACGCGAGTTTTTCCGACAGCGGCGCGGTGGCCGACAGCACGAGCGCGGCCGGCGGCAGCGCATCGCCGGCCGACATCAGCGCGCGCAGGTGGATCGGCGACGTGACGAGCACGCGCGGCTGCGGGATCGCGGCGAGTTCGTCGCGAATGTCGACCGGGTAGAACGGCTGGCGGTTGCTGAACGCGAGACCGCCGATCAGCGCGAGCAGCACCGTCGATTCGAAGCCGTACATGTGCTGCGCGGGCACGGTGCCGATCAGCGTGGCCGCGCGGCCGTCGAGCAGGCCGAGGCGCTCGGCCGCCGCGCGCACGCAGCCGACCAGGAAGCCCCAGGTCTTGCGGTGCGGCACCGGCGCGCCGGTCGAGCCGGACGTGAACACGTACGCCATGATCCGCGACGCGTCGATCTGCGGCACCACGCACGGTGCGTCGTCGGGGAGTTCGCCGGGTGCGGCGTCCGGATACGCGAAGCGCGGCAGGTCGATCGTGCAGTCCGGCGCGTCGTGCAGGCAGAACGCGTCCGGTGCGAACGACGCGAGCTGGCGCACCATCTCCGGCGTGTGCGTCGACGGCAGCAGGCTGATCCTGCCGGTGACGAGCGCCGCGCACAGGCTGACCGCGAAGCGGTAGCGGTCGCGGCACACGTTGAACACGTGGCGGCCGGCGGGCAGTGCGGCGGCCACGCGCGCGACGTCGGCGACGAACGTGCGGACGGTGACGGGCGTGCCGTCGCGCCAGGCGATCGTCTGGTCCGGCGAGGAATGGAATACCAGCGGGTGAGTCGGCATAAATCGGTCAAAGCGGAAGGCAGTCACCGGCGCCGCCGCGATGCGGCGCCGCGCCGGCCATGAATTCATCGTGACGGCTGCGTCGACGCGCGGTACGCGCGCACCGCGTCGACCATCCGCGGCCGCGCGTCGTGCGGCAGCGCGAAGCGCCGGCACGCATGCTCGGCGGCGAACATCACGGCGACGAGCGGCAGCGACAGGTAGTTCGCGAATGTCGACCACGCGACGATCGGCGCGGTCGCGAACAGCAGCGTCGACACGGCGGCGATCGCAACGAAGAACAGCGTCCATGCGAGCGTGATGTGCCGCGTGTAGCGCGCGACGGCCGGCGTGATCGTGCCGTGGATCAGCGTCGCGAAGCGCGTGCACAGGGGCACCTGGCCGGCCGCGAGGGTGCGGCCGAACAGCAGCGCCATCGCGAGGTTGAAGCTCGCGTGCTCCAGATACAGGCCCCATTCGAAATGGCGCGCGAGCGGGATGCGCACGGCCCACAGCGCGACGGCGGCCAGCAGCCACGCCGGCACGAGCCAGGCGCGCCGCGGCGAGCGCAGTGCCGCGCCGAGCGCGAGCAGCAGTGGCGGCACGAGCGCCATCGCGAGGCCGAAGCCGTGCGCGCCGGGCGTCGCGGCCGCGTAGTGCGCGCCGATCTGGTACGCCGCCACCGCGGCGACCGCGCCGGCGCCGCGTGCGATGCCGAGCGGCGTGCTCATCGCGGCGCTCCGGGCGCGCGGCGCGGGTGCGCGTTGCCGCCGGCTGCCGCGGCACGGCGGCAAACGGACGGACAAACTAGCGGACAAACCGGAGCGAGGGGAGCGGACGGGCGCGGCATGGTTGCTGGAAACATCGGGCGGATCGGGGCCGGACGCGTGCGTCGGGCCGTCAAACATCATATGAATGGCGGCCGGGACGCTAGTCCGGGCCGGCTGTCGTGCACGCACATTTTAGGGCCGCGGCGCGGCGGTTCGAGGCAGGTGCAGCCGGGTTTTGTAACCGAATGTATGGCAGCGCACTGAAGCTTTTGCGGCGACGATCCATTTCCATCCGAAGCGGCTCAAGCGTCTGCTGCGATCGGGTCCCGAAACCGGCCGCGGCGGGAGCCCTTCAGTCTGTAACCATTCCCCGTATACGTGCCGATACCCATCGTCTAGAATCCGCGTAACTTTTACAAACGATCCCCAATAACGCAGGCGGGGAAGCCGGCAGACGCCGGAGGGACGGAGATTCGCGCGCCTCGCACCGCGCCGGGCGTGCACGACGGCTGCCGTTTTCCGGGCGCCTCCCGCTGCCATGGGCCGCCTGCCCGCAAGCATGATGAACGCACTGGAACAAGAGCTCGCCACGCTGATCATCGGCGAACTGAATCTCGAAGACGTCCCGCTCGAAACGGTGACGGCCGGGACCCTGCTGTACGGCGAGGGCTTCGGGCTCGACTCCATCGACATCCTGGAAATCGCGCTGCTGATCTCGAAGAAGTACGGCTTCGAGCTGCGCTCGGACAATCCGGACAACCAGAAGATCTTCGCGACGCTCGGCGCGCTTGCCGCGTATGTCGCCGCGCATCGCACGAAGTGACGGCGGCGCGCGCGGGCGCGACGCGGCACGCAGAGGATGACGGCACGCGGCGGCGGTGGCTGGATGCACCGCCGCCGCGTCGATCGAGGAGGAACGCGATGAACGGAGCAATTCGATGCGGGCGCTCGTAACGGGCGGCAGCGGCGCACTCGGGCAGGCGATCTGCACGACGCTCGCGCAGGCCGGCCACGAAGTCTGGGTACACGCGAACCGGAATCTCGCGCAGGCGCAAGCCGTCGCGCAGCAGATCGTCGCGGCCGGCGGCATCGCGCATGCGATCGCATTCGACGTGACCGACGCGGATGCGACGCTCGCCGCGCTCGCACCGTTCGTCGACGACGCGCCGGTGCAGATCCTCGTCAACAACGCGGGCATTCACGACGACGCGCCGATGGCCGGCATGTCGCGCCGGCAATGGCACAGCGTGATCGACGTGACGCTCAACGGTTTTTTCAACGTGACGCAACCGCTCCTGCTGCCGATGATCCGCACGCGGCGCGGCCGGATCGTCAACATCGCGTCGGTCGCCGGCGTGACCGGCAACCGCGGACAGGTCAACTACGCGGCCGCGAAGGCGGGGCTGATCGGCGCGACGAAGTCGCTGTCGCTGGAACTCGCGTCGCGCGGCATTACCGTGAACGCGGTCGCGCCCGGCATCATCGAGTCGCCGATGGCGGAACATGCGTTTCCCGCCGAACGGATCAAGCAGCTCGTGCCCGCGCAGCGCGCTGGCCGGCCCGACGAAGTCGCGGCGATGGTCGCGTATCTGGTATCCGATGCGGCCGCCTATGTGACGGGGCAAGTGCTGTCCGTCAACGGCGGCCTCGCATGACGACGCGCGCGGCGTCGGCTTGACGCGAAGCAACGGCGCGCAACGCGGCGCGTGGCCACGATGCCGCGAGCCCGCGCCGCATAGTGAGGAAATCGAAGTGTCAGTGCACCCTGTCGACGCCGAACGGCGAGCGTGTTCCCCGTCGTCCGCCACCAGCGCGGTCGCACGCGGACCCATCGCGGCCACGTCCACCGCGAACGGCGGCAATCGTGCGTTGCGGCTCGTCCAGATCGATCAGGCACGGCTGGCTGCGCTGCTGCACGATGCGCAGCAGCGGGGCGACGCATTCGACCGCGTGTTTCCGGGTGCGCTGGGCGCGGTCTGCATCGGCGCGGCCGGGTCGCCGGCCGATGCGATGGCGCGCGTGCTCGCCGCCGCCGCGCCCGACCTGCCGCTCGCACCGGTGCAGATGGCGCTGCTCGATGCCGGCAGCCATGCACGCGCCGATGCGGTCTGCGAAATCTGGCAGTGCGACGCGCGCGACCTGCGCAGCGAGCGACGCGGCGCGCTGCAGTACCGCTACAGCGCAACGGCGGGGCTCGTGTTCGGCAGCATCGTCGTGCAGGAAGTGCAGCCAGCGCATGAAGCTCAGGAATCGGCCGATGCGGATCGCGACGGCGGCACGCCGCTCGAGCGCGCGACCTACGACGCGTACCGCGCGCTGTTCGACGTGCTCGATACGCTCGGCATCCCGCATCCGCTGCGGATCTGGAACACCGTGCCGGCGATCAACGTGCAGCAGTTCGGGATCGAACGCTATCGTCAGTTCAATATCGGCAGGCAGCGCGCGTTCGACGCGTGCCGCCGCGCGCTGACGGACGGTGTGCCGGCCGCCTGCGCGCTCGGTTCGGTCGTGCCGGTCGCGGGCGACACGCCGCCGGCCGCGCCGCTCGCGATCCATTTCATCGCGAGCCGTGCGCCGGCCGATCCGGTCGAGAACCCGCGCCAGGTCAGCGCGTATCACTACCCGGCCGAGTACGGCCCACGTGCGCCGACGTTCGCGCGCGCGGCCGCATGGCCGGGCGACGCTGCCGCGCCGCTGCTGTTCGTGTCGGGCACCGCCAGCATCGTCGGGCATCGCACCGTGCATCACGGCGACGTCGTCGCGCAAACGCGCGAGACGATCGCGAACCTGGCCGCCGTGCTCGAGCAGGCCGCGCGGCAGGGGCACGGCCCGTTCACGCTTGCCGACCTGAGCTACCGCGTCTACATGCGCGACGCCGGCGATGCCGCGGCGCTCGCCGCGGTCGAACGCGCGTTGCGCGATGCGGCCGGCCCCGGCGTGCGGCCGCTGTTCGTCCACGCGGACGTGTGCCGCGACGATCTGCTGGTCGAGATCGAGGCGAGCGCCGGCCATCCGCTGGAGCGCCTGTCGTGAAGCGCGCGGGCCTGTCGCTGCGCGAACCGTCGCCGCACGCGGGCGGCGTCGACGAAGCCTGTCGGCCGTCGCCTGCAGGTCATAAACTTTTGTCAGGATCCTCGTCTTCGCAATCGGCCGTTCCCATGTCCACGCTGCAGGCCTCGTCCACCCATCTCGTACTGATTCCGAGCTACAACCCGGGCGTCAAGGTCGACACGACCGTGCGCAACGCCCGCGCGCAGTGGAATCCGGTGTGGGTCGTCGTCGACGGCAGCACCGACGGCAGCGCCGAGCGCCTGCAGGCGATGGCCGAGCGCGACCCCGGGCTGCGCGTGATCGTGCTGCCGGCGAACCGCGGCAAGGGCGCCGCGGTGCTGGCCGGGCTCGACGCGGCGGCCGCGAGCGGCTTCACGCACGTGCTGACGATGGATTCCGATGGCCAGCATCCGGCCGACCTGATTCCCGAATTCATGGCCGCGTCGCAGGCGGCGCCGGACGCGATGGTGCTGGGCCTGCCGAAGTTCGACGCGAGCGCGCCGCAGCTGCGCGTGCAGGGACGGCGGCTGTCGAACGGATGGGCCGACCTCGAGACGCTGTGGGCCGGGATCGGCGATTCGCTGTACGGCTTTCGCGTGTACCCGGTCGCGCCGCTCGCCGCGATCATGCATCGCCAGCCGTGGATGCGCGGCTTCGACTTCGATCCGGAAGCCGCCGTGCGGCTGTGCTGGGCCGGGGTGCGGCCGATCCGCATCGAAGCGCCGGTGCGCTACTTCGGCGCGCACGAGGGCGGCGTGTCGCATTTCCACTACGGCCGCGACAACGCGCTGCTCGCGTGGATGCACCTGCGGCTGTTCGCCGGTTTCGTGGTGCGGCTGCCGATGCTGATCGCGCGGCGGCTGACGCGCCGGTCGCGTTCCGCGTTCGGCCGGTCGTCCGGCCGCGGCGATTGATGGCCCGATTGTCATCAATCGGCTGAGCAATCGCGCCGTTCATTCCGTATTTGTCAGTAATCAAGCTGTCATTCGATGTAAACATCTGGTAATTTTCTGCCGGATTATGCAAAATCGCCGCTCCCAAATACAACTACCGAGGGATCCGGGATGCATATCAAGAAAGCGGCGGCCGCGTGCGGCATGGGTTTCCTGTTGAGCGCATGCGGTGGCGTGCAGAGTCTCGACGCGAACAGCCTGACGTCGGCGGGGACCAACCTGGTCAAGGCGGCGACGCTGTCGGACAGCGACATCGCGGCACTGTCGAACGACTCGTGCAAGGCGAGCGACGCCGAATCGAAGATCGCCGCGCCGAACAGCGCGTACGCGAAGCGCCTGACGAAGGTGATGAAGGGCTTCGGCGACATGACGCTGAACGGCCAGAAGATCAACTACAAGGTCTACATGACCAAGGACGTCAACGCGTGGGCGATGGGCAACGGCTGCGTGCGCGTGTACAGCGGCCTGATGGACATGATGAACGACGACGAGCTGCGCGGCGTGATCGGCCATGAAATGGGCCACGTCGCGCTGGGTCACTCGAAGAAGGCGATGCAGACTGCCTACGCGGTAAGCGCGGCACGCACGGCGGCCGGCGCGGCATCGCCGGGCGTCGCGGCCCTGACGAGCTCGCAGCTCGGCGACATCACGGAGAAGTTCATCAACGCGCAGTTCTCGCAGACGCAGGAAAGCGCGGCCGACGACTACTCGTTCGACCTGATGAAGCAGAAGAACATGAACCAGAAGGGCCTCGTCACCGCGTTCCAGAAGCTCGCGCAGCTCGATGGCGGCAAGAGCTCGATGATGAGCTCGCACCCGTCGTCGACGAGCCGGGCGCAGCACATCCAGGATCGCATCGCGAAGGGCAACTGAGCGCCGCCTGATGGCGCCGGTCCCGTCCGGCGCCCGGGATGAACGAAACCCCACGCTCTTGCGGGCGTGGGGTTTTTTGTTTTCCGGGGAAGCGGAAACGGCCGGAAAGCGGCCGGAAATCCGCCGGAAAGCGGCCGCGCCGCGTGCTTACGGCACCATCCCCGGCAGCACGTACGCCTGCACGAGCGTGATCAGGCCGACGATCACCGCGAACAGCAGGCTGTGGCGCACGGTGAAGCGGAACAGCTCCGATTCCTTGCCGACCAGCCCCGTTGCCGCGCATGCCACCGCGATCGACTGCGGCGAGATCATCTTCGCGGTCACGCCGCCCGTCGTGTTCGCGGCGACCGCGAGCGTCTCGGGCACGCCGAGCTGGTGCGCGGTCGCTTGCTGCAGCGAGCAGAACAGCGCGTTCGACGACGTATCCGAGCCGGTCAGGAACACGCCGAGCCAGCCGAGGAACGGCGAGAAGAACGGAAACGCGGCGCCGGTCGCGGCGAGCATCAGCGCGAGCGTCGACGACATCCCCGAGTAGTTCGCGACGAACGCGAACGCGAGCACGAGGCCGATCGACAGGATCGGGCGCGTGAGCTCCTTCAGCGTTTCGCCGAACGTGACGAGCGCGTCGCGCGGTTTCATCCGCAGCAGCGCCATCGAGATCAGCGCGGTCACGAGGATCGCGCTGCCCACCGCCGACACGAGGTCGAGCTTCAGCACCGCGTCGAGCGCTTTCGGCGTCGCGGCGATCGGCGCGGTCTTCACGACGAGCTGGTCGAGGCCGGCCACGTGAAATTTCAGGACGGTCGACGCGAGCGCGCCGTGCGCGGCGAACAGCGCCTTGAACGGCGCGATGCTCCACACGGTGACGACGGCCGTCAGGATCAGGAACGGCGACCACGCGCGCACGGTCTGCGCGAGCGAGTACGGCGACGCCTGGCGGCTCGCGCCCGCACCGTTGCCGCCCGCCCCGAACCCCGCGAGCGCCGCGCCGCCGCCGGACGCGACGAGGCCGCCGGCCGTCTGCTTCGCGCTGCCCGGTTGCCAGACCTTCAGGAACGCCGCGAGCGACACGAGGCTGACGAGCGACGACGTGATGTCCGGCAGCTCGGGCCCGATATGGTTCGACGTGAAGTACTGCGTGATCGCGAAGCTGCCGCCGGCGACGAGCGCGGCCGGCCAGGTCTGCCGTACGCCGCGCAGCCCGTCCATCATGAACACGAGCCAGAACGGCACCGCGAGCGATAGCAGCGGCAGCTGGCGGCCGGCCATCGCGCCGATGTGGAACGCGTCGATGCCGGTCACCTGTCCGGCGACGATGATCGGGATGCCCATCGCGCCGAACGCGACCGGCGCGGTGTTTGCAATCAGACACAATCCTGCCGCGTGCAGCGGCTTGAAGCCGAGGCCGACGAGCAGCGCGGCCGTGATCGCGACGGGCGCGCCGAAGCCGGCGGCGCCTTCGAGGAACGCGCCGAACGAGAAGCCGATCAGCAGCATCTGCAGCCGCTGGTCGTCGGTGATCGACAGCACCGACGCGCGGATGATCTCGAACTGGCCGGTCTTCACGACGATCTTGTACAGGAACACCGCCGCGACGATGATCCACGCGATCGGCCACAGGCCGTACGCGAAGCCGAAGCCGGCCGCGGCGAGCGCCTGCGGCACGGGCATGCCGTACGCGAGGATCGCGACGCCGAGCGCCAGCAGCAGCGTGATCGCGGCGGCGACGTGCCCCTTCATCCGCAGTGCGGCGAGCGCGACGAAAAAGAAGATGATCGGGATCGCGGCGACGAACGCCGACAGCCCGAGGCTGCCGAGCGGGGTGTAGATCTGATGCCAAACCTGCATGGTTGTCTCCTCCATGGATTTCTATCGGTACGGGTTTGAAAGCGGGGTGGTCTATTCGGGCTGGCCGCGTGCGCGCAGCAGGTCGGACAGGCTGCGCGGCGCCGGCTCGAGCGGCGTGCGATGCTGGGTCCAGCCCATCTGCTTCGCGGGCGTCAGCGCGCGCAGCCGCGTCGCGCTCCAGCGGAACGCGCGATACGCGCGCGGATGCGCGAACGCGCCGGACCAGAAGCGCCACACGAGGTCTTCCGCGCGGTTGTAGTTCGCGCCCTGGCCGCGCAGCGGATGCGCGACGGGTTCGTCGGGCTTGCGGTTCGCCTCGGTGCGCAGCCGCACCAGCAATTGCGGGATCGGAATCCGGACCGGGCACACCTCGCCGCACGCGCCGCACAGCGTCGATGCGGTCGGCAGGTCGGCCGTGGCGTCGAGGCCGAGCAGGTGCGGCGAGATGATCTTGCCGATCGGGCCCGGGTAGGTCGTGCCGTATGCGTGGCCGCCGATCCGCGTATAGACGGGGCAGTGGTTCATGCACGCGCCGCAGCGGATGCACTGCAGCGTCGCGCGCAGCTGCTCGTCGGCGTAGGCCTGCGTGCGGCCGTTGTCGAGCAGCACGAGATGCAGCTCGCGCGGGCCGTCGCGTTCGCCGTCGCGGCGCGGGCCCGAGATCAGGTTGAAGTAGGTCGTGATCGGCTGGCCGGTGGCCGAGCGTGTGAGCAGGCTCGACAGCGGCACGATGTGCTCGAGTTTCTCGACGACCTTCTCGATCCCCATGATCGCGACGTGCGTGTCGGGCACGGTGGTCGACAGCCGGCCGTTGCCCTCGTTCTCGACGAGCCACAGCGTGCCCGTGTCGGCCGCCGCGAAGTTCACGCCGGACAGGCCGATGTCGGCTTCCGCGAACGCGCGGCGCAGCGCGCGCCGGCCGGTCTGGATCAGCTCGTCGACGTCCTCCGTGTAACGCGTGCCCGGGATGTGTTCCTCGAACAGCTCGGCGATGTCGCCGCGCGTCTTGTGGATCGCCGGCATCACGATGTGCGACGGCTTTTCGCCCGCGAGCTGCACGATGAACTCGCCCATGTCGGACTCGATGCAGTCGACGCCGTGATCCGCGAGGTAATGGTTCAGCTCGATTTCCTCGCTCGCCATCGACTTGCCCTTGATCACGCGGCGCGCCTTCTTCGCCTGCGCGATGCCGAGCACGATCGCGTTCGCGTCGGCGGCCGTCTCGGCCCAGTGCACGTGCACGCCGGCCGCGGTGAGCTTCGCCTCCAGCCGCTCGAGCAGCGCGGGCAGTTGCGCGAGCGCGTGCTGGCGCACCGCTTCGCCGAGATCGCGCAGCTGCTGCAGCTCGGTGTCGTCGGGGAACTGGGTCGCGCGCTTGCCTTGCAGGAAGTCCATCGCGCCGCGGAAGCTGCGGCGCAGCGCGGGATCGCCGAGCGCGGCGCGCGCGCGGGCCTTGAAGTCGCCGGGGGCGACGAATTGCAGCGGTTGGTCGCTCATCGCGGCAGGTCCTGGCAGGCGGTTGCGGTCGGTTCGGTGACGATCACGACCCAGAGGTTGCGCGGGCCGTGTGCGCCATACGCGAGGGTCTGCTGGATGTCGGAGGTCTTCGACGGGCCCGACACCAGCACGACGTTGGTCGGCATGCCGGCGTGCCAGCGCTCCGCGTGCGCGGCCGCGTGAAGGTCCGCGTGCAGCGTGTTCGCATGCACGAGCGCGACGTGCAGCGGCGGCACCAGCGACACCGTGCGCGGCGTGCCGGGATCGGGCGCGAGCACGACCGTGCCGGTCGCCGCGATGCCCGAGCGCGCGACCGTGAAGCCCGCGTCGATCGTGTCGAACAGCTCGGCTTTCCATGCGTCGATCGGCCGGTCGAACGGCACCGGCGCGACCGCGTCGGGCAGCGCCTGCGCGAGGGCCGCGGCTTCGGGGCGGGCCGGGTCGAGCAGCAGGCGGCGCACGCCGGCCTCGGCCAGACGCGCGGCCAGCTGCGCGGGCCATGCGTCGGCGGTGGCGCACCAGACTTCGGCGTGCGACGCGGCGAGCGCGGCCTGCATCGTCTGCGCGAGCGCGCGAGAATCGGGCGCGACTGCCGCGCGCCGCGCCGCGTAATGCGTGTCGATGCGCGCATCGAGCGCGGGCGCGGCGTTTACGGCGACGCCGGGGGCGGCGGCGCGCAGGCGCGCGAGGATGGCGTCGCGCGCGCTCATTGCGTGTCTCCGCGCAGCGAGCCGGCACCGGCCGTGCGGCGCCACAGGAAGCTCGCGAGATGCTCGACGGGCAGCGCGGCGCCGGCCTTGGCCGCAGCGTGGCCGATGTTCAGCAGGCAGCCGCAGTCCGCCGACACGAGCCGGTCGCAGCCCGTCGCGCAGGCCGATGCGACCTTGTCGCGCACCATCGCGCCGGAGATGTCGGGATGCTTCAGCGAGAACGTGCCGCCGAAGCCGCAGCATTCCGATTCGCGTTCATGTTCGATGCGCGTGACGCCCGGCAGCGCGTCGACGAGCGCGACGCCATGCACGCGCGTGCCCATCTCGCGGCGGGCCGCGCACGACGTGTGCAGCACGACGCGCTCGTCCGGGCCGGCGTTGGCGGTGACGGCGTCGAGCCGCACGTCGAGCACATGGACGAGGAATTCGGCGAGTTCGTAGGTGCGCTCCGCGATTGCGCGAGCCTTCGGGCCGTGCACGGGATCGTCGGCGAACAGGGCGGGCCAATGGTGCCGGATCATGCCCGCGCACGAGCCGGACGGCACGATCACGGGCCACGGCTCGGCGAACAGGTCGAGCTGCGCGGCCGCGACGCGGCGCGCTTCGTCCGGATTGCCGCTGCTGTAGGCCGGCTGCCCGCAGCAGCTCTGGCCGCGCGGATAGTGGACGGTCAGGCCTTCGCGTTCCAGCAGGCGGACCGCGTCGAGCCCGGCTTCGGGGACGAACAGGTCGACCAGGCAGGTCGCGAACAGATAGACGTGCGCGGGGGCGGCGGCGGGATAGTGCCTTTCGTTCATGTCTCGCTCCAGGGGGGGCCGGCCCGGCATGCGAATGCGGGACGACGATTTCGCTGCATAATTCCCGCGACGGCGCCGCAGCTCAAATTGGTTGGGCCAATCGGCGCGACGGGTATTCAGGATGGGGAGACGGCGATGGCGGCGATGACGGCACGGGGCCGGACCGAAGTGGTGATGCGCAAGATCGAGACGGCGCTGCTCGACGGCACGTGGCCGGCCGGCGCGCGGCTGCCGGCCGAGCGCATGCTCGCGCAACAGTACGGCGTCGCGCGCAATACGGTGCGCGAGGCGACCCAGCGGCTCGTCGCGCGCGGGCTGCTGCAGAGCCGGCGCGGCGCGGGCGTCTACGTGACGGACCAGTTGCGCGCGGGCATCGCGTCGCCGTGGGGCCAACTGGTTGCCGACCATCCGGCGCTGCGCGACGACATACTCGAGTTTCGCCGCGTGCTCGAAGGCGCGACCGCGTATTTCGCCGCGCTGCGCGCCGACGCGCACGACCGGCGCCGGATCCGCGCGCTGCTGCGCGAGCTCGAGACCGCGCACGCGAACGACGACGCGGCCCTCGAGGCGTCGGCTGACGCGAAGCTGCACGAGGCGATCGCGCTCGCGTCGCACAACACGATGTTCCTGCACCTGCACACGAGCGTGCTCGGGATGCTGCGCGAGCACATCTCGATCAACGTCGCGGGGATGACGACGCACGACGAGCAGGCATCGGAGTTGCTGCTGCAGCAGCACCGGGTGGTCTGCGACGCGATCTGCGCGCACCGGCCCGAGGAGGCGCGCACGGCGATGCAGACCCATATCGACTACGTGCGCAGCCACTTCGAGCGAAGCGACGACGCGCCGTGAAATTGGTTGGACCATGGGCGCGGCGGGTCCGCCTGGCGGTCGAATCCGAGGACGCCCGCCGGCCGCGGTCCCGGGCCGCGCAGGGCCGCGGCCGCGCGCGGCGTGCGTGGCGGCTCGGCGCCGCATGCGCCGGGCGCGCGATTGACCGGTTCAGCGGGCGCCCCCTAGAATCGACTGAACCCGCCCGTCAGCCGCGCGCCGCGGCGATTGCGGACCCGTTGATCCGCCTGTCGAGGGAGTTTCCGTGCTCACGTCCTTGATCCGGTGCGCGCCGGCCGCGCTGTCGTGGCGCGCCGTCGGCCGCCCGGCCTGCGCGCTCGCCGTGTGCGCGCTGCTGTCGCTGGCCACCGCCTGCGCGACGCACCCGCCCGCCACCACGCTCGATCGTCCCGTCTCGCACGCGTTGCCGACCGATACCGCGACGCCGCTGCGCGCTGCGCTGGCCGCGCCGGAAGCCGCGCATCCGGGGCAGTCGGGCTTCCGGCTGCTGCCCGACGGCGCGACCGCGCTGCAGATGCGCATCGCGCTCGCGCGCGCGGCGACGAAGACGCTCGACATGCAGTACTACATCGCGACCGAGGACACGACCGGCAAGCTGCTCCTGGGCGCGGCGCTGTATGCGGCCGATCGCGGCGTGCGCGTGCGGATGCTGGTCGACGACCTGAACTTCCACGACATCGATCGCGTCATGGCCGCGCTGAACACGCACACGAACATCGAGATTCGCGTGTTCAACCCGTTCGGCGCGTCGCAATACGGGATGGTCGAGCGCACGGCCAACTACTTCACGCGGATCGACAGCTTCACGCGGCGGATGCACAACAAGGCGATGATCGCGGACAACCAGCTCGCGATCGTCGGCGGCCGCAATCTCGGCGACGAATACTTCAGTGCGAGCCCGACGTTGCAGTTTCGCGATCTCGACGTGCTCGCCGCAGGCCCCGTGACGAACGACGTCTCGAAGAGCTTCGACGGCTACTGGGCGAGCGCGAGCAGCTATCCGTTGCGCGTGCTGAATTATCAGACGTTCGCTCCGAAGGATCTCGACGCGATGCGCGACGAGCTGCGCGACCACTGGCGCAAGAATGCCGACCCGTACAACGCGAAGCCGCTGAACGCGACACCGCTCGCGCAGCAGATCGCGCGCGACGAGCTCGCGCTCGTGTGGGCGCCGGCCGAATTCAAGGTCGATGCGCCGACCAAGGTCGCGCAGCCGACCGACGCATACGTGAGCCCGCCGATGCAGCGCCTCGTCGAACTGATGCGCGGCGCGCAGAAGGAATTCCTCGCGTTTTCGCCGTACTTCGTGCCGCACGATGCCGGCGTGAAGATCCTCGGCGACACGGTCGGGCGCGGCGTGCGCGTCGCGATCGTGACGAATTCGCTCGCGGCGACCGATGCGGTCGCGGTGCAGGCCGGCTACGCGCCGTACCGCGTGCCGTTGCTCGAGCGCGGCGTCGAGCTGTACGAGTTCAAGGCACAGCCGGGCCAGCAGCCCACGCGGCTGTTCGGCTCGCGCTCGCGTGCGAGCCTGCATGCGAAGGCGTACGTGATCGACCGGCAAATCCTGGTGATCGGCTCGCTGAATCTCGACCCGCGCTCGGCGCACCTGAACACCGAGCTCGCGCTCGTGATCCACAGCCCGGTGCTCGCGCAGCAGGCCGCGGAGATCTTCGCACGGGTGACGCAGCCCGACGAAAGCTATCGCGTCACGCTCGTGAAGCAAATGGACGGCGGGCCGCCGGCACTCGAATGGACGGGCGTCGACGGCGGCCAGTCGACCCTCTATCACGTCGATCCGCATGCCGGGCTGCTGCGCAACGTGATGACCGGCCTTTTCATGCTGCTGCCGGTCGACGACCAGTTGTAAGGGCCGGAACGGCTCGGGCCAAACCCGCGATACCGGTGCGCGGGGAAAGGTGATATGGTTGTGCGCGCAACGATATGCGTATCGTGAAGGGTGCCGCCGGACGGCTCGCGCAATGCGGGCGGAAGCGGTGCCGAACGACGCGCCGCACGCGCCATGTGCGCCAAGCACGCCGCGTGCGCCGCCAGGAGACGAGGGACGATGCGCGCAGCCGCCCGCGCGGCCGCGCAAGCCCGCAACCGGAGTGCCCCATGCAACGTGTACCCAACCAGCCGTTCACGCGTCCCGCCCGTTTTTCCGAAGCCGAGTGGCAGGCGCGCGTGCAGCTCGCGGCCGCCTACCGGATCTTCGACCATCTCGGCTGGACCGAGCTGATCTACAACCATATCTCGCTGCGCGTGCCGGGCGAGGACGGCCATTTCCTGATCAATCCGTTCGGGCTCCATTACCGCGAGGTGTGCGCGTCGAACCTCGTGAAGATCGACCTCGACGGCAACGTGATCGGCCATTCCGACTGGCCGATCAATCCGGCCGGCTTCACCTTCCACAGCGCGATCCATGCGGCGCTGCCCGACGCGCACTGCGTGATGCACGTGCATACGACGCCGACGATGGCCGTGTGCTGCTCGCGCGACGGGCTGTCGTTCTCGAACTTCTATTCGGCGCAGTTGTACGGGAAGATCGCGTATCACGATTTCGAGGGCATCACCGTGCATCTCGAGGAAGGGCGGCGCATCGTCGAGAGCGCCGGCGGGCGGCCCGTGCTGCTGCTGCGCAACCACGGGCCCGTGACGATCGGCGCGACGCTTGCGCAGACCTTCTCGTTGATGTGGCTGCTCAATCGCGCGTGCGAGGTGCAGGTCGCGACCCATGCGATCGGCGACGCACTGCCGATCGCGCCGCCGGTGCTCGAGGGCTGCGTGCGCGATTCGCTGAATTTCGATCCGAAGCACGGCGCGGGGCAGGACGCGTTCGACGCGTTGCAGCGCATCGTCGATCGCATCGATCCCGGCTATCGCGCGTGAGGCGCGGTGCCGGCGCGATGCCGGGCTCGACCGCCGCGGCGAGATCGATTCGTGATGCCTGATGGTGAGCGCAGCGGAATGTGCCGGACGATGCCCGTATGCCGTGCGGCACGCGCAAAAAAAAACGCGGCCGGATGGCCGCGTGAATACTCGCAGACTCCTTCGGACGAAGGAAACAAGCAACTGTGAGACGAAGTGTAGCGAAAGGCCGCGCGCAGATTCAGGGCGCGTGCTGCAAAGGTCTCTTCCAGGTTCCGTCAGGCTGGCGCGCGACGCGCGGGCTGCCGGATCGGCGGCGATCGACTACCATCATGGAGCGTCCCCCGGCCGGGTGGCGTACCACGTCGTACAAGGAGAATTCATGCCGAAGCTGCGTTTGCTCCAGGTGGCGTTGCTCGCGGGCGTGCTGGCCGCCGGTAGCGCCGCTGCCGAAACGGTGCGCCTGTCCGCCAACCTGCAGCCGTCGAGCGAAGTGCCGCCCACCGCGACCAAGGGCGCCGGCGCCGTCGATGCGACCTACGACACGGCCAGCCACCTGCTGCAGTGGACGGTGACTTACGAACACCTCACGGGGCCGGCGACCGCCGCGCACTTCCACGGGCCCGCGCCGGTCGGCCAGAACGCCGGCGTGCAGGTGCCGATCCCGAAGGACGAGCTCGCGAGCCCGATCAAGGGATCGAAGGCGCTCACCGACGCGCAGGTGACCGACCTGATGAGCGGCAAGTGGTACTTCAACGTGCACACGAAGGAGCATCCGGCCGGCGAGATCCGCGGCCAGGTGATGCCGGCGAACTGAGGCAGGCGAACCTAGGCCGGCAAACCGAGGCTGGCGTTTGATGTAGAGGCTCCCGTCGAGCGGCGCGGCAACGATCGCACGTACCATCGTGACACTGCGATGACGGAGTAGGTTCGATGAGTTGGCAAAGCAAGTTCGCGTGCTGGCTGCTGCGCCGGCAGTTTCGTCCCGAGACCACGCGCCCGGTGCTCGATCCCGCCCGCGCGCGGCGCTTCACCGACCTGAGAATGGTCGTGCCGCGTCGCGCGCCGTCGGGCTACCGGCTGCGCGAATGCTACCGTCCCGGCGACGCGCCGCTGCGCGGCGAATGGCTCGAACGCACCGATGCGCTCGGCGCGCGCGGGCCTGGCCGCACGCTGCTGTACTTCCACGGCGGCGGCTACTACTTCTGTTCGACGAAAACCCATCGGCCGCTCGTGTTCGGTCTCACCAAGCGCGCGGGCGTGCGCTCGTTCTCGCTCGATTACCGGCTCGCGCCCGAGAGCCGCTTCCCGGCCGCGCTCGACGACGCGCTGGCCGCGTACCGGCAATTGCTCGCGCTCGGCACGCCGCCCGAGTCGATCGTGTTCGGCGGCGATTCCGCGGGCGGCGGCCTCGCGCTCGCGACGCTCGTCGCGCTGCGCGATCGCGGCGAACCGTTGCCGGCCGGCGCGATCCTGTTCTCGCCCTGGACCGACCTGGCCGGCACCGGCGCGACGATGCGCAGCAACGACGGCCTCGACCCGATGTTTGCGGCCGCGGCGCTGCCGAAGGCGGCGCAGCTGTATCTGGGCGACGCATCGGCGACGCATCCGTACGCGTCGCCGCTCTATGCGGACTTGACCGGGCTGCCGCCGCTCTTCATCCAGGCCGGCAGCACCGAGGTGCTGCTCGACGACGCGCGCCGCGTCGCCGACAGCGCGAAAGCGGCCGGCGTGCCGGTGGAGATCGAGGTGTGGCCCGACATGCCGCACGTGTGGCAGCTGTACACGCCGATGGTGCCGGAGTCGCGCGCCGCGCTCGACCGGGCGGCCGCGTTCCTGCGCCGCGTCGCGGTCGAGCGGGCGGTTCAGCGCGCGGGCGAGCCGTCGATCGCCTGATACGCGGCCTGCACGGCCACCGAGCCGTACTTGCGCTCGAGCCGGCGCACGGTGAAATGGCCGTGCGCCATCTGCTGGAAGTGGTCGATGAACAGCGTGTTGACGGTCGCGCCGAGCACCGCGCCGATCGCCGGGATCGACTTCGCGGCCATCTGCTCGGTGACCTGCACCGAGAAGCGTGATGCCACCGTCTGCACGAGCTTGAACACCGCCGCCGAACTGTGCGCGGCGATCCCTTTCGTCGTGATGTCCGATGACGCCTTCGAAATCGCCTGCGCGAGCGCGCCGCGCAGCACGAAATAGCCGAGATCGGCGTCTTCTTCCCGCTTGTCCGGGTTGCCGCCCATGCCGAGCACGGCCAGGCACTGCAGCTGCGTGTCCACCGAGCCCAGGTCCTCGCCCTCGCTGCGCGCGATGTCGCATACCGAGCGGAAGATCAGCGTGGTCGTGACCGGCAGCTCGACCGGCAGCGCGAGGAAGCCGAACGCGCCGCCCGCCGCGCCGGTCGTCGCGACCGCGAGCTTGTGCAGCAGGTTGCTCGGCTTGTCCGGCTCGGCATCGGGCGTCTGCGGCTTGCCGAGCGTGCGCAGCGCGATGTTCAGGCACTTGCGCAGCGCAAGTTGCGTCGCGTCGTTGATCTTGCCGGTCGCGAAGTCCGGCAGCCGCGCGATCATCTTCTCGACCGGCGCGCCCAGCACGCCCGTCAGCTTCATCGTCAGCGACGGGCTTTCCAGCACCTGTTTCGCGCGTCGCAACGCGTCCTGGTCTTCCGGCGACAGCGTCGCGGCAGGCGTGATTGAAATCGGTTCCATCTTTCTCCTTGGCGGCGGGGAACGGGCCCCGCACCTTCGCCAGCCTAGATTACTCCGCCGTGCTAGAATTTTGAGATTGTTTGACTCGTCAAAAGTTGCATCAACAAAAAATGGCCGTCCATACTGCCGCCCACCATTCGAGCGGGCAAGTCCTGCCGTTCCGCGAATCGCTGCTGGCGATGATCGGGATCTCGTTCGTCACCATGCTCGTCGCGCTCGACCAGACGGTCGTCGGCACCGCGTTGCCGACCATCGTCGCCGAGTTGAGGGGTTTCGACCTGTACGCATGGGTCGCGACCTCGTACCTGCTCAGTTCCGTGATCACCGTGCCGATCTTCGGCCGCCTCGGCGACTACTATGGCCGCAAGTGGTTCGTGATCGCGTCGATCGTCGTGTTCACCGGCGCATCGGTGCTGTGCGGGATGGCCAACGACATGCTGTTCCTGGTGCTCGCGCGCGGCCTGCAGGGGATCGGCGGCGGGATGCTGGTCGGTACCGCGTTCGCGTGCATTCCCGACCTGTTCCCCGATTCCGTCGTGCGGCTGCGCTGGCAGGTGCTGATGAGCTCCGCGTTCGGCATTGCGAACGCGGTCGGGCCGTCGCTCGGCGGGATCCTGACCCAGTCGTTCGGCTGGCGCTCGGTGTTCTACGTCAACCTGCCGGTCGGCCTGCTGTCGCTGTTCTTCGTGTGGCGCTACCTGCCGCACCTGAGGCACGTCGAGCACGACCGCAAGATGCGGCTCGACTGGCCCGGCGCGCTCCTGATCGCGCTGTCGCTCGGCGCGCTGCAGCTGTTCGTCGAATGGCTGCCGAAGTACGGCGTGATGAGCTGGGCCTCGCTGCTGCTGGTCGTCGCGGTCGGCGCCGGCATCGGCTTGTGGCATTGGGAAAAGCGCTGCGCGCAGCCGATTCTGCCGTTCGACATGTTCGGCAACCGCGCGCTGTCGGCGCTGTTCGTGCTCGCGATCCTGGCCGGCTTCTCGATGTTCTCGCTCTTGTTCTACGCACCGCTGCTGTTCCAGGGCGGCTTCGGGATGTCACCGAAGGCGGCGGGGCTCGTGATCACGCCGCTCGTCGTGTTCATCACGATCGGCAGCATCATGAACGGACGCGTGGTCACGCGCATCCGCAATCCGAACGCGATGCTGCACGTCGGTTTCGTGCTGTTCGCGATCGCGTGCGCGGGCATCGTCGTGTCGACGCACACGACGCCGACCTGGATGCTGATGGCGCTGATGGTCGCGGGCGGCATCGGCCTCGGCTTCGTGCTGCCGAACCTCACCGTGTTCGCGCAGCAGACGGCCGGCCGCGAGCACCTCGGCATCGCGACCGCGCTGCTGCAGTCGCTGCGGATGGTCGGCGGGATGATCGGCACCGCGCTCACGGGCACGCTGGTCAACCAGATGTATTCGAGCGGCGTGCGCGACGCGCTGTCGGGCGAGCATGCGCTGCAGTGGCACGCGCAGCTCGCCGATCCGCAGATCCTGATCGACCGCGCCGCGCAAGGCGGTCTGGTCGCGGAGCTGACCCGCGCCGGGCATAATGGCGCGCTGCTGCTGGAAACGGCCCGCGAATCGCTGGTCGGCGCGATTCACCTGGGTGTCGCGATGGCGGCCGTCGTCGCCGTGGTGTCGGTGTGGCAGTCCCGCCGCGTGCCGCCGATCGCGCTGCGGCACAAGATCGAGCCGCATGTCGCGGCCGATTGAACGATTCACCGATTGAACGATTCACCGATTGAACGATTCACCGATTGAACGAGTAGGCATCAGCGCATGGAAGAACAGGACCGCGTCGCGATCTTGCAGCAATTCGGACGCACGTATCGCGCGTTCATGACCGCGTTCGAAACGCACGTCGGGCAGCCGATGCCGCGCTGGCGCATCATGGTCGCGCTGCACACGATGGACGGGCATTCGTCGCAGAAGAAGCTCGTCGAGGTGCTGCGCATCGATCCGGGCGCGCTCACGCGCCAGTTGAAGTCGCTCGACGCGCTCGGCTGGATCGAGCGCGCGTCCGATGCGCGCGACAACCGCGTGACCAACGTCACGCTGACCGCCGAGGGCCGCGCCGCGTTCGACGCGTGCCTGCCGCGCCGCAAGGCGTTCCTCGACCAGACGATGGCGCAACTGCCGGATGACGTGCTGACCGCCCTGTCGGGCGCGCTGGCGATGCTGGAGTCGCGGATTGCGGATGTCGGCTCGACGCCGGCATCGCGCTGAAGGGCGGGGCGGAAGCGGCGCGACGGGATGCACCCCGTCGGCCGGTCTTGATCGGCACGGCATGCGGGCTGCGCGAACCCGCCGCCGGCCGTCGTTTCACTTCAATTCATTCCACCTCGTTCACAGCTCGATGCGCGTGCCGAGCAGCGCGAGGAACTGCGCGAGCCAGGCCGGATGCGCGGGCCACGCGGGCGCGGTGACGAACGGCGCGTCGGTCACGGCCGCGTCGACCGGGATGTCCGCATATTCGCCGCCCGCGAGCTTCACTTCGGGCGCGCAGGCCGGGTAGGCCGAGATGCGCTTGCCGCGGATCACGTCGGCGGCCGCGAGCAGCTGCGCCGCATGGCAGATCGCGGCGATCGGCTTGCCGGCTTCGGCGAACGCGCGCACCAGCGCGATCACCTTCGCGTCGAGACGCAGGTATTCCGGCGCGCGGCCGCCCGCGATCGCGAGCGCGTCGTAGCCCGCCGCATCGACGTCGTCGAACGTCGCGTTCAGCGTGAAGTTGTGGCCGGGCTTCTCGGTGTAGGTCTGGTCGCCCTCGAAATCGTGGATCGCGGTCTTGACCTTGTCGCCCGCGCGCTTGCCCGGGCAGACTGCATCGACGTGATGGCCGACGGCCTGCAGCGCCTGGAACGGCACCATCGTTTCGTAGTCTTCGGCGAAATCACCGGTCAGGAACAGGATCTTCTTCGCGGCCATGGCTTTCTCCATTGAACAGCGTTGAGGGGCCGTTCGCGCCGGGCGCGGCAGGCATGCGCTGCGGCGGCGAAGCAGCCCCGAGGACGAAAGCGCAGTGTACTCCGGCAGATTGAAGCGCGCGTGACGGCCGCCCCGCGCTGCGGTGGGGCGGCGAGGCGGCGCGATGGCGCGCCAGGCGTCAGAAGAAGGTTTCGACGACTTCCGTCACGCGGAACTGCGGATCGAGCACGAGCAGCTGGCGCCACTTGTCGAACGTCAGGCACGGATGCGAGATATCGAACGCGACCATGTCGCCGACCTTCACGTCCGCGCCCGGCGGGATCTGCAGGTACGCGTGCTGGTCCATCATCCCGGTGACGGCCCAGCCTTCGCTCGCGGCGACGTCGCGCGGCGCGCTGTCGCGGCCCGGGCGGAAGTGGCGCGCCGGCTCGGGCAGGCCCGCGTCGAACGCCGCGTCGCGCTTGCCGAGCGCGATGATCGCGCGGTCGGCTTCCGGCACCGACTGCACGTACGCCCACAGCTGCAGCGCCGGCAGCAGCCCTTCGCCCATCCTGCGGGCGATCGGGTTGCGCGCGAACACGTCGGTCTGCGCCTTCTTGTAGATGCCGACGTCGTGCGTCAGGTAGCAGCCCGGACGCAGCACGACTTCCGCGAAACCGTCATCGGACGCCTTCGCGAATTCCTCCGCGACCACGTCGTACCACGCCGAGCCGGCACCCGACAGGATCGCCGGCGTGCGCGCGAAGCGGCCGGCTTCGGCCAGCTCGCGCGTGAACGCGACCGCGTCCTGCAGGAACGCGCGGATCTCGCCTTCCTCCTTCAGCACGCCTTCGTAGAGTTCGATGCCGGCCAGCTTCAGCGTGTCCGGATAGCGCGCGATCGCGTCGAGCACGGCGGTGCGCTGCGCGGCGTCGCGCACGCCCGCGCGGCCGCCCGGCACGCCGAGTTCGATCAGCACGTTCAGCGTTTTCTTCGCTTCGCCGAAGAAGCGGCCGAGCTGGTCGACGCTGTCGGCCGAATCGACGAGGCAGAAGAATTCGAAGTCGGGATCGGACAGCAGCCCCGCGATGATCGTCATGTTCTGGCGGCCGACCAGCTGGTTCGCGAGCAGCACGCGGCGCACGCCGCCGTGATACGCGGCCTGCGTCTGGTGCGCGGTCGCGAGCGTGATGCCCCACGCGCCGGCGGCGAGCTGGCGGCGGAACAGTTGCGGCGCCATCGTCGTCTTGCCGTGCGGCGCGAACTGCGCGCCGTACTGCTGGACGAACGCCTGCATCCAGTTCAGATTGTGTTCGATGCGATCCTCGTACAGCACCGCTGCCGGCAGGCTGACGTCTTCCGCGAGCAGGTTCCACTCGAGGCGGCCTGCGTCGTCGAGCGGCACGCTCGCGCTCGGCAGGTTGCCGAGGCCCTTGCCCAACGGATTGATTGTCGGTTCCTGATAGTTTGTAACTTTCATGTCATCCCGCTCCATCATCACTATGCATTGCACTGAAGTTGACATGCAGATGGTACAGAAAGTAGCATCGGCGCGGTGATGTTATTTAGTAACATAAAGCGCCACACCCTTTTCCGCAGATGAATTCGTCCGCCACTCCGTCCGTTCCGTTCACCGCCGAGCAACCGGTTGCCCAGCCGGTCCTCGACATCGTCGCGCGGATCGCCGAATGCGCGCCCGAGCTGCGCGAGGCCGAACGCAAGGTCGCGGCATTCATCCTCGCCGATCTCGCGCGCGCCGCGCATGCGAGCATCGGCGCGCTCGCGCGCGACGCGGAAGTCAGCGTCGCGACGGTCACGCGGTTCGCGAAGGCCGTCGGCTGCCGCGACGTGCGCGAACTGAAGGTGCTCGTCGCGCAGGCGGCGGCGGTCGGCCAGCGCTTTCTCGCGCCGTCCGGCGAGCCTGCGGAAGTGGACGCGAGCCCGGCATCGGTCGTCTACGACGAGATCCGCGTGGCGCTCGCGCACAACCACCAGCTGCTGCGCAACACGTCGTTCGATGCCGCGGCCGATCTCCTCGCCGGCGCGAAGATGGTCTACGTGTACGGGCAGGGCGGCGGCTCGACCGCGCTCGCCGACGAACTGCGCTTCCGGCTCGTGCGCTTCGGGCGGCCGGTCGCGAGCTACCAGGACAGCCTGCTGCAGCGGATGGTGTCGGCGACGCTGTCGCGCGACACCGTGGTCGTCGCGCTGTCGGTGAGCGGGCGCGTGCCCGAGCTGCTCGAGAGCTGCCGCCTCGCGAAGCGCTACGGCGCGAAGCTGATCGCGATCACCGCGCCGGCTTCGCCGCTCGCGAAGCTCGCCGACCACCTGATCCCGGTCGTCGCGTTCGAAACCGATTTCATCTACAAGCCTTCGACATCGCGCTACGCGATGATGATGGCGATCGACGTGCTCGTCACCGGAGTCGCGCTGCGGCTCGGCGATGCGGGCCGAGAATCGCTGCGCCGCATCAAGCATGCGCTCGATGCGCACCGCGGCGGCGGAGACCGTCAACCGGTAGGAGACTGACCATGCATTCGCATCCCGAAGCCGCCGATACGCTGATCGTCGGCGCGCAGCTGTACGACGGCACGGGCGCACCGCCCGTCACGCGCGACGTCGCGATCCGCAACGGCGTGATCGCGGCGATCGGCAACCTGTCGAACTGGCTTGCCGAGACCGTCGTCGATGCGAACGGCCGCGCGCTCGCGCCGGGCTTCGTCGACGTCCACACGCACGACGACACGCACGTGATCCGCGCGCCGCAGATGCTGCCGAAGATCTCGCAAGGCGTGACGACCGTGATCGTCGGCAACTGCGGGATCAGCGCGTCGCCGGTGACGCTCGCGGGCGATCCGCCCGACCCGATGAACCTGCTCGGCGATCGCGACGCGTTCCGCTATCCGACCTTCGCTGCCTACGTCGCGGCGGTGAACCACGCGCGTCCGGCCGTGAACGTCGCGGCGCTCGTCGGGCACACCGCGCTGCGCAACAACCAGATGGACCGCCTCGACCGCGCGGCGACCGACGGCGAAATCGCCGGGATGCGCACGCAACTCGAGGAAGCGCTCGCGAACGGCGCGCTCGGGCTGTCGTCGGGCCTTGCGTACGGCTCCGCGTTCGCGGCGCCGGCCGAGGAAGTGATGGCGCTCGCCGAGCCGCTCGCGAATGCGGGCGCGCTCTACACGACGCACATGCGCACCGAGTTCGACGCGATCCTCGACGCGATGGACGAGGCTTACCGCGTCGGCCGTCACGCGCAGGTGCCGGTCGTGATCTCGCACCTGAAGTGCGCGGGCCCGTCGAACTGGGGCCGCAGCACCGAGGTGCTTGCGTCGCTCGAAGGCGCGCGCCGCTACCAGCCGGTCGGCTGCGACTGCTATCCGTACAGCCGCAGCTCGTCGACGCTCGACCTGAAGCAGGTGACGGGCGACATCGACATCACGATCACGTGGTCGGAACCGCATCCCGAAGTCGCCGGCAAGCTGCTGAAGGCGATCGCGGCCGACTGGGGCGTGACCGAGCAGGAAGCCGCGCAGCGGATCCGTCCGGCCGGCGCCGTGTACCACAACATGTCCGAGGACGACGTGCGCCGCATCCTGTCGCATCCGGCGACGATGGTCGGCTCGGACGGCCTGCCGAACGATCCGCTGCCGCATCCGCGGCTGTGGGGCGCGTTCCCGCGCGTGCTCGGCCATTACGTGCGCGACACGAACCTGCTGCCGCTCGAGGAGGCGATCCGCAAGATGACGTCGCTGTCCGCGCGCCGCTACGGGATCGCGCGGCGCGGCGAAGTGCACGTCGGCTACCACGCGGATCTCGTGCTGTTCGATCCCGCGCGCGTGATCGACGCCGCGACGTTCGAGAAGCCGCAGCAGCCCGCGCACGGGATCGACGCGGTGTGGGTGAACGGTGTGCTGACCTACGAGAACGGCCAGCCGACCGGCGAGCGCGCCGGCGGTTTCGTCGCGCGCGGCGAGCGCGTGGCGGCGAGTGCCGACGCCGCGTTCTGAACGCGGTCCTGATCCGATTTGCCGCGTGCGCCATGCCGGCGCGCGCATCCGCAACCGTGCGTTGCATGGGACCGGCGCCGGCGCGTGCGCGCCGAGGCCGGTCGACCAACCAGGAGTGAAACGATGAAGCGATATGGCGTAGGCGAAGCGAAGGGTACCGGCGGGCAGGTGATGCCGTTTGCACGCGCGGTCGAGGCCGACGGCTGGCTGTACGTGTCGGGCCAGACGCCGATGGTGAACGGCGAGGTCGTCGAAGGCGGGATCGTCACGCAGTCGAAGCAGACGATCGAGAACGTGATCGCGATCCTGAAGGAAGCCGGCTACGGCCTGGAACACGTCGTGCGTTGCGGCGTGTGGCTCGACGACGCACGCGATTTCGCGTCGTTCAACAAGGTGTTCGTGTCGTACTTCGGCGAGCATCCGCCGGCACGCGCGTGCGTGCAGTCGAGCATGGTCATCGATTGCAAGGTCGAGGTCGATTGCATCGCTTACAAGCCGCCGGTGAAGTAATGCGGGCGGGCATCCCCGGCGCACAGTGAAACAGCCCCGTCGGCGCGAGCCGGCGGGGCTGTTTCGTGACAGGCGGGCCGCTATTACTGCCGCGCAGTCCGCGCGTTGTCCGGCATCGGCTGGTTGTAATTCGTGCGGAACGGATTGATGTCGAGCCCGCCGCGCCGCGTGTAGCGCGCATACACCGCGAGCTTCACCGGTTTGCACGCATGCAGGATGTCGAGGAAGATCCGCTCGACGCACTGCTCGTGAAAGCCCGTGTGATTGCGGAACGAGATGATGTAGCGCAGCAGCCCTGCGTGATCGATCTGCGGCCCGACGTAGTGAATCTGCACGCTGCCCCAGTCGGGCTGGCCGGTGACCGGGCAGTTCGAGCGCAGCAGGTCGGACACGAGCGTTTCCTCGACCGGCGCTTCGTCCTCGGCGTCGGCGGCCGACAGCAGCGACGGATCGGGTTCGTACACGTCGGTGTCGAGGTCGAGCCGATCGAGCGACAGTCCGTCGAGCTCCTCCATCTCGAGCTTGCCGAAATCGTGCGGCGACACCAGCTGCACCGACACGCTCGCGCCGCACGCGGCCGACACGTCGCGCTTCAGCACGTCGCGCACCGCGTCGAGCGAGTCGAACTTCGATTGCGCGAACGAGCCGAGATACAGCTTGAACGACTTCGATTCGACGATGTTCGGCGATTCGGCCGGCACGTAGAACGTCGCGACCGCGAGCTGCGGCTTGCCGCGCGCGTTGAGCCACGACAGTTCGTACGCGTTCCAGATGTCGGTGCCGAAGAACGGCAGTGCCGACGTGATGCCGAGCTGCTCGCGCGCCCCGGCGCGCGGGATCGGGAACAGCAGCGACGCGTCGTACTGCGCTGCGTAGACGGTCGCCTTGCCGAGCGGGGAATGTTCGGGATTCATTGCACGAAGCCTTTACGACAGGAAGAGGCGGTACGCCGGATTGGCGCTCTCCTCGACATACGGATAGCCGAGGGCCGCGAGGAAGCGTTCGAACTCGGCGCGATCGGCCTGCGGCACCTGCAGGCCGACGAGGATCGAGCTGTAGTCCGCGCCCTGGTTGCGGTAGTGGAACAGGCTGATGTTCCAGTCCGGCGCCATCGACGACAGGAACTTCATCAGCGCGCCCGGCCGTTCCGGGAATTCGAAGCGGAACAGGCGCTCTTCGAGCGCGAGCGGCGAGCGGCCGCCCACCATGTAGCGGATATGTTCCTTCGACAGCTCATCGTGCGTGAGGTCGACGGTCTTGAAGCCGTGCGACTCGAAGTTCGCGGCGATCTCCTCCGACTCGCCGCGCCGCTTGATCTGCACGCCGACGAAGATGTGCGCGGACTGCGCATCGGCGATCCGGTAGTTGAACTCGGTCACGTTGCGATCGCCGACGAGCGAGCAGAAGCGCTTGAAGCTGCCGCGCTCCTCGGGGATCGTGACGGCGAACACGGCTTCGCGCGCCTCGCCGACTTCCGCGCGTTCGGCGACGAAGCGCATCCGGTCGAAGTTCATGTTCGCGCCGGACGTGACCGCGACGAGCGTCTGGTTCTCGATGCCTTCGCGCTCCGCATACTGTTTCGCGCCCGCGACCGCGAGCGCGCCGGACGGCTCGAGCACGCTGCGCGTATCCTGGAATACGTCCTTGATCGCCGCGCACAGCGCGTCGGTGTCGACCGTCAGCACGCCGTCGAGGAATTCGCGGCACAGCCGGAAGGTTTCCTCGCCGACGAGCTTTACCGCCGTGCCGTCCGCGAACAGGCCGACCTCGCTCAGTTCGACGCGCTCGCCCTTCTGCAGCGACTGCGCCATCGCGCACGAATCCTCGGCCTGCACGCCGAACACCTTGATCTCCGGCCGCACCGCCTTGACGTAGGCCGCCACGCCGGACGCGAGCCCGCCGCCGCCGATCGGCACGAAGATCGCGTGAATCGGACCCTGGTGCTGACGCAGGATTTCCATCGCGATCGTGCCCTGGCCGGCGATCACGTACGGATCGTCGAACGGGTGGACGAACGTGAGGTCGCGTTCAGCCTGCACCTTGACCGCGTGCGCGTATGCATCGCTGTACGACTCGCCCGCCTGGATCACCTCGACGCTCGGGCCGCCGTGCGCGCGTACCGCATCGACTTTCACCTGCGGCGTCGTGACCGGCACGACGATCACGGCCTTCACGCCCATCCGGGCCGCCGAGAACGCGACGCCCTGCGCATGATTGCCGGCCGATGCCGTGATCACGCCGCGCGCGAGCGCGTCGGCCGGAATGTGCGCCATCTTGTTGTACGCGCCGCGCAGCTTGAACGAGAACACCGGCTGGTTGTCCTCGCGCTTCAGGTAAACAGGGTTGTGCAGCCGGGCCGACAGGTTGCGGGCAGGTTCGAGTTCCGTCTCGAGCGCGACGTCGTAGACGCGCGCGGTGAGGATTTTCTTCAGGTAATCGTGGGATGCCATGGGCGCTCGCGTGCAGTGCGGAAGCAGACGGTAAAGGATCAATGATAGCGCCAAGGGTCGGTCCGCACGCAAGCGGCATGCCGGGCGCACGGTCGCGGAACCGCGCCGGCGGGCGTGTTGGCCGCATGAGGCGTCCCTTTTTACCGGTTTAACCGCATGGTTACCGACCGGACGGACGGCGAATTTCGACGCGAAAACGTGCCGAGCCAAGCCCGGCGCGGCTTGCGGCGATAGCCCCACGACCTGTCCGGCGTGTCACGCGTGGCCCGATCATGGGTTAGAATTCCGTTTTGAATCAAGGATCGGAAGATGCAGAGGCACCCTCGGATCGCCCCGTTGAAGCCGACGCCGCGCGCAGCCAGCCCCGCGGCGGAGCGGCATGCGCGCCGCGCGCGATCGTGCTGATGGCTCCGAGTGCCGCCAGGCCCCACCCGTCGGGAACGGTGAGTTCAGTCCCGTTCCGGCCCCATGCGAGTTAGTCGCACGCCTGGCAACAGAACAGATTTCCCCAAGATTGCGCCCACGCGCTTGCCGACGCCCCTGCACGGTGTATCGGCCCTCCGAGTCGTCCGAACATGAACGCACCACAAGTTTTCGATCCGCATGGCGCGGCCGCCGCCGTCGCCGCCGACCCCGCGCCCCGTCTGCGCGAGATTCCCTACAACTACACGTCCTTCTCCGACCGCGAGATCGTGATCCGCCTGCTCGGCGCGGAGGCGTGGTCGGTGCTCGACGAACTGCGCGCCGAACGCCGCACGGGCCGCTCGGCACGGATGCTGTATGAGGTGCTCGGCGATATCTGGGTCGTGCGCCGCAACCCGTACCTGCAGGACGACCTGCTCGACAACCCGAAGCGCCGCGCGCTGCTGATCGAGGCGCTGAACCACCGCCTGACCGAGATCGGCAAGCGCCGCCGCGCCGACCTGACCGCGCACCACGACGACGCGGGCCGCGAACGCGCCGAGCGCGTCGAGATGCTCGAGGCCGCCGCGCAGCGCGCGGTCGACGAGTTCGCCGACGAATTCGACAAGATGGCCGACCTGCGCCGCCGCGCGACCAAGGCGCTCGGCCGCTGCACGCAGAAGGACAACATCCGTTTCGACGGGCTGTCGCGCGTGTCGCACGTGACCGACGCGACCGACTGGCGCGTCGAATACCCGTTCGTCGTGCTGACCCCCGATACCGAAGCCGAGATCGCGGGCCTGATCAAGGCCTGCTTCGAGCTTGGCCTGACCGTGATCCCGCGTGGCGGCGGCACCGGCTACACGGGCGGCGCGGTGCCGCTCACGCCGTTCTCCGCGGTGATCAACACCGAGAAGCTCGAACAGCTCGGCGCGGTCGAGCTGACCGAACTGCCGGGCGTCGCGCACAAGGTGCCGACGATCTTCTCCGGCGCGGGCGTCGTCACGCGCCGCGTGACGGAAGCGGCCGAAGCGGCCGGCTACGTGTTCGCGGTCGACCCGACCTCGCTCGACGCATCGTGCATCGGCGGCAACGTCGCGATGAACGCCGGCGGCAAGAAGGCCGTGCTGTGGGGCACCGCGCTCGACAACCTGGCCTGGTGGCGGATGGTCGACCCGGACGGCAACTGGCTCGAAGTCACGCGCCACGAGCACAACCAGGGCAAGATCCACGACATCGCGGTCGCGCGGTTCGAGCTGAAGTGGTTCGACGGCGCGTACGCGCCGGGCGAGAAGCTGCTGAAGACCGAGATGCTCGAGATCGAAGGCCGCCGGTTCCGCAAGGAAGGCCTCGGCAAGGACGTGACCGACAAGTTCCTCGCCGGCCTGCCGGGCGTGCAGAAGGAAGGCTGCGACGGGCTGATCACGTCCGCGCGCTGGGTGCTGCACAAGATGCCCGCGCACACGCGCACCGTCTGTCTCGAATTCTTCGGCCAGGCGCGCGAGGCGATCCCGAGCATCGTCGAGATCAAGGACTACCTGTTCGAGACGTCGAAGCAGGGCGGCGCGATTCTCGCGGGCCTCGAGCACCTCGACGAGCGCTATCTGCGCGCGGTCGGCTACGCGACCAAGAGCAAGCGCAACGCATTCCCCAAGATGGTGCTGATCGGCGACATCGTCGGCGATGACGCCGACGCGGTCGCGCACGCGACGTCCGAAGTGATCCGGATGGCGAACGGCAAGAGCGGCGAAGGCTTCGTCGCGATCAGCGCGGAGGCCCGCAAGCGCTTCTGGCTCGACCGCAGCCGCACGGCCGCGATCGCGAAGCACACCAACGCGTTCAAGATCAACGAAGACGTCGTGATCCCGCTGAACCGGATGGGTGAGTACACCGACGGCATCGAGCGGATCAACATCGAGCTGTCGCTGAAGAACAAGCTGCAGCTGGTCGACGCGCTGGAGGCGTTCTTCCGCGCCGGCAACCTGCCGCTCGGCAAGACCGACGACGCAAACGAGATCCCGAGCGCCGAGTTGCTCGAGGATCGCGTGCAGCAGGCGCTGGAGCTGCTCAAGCGCGTGCGCGCACGCTGGGAATTCGTGCGCGACCGGCTCGACCAGCCGCTGCGCGAGGCGCAGCACTACCTCGTGCAGCTCGGCTACGAGGCGCTTGCCGAGAAGTTCGCCGATCGCGCGGACGAGCAGCCGGGCGCGACCGTGTTCCACGTCACGCAGGACCGCACGGTCCGCATCTCGTGGAAGCAGGAGATTCGCGCGGAGCTGCGCGCGATCTTCAACGGCGGCGCGTTCAAGCAGATCCTCGACGAAGCGCAGGCGATCCACAAGCAGGTGCTGCGCGGTCGCGTGTTCGTCGCGCTGCACATGCACGCGGGCGACGGCAACGTCCACACCAACATCCCGGTCAACTCCGACAACTACGAGATGCTGCAGGACGCGCACGCGGCGGTCGCGCGCATCATGACGCTTGCGCGCTCGCTCGACGGCGTGATCTCCGGCGAACACGGGATCGGCATCACGAAGCTCGAGTTCCTGACCGACGACGAGATCGCCGAATTCCGCGCGTACAAGCAACGCGTCGACCCGAACGGCCGCTTCAACAAGGGCAAGCTGCTCGACGGCGCCGACCTGCGCAACGCGTACACGCCGAGCTTCGGGCTGATGGGCTACGAGTCGCTGATCATGCAGCAGTCCGACATCGGCGCGATCGCCGATTCGGTGAAGGACTGCCTGCGCTGCGGCAAGTGCAAGCCGGTGTGCGCGACCCACGTGCCGCGCGCGAACCTGCTGTACAGCCCGCGCAACAAGATCCTCGCGACCTCGCTGCTGGTCGAGGCGTTCCTGTACGAGGAGCAGACGCGCCGCGGCGTGTCGATCAAGCACTGGGACGAGTTCAACGACGTGGCCGACCACTGCACGGTGTGCCACAAGTGCGCGACGCCGTGCCCGGTGAAGATCGACTTCGGCGACGTCACGATGAACATGCGCAACCTGTTGCGCAAGATGGGCAAGAAGAAGTTCAACGCCGGCAATGCGGCGGGCATGTTCTTCCTGAACGCGACCAATCCGCAGACGATCAACGCCGCGCGCGGCGTGATGATGGGCGTCGGCTACAAGGTGCAGCGCTTCGCGAACGACATGCTGAAGAAGGTCGTGACGAAGCAGACGCAGCACCCGCCGGCGACGGTCGGCAAGCCGCCCGTGGTCGAGCAGGTGATCCACTTCGTCAACAAGAAGATGCCGGGCAACCTGCCGAAGAAGACGGCGCGCGCGCTGCTCGACATCGAGGACAACAAGATCGTGCCGATCATCCGCAACCCGAAGTCGACGACCGTCGATTCGGAAGCGGTGTTCTACTTCCCCGGCTGCGGCTCCGAGCGCCTGTTCTCGCAGGTCGGCCTCGCGACGCAGGCGATGCTGTGGGAAGCGGGCGTGCAGACCGTGCTGCCGCCGGGCTACCTGTGCTGCGGCTATCCGCAGCGCGGCTCGGGCCAGTACGACAAGGCCGAGAAGATCGTCACCGACAACCGCGTGCTGTTCCACCGGGTCGCGAACACGCTGAACTACCTCGACATCAAGACGGTGGTCGTGTCGTGCGGCACCTGCTACGACCAGCTCGCGGGCTACGAATTCGACAAGATCTTCCCGGGCTGCCGGATCATCGACATCCACGAGTTCCTGCTCGAGAAGGGGATGAAGCTCGACGGCGTGACGGGCACGCGCTACATGTATCACGACCCGTGCCACACGCCGATCAAGACGATGGACCCGGTGAAGCTCGTCAACGAGCTGATGGGGGCGGAGAAGGACGGCTACAAGATCGAGAAGAACGAGCGCTGCTGCGGTGAGTCGGGCACGCTGGCGGTCACGCGTCCGGACATCTCCACGCAGGTCCGCTTCCGCAAGGAAGAGGAAATCCGCAAGGGCGCCGCGAAGCTGCGCAGCATCCCGGTCGTGGCCGGCAGCGCACCCGCGCCGGCCGCCGCGAGCGCGAACGGCCCGGACGTGAAGATCCTGACGAGCTGCCCGTCGTGCCTGCAGGGCCTGTCGCGCTACAACGAGGATGCGAACCTCGAGGCCGACTACATCGTGGTCGAGATCGCGCGCCAGGTGCTCGGCGAGAACTGGATGGCCGACTATGTCGCACACGCGAACAATGGCGGGATCGAGCGCGTGCTGGTCTAATGCGGGCATGACGACCGCCCGGGCGGGCCAGGAATGAGCGGGCGCCGGCGCAGATGCGCCGGCGCCCGTCCACATGGGAGCGACGATGGAATGCGTGTTTTGCCGTGAAGACGGCGGCGAGGTGCTCTGGCAGGACGATGCGCTGCGCGTCGTGCTCGCGACGGGCGAGCACGATTACCCTGGCTTCTGCCGGGTGATCTGGGGCACGCACGTGGCCGAGTTTTCCGATCTCGGCGAGCCCGAGCGGGCACATCTGATGCGCGTGGTGTACGCGGTGGAGCGCGCCGTGCGCCGCGTGATGCAGCCGAACAAGGTGAATCTCGCGAGCCTCGGCAACATGGTGCCGCACGTGCACTGGCACGTGATCCCGCGCTTCTCCAACGACGCCCATTTTCCGCAGCCCGTCTGGGCGCCGCGCCAGCGCAGCGTGTCCGAGGCGCTGCTGCGCACGCGCGCGGCGCAGGCCTCGCTGCTGCACAATGCGGTGCGCGAGGAAATTCAACGCATGACCGATTCGAGGCAGCCATGAGCGGTTTGACTTCCACGACGCCGATTCCGTCCGGCGTCGTCGTGCACGCGGTGTCGCGCGTGCTC
Organism: Burkholderia sp. BCC1998; assembly: GCF_905339875.1. Taxonomy (NCBI): domain Bacteria; kingdom Pseudomonadati; phylum Pseudomonadota; class Betaproteobacteria; order Burkholderiales; family Burkholderiaceae; genus Burkholderia; species Burkholderia sp. BCC1998. The sequence continues at coordinate 43,141 of NZ_CAJPHE010000021.1, forward strand.
GAATTGCAGTACCCGAACGGCGAAAATTACCGGATTCCGTTCGAGCTGATGCGCGTCTATTCGCCGTCGGCCGAGGTGCGCGGCCACGGGCCGGGTCAGGAGACGCTGCAGACCGGCAAGCGCGAGGTGACGATCACCGCGCTCGAGGGCGTGGGCAACTACGCGCTGCAGCCGACGTTCTCGGACGGTCATTCGACCGGCATCTACTCGTGGGATCTGCTGTACGAACTGGCGACGCAGCAGGACGCGCTGTGGCGCGACTATTTCGACAAACTGCAGGCGGCGGGCGTCGAGCGTGACGCGCCGATGCCGGCGGCCCCCGCGCCGCACGGCCACTGCCACTGAAATCGACGGCGCCCGCTCGGCGCCGTCTTGCCATTTACTGAGGATCAACGCGATGAGCAAAACCCACTTCGGCTTCGAGAGCGTCGAGGAAACCGAAAAAGCGAAGAAAGTGGCGGGCGTGTTCCATTCGGTCGCGAGCAACTACGATCTGATGAACGACCTGATGTCGGCCGGCATGCACCGCGCGTGGAAGGCGTTCACGATCGCGCAGGCGAACGTGCGTCCCGGCTTCAAGGTGCTCGACATCGCGGCCGGCACCGGCGACCTGACCAAGGCGTTCGCGAAGGCGGCCGGGCCGACCGGCGAAGTCTGGCACACCGACATCAACGAATCGATGCTGCGCGTGGGCCGCGACCGATTGCTCGACAAGGGCATCGTGACGCCGTCGCTGCTGTGCGACGCCGAGAAAATCCCCTTTCCGGACAACTACTTCGATGTGGTCACGGTCGCTTTCGGGCTGCGCAACATGACGCACAAGGATGCGGCGCTGGCCGAGATGCGCCGCGTGGCGAAGCCGGGCGGCCGCGTGATGGTGCTGGAATTCTCGAAAGTCTGGGATCCGCTGAAAAAAGCGTACGATCTGTATTCTTTCAAAGTATTACCGTGGCTTGGCGACAAGTTCGCGAAAGATGCTGAAAGTTATCGGTATCTTGCTGAATCTATCCGGATGCACCCCGATCAGGACACGCTGAAGACGATGATGGAACAAGCGGGCCTCGACGCCGTCAAATATTACAATTTGTCAGGTGGCGTGGTAGCTTTACACCTAGGAACCAAGTACTAAGGGGTTCTTTCCATACATTCGCCTTACATCTGGAGAAGCTGATGTCCGAATCGCGTTCGTTGTTCAACCGTAGCAAGCCGTCGAAGCCGTGGGCTCGACGGGTCGGCACGCTGCTGATGGTCGGCCTGCTCACGGCCGGCACGTTCGCATCGCTCGACGCCGAAGCCAGGCGTATGGGCGGCGGGCGCAGCATCGGCCGCCAGAGCTCCACCGTCACGCAGCGCCAGGCCACGCCGCCCGCGCAGCAGCCGATGCAGCAGGCCGCGCCGGCGCAGGCGCAGCGCGCGAACCCGGCCGCACCGGCACCGGCCGCGCAGCCGAACCGCTCGCGCTGGCTCGGGCCGATCGCCGGCCTCGCGGCCGGCCTCGGCATCGCGGCGCTGCTGTCGCACTTCGGCCTCGGCGGCGCGTTCGCGAGCATGATGGCGAACGTCATCGTGATCGCGCTGCTGGCGATGGTCGGCATCTGGCTGATCCGCAAGTTCATGAACCGTCGCCGTCCGCAGGAACCGGCGTACTCGGTGGGCGGCTCGGCCTCGTCGTCGGGCGGCTACTCGCAGAGCCCGTCGTTCCCGCAGGGCGGCACCGGCAGCAACTATGCCGGCAGCGGCAGCAGCTACGCGAACGAAGCGCAGGGCGTGTTCGGCGGCGGCGCAGCGGCCGCGGGCGCGGCGGGCGCGATGGCGGCCGCACCGCTGCAGGTGCCGGCCGGCTTCGACACCGAAGCGTTCCTGCGAAGCGCGAAGGTCTACTTCGTGCGCCTGCAGGCGGCGTGGGACCAGGGCAACCTGGCCGACATCCGCGAGTTCACGACGCCGGAAATGTTCGCCGAGATCAAGATCGACCTCGATTCGCGCGGCAACGAGGCGAACCAGACCGATGTCGTGCAGCTCGACGCGGAACTGGTCGCGATCGAGGATCGCGGCATCGAGCAGTCGGCGAGCGTGCGCTTCCACGGGCTGATCCGCGAATCGGCGAATGCGTCGGCGGCGCCGTTCGACGAGGTGTGGAACCTGTCGAAGTCGGGCGGCCAGGGCTGGCTGCTCGCGGGTATCCAGCAGATCAACACGCACTGAGCGTGACCGGCGGCCGGCTTGCCGGCTGCCCGGGCGACGGCCGCCGCACTGCGACCGCTTGCCGCCCGGGTGTGCGGTTGGCCGCGGGCTGCCGACGATCCGACGTTACAATAGAAACCCGCGTGGGCGCCCGGCCTGCGCGGGTTTTTTCTTTCCCAGCCCGATGACCTTTGCCGCCAAGCCTTTTGCTGCTGCTGTCAATCACCTGCTCGCGCGCGAATCGTGGGCGCGCGATCGCCTGATCCCCTACGCGGGCAAGACCGCCCGGCTCGACGTGCCGCCCGTCACGCTCACGCTGCTCGTGCAGCCCGACGGCTACCTGTCCGCGGTGGAAGCGCACGATGCGCAACACGTCGACGTGTCGATCGCGCTCGCGGGCGACACGGTCGCCGCATTCCTGCAGGGCGGCCAGGCGGCCGTGATGAAGCACGTGAAGATCGAGGGCGACGCCGAGTTCGCGACCCAGATCGCGAAGCTGGCCGAGCACCTGCGCTGGGAACCTGAGGAAGATCTCGCGAAGCTGGTCGGCGACGCGGCGGCGTACCGGATCGCGACGGTCGTGCGCGACGCCGGCGCGCGCGCGCGCCGCACCGGCCGCAACGTGCTCGATTCCGTCGCCGAGTACTTGCTCGACGAGAATCCGCAAGTCGTCCGGCGCACGGTGCTCGGCGGCTTCGACGCCGAACTGGCGCGGGCGCGCGATGCGCTCGCGCGGGTCGAAAAGCGGGTCGAGCGACTCGAACAAAAAATCGGCGCGCGCACGGGCTCCGGCCCGCGCGGCGCGCACTGAGGGCCGCAGGGCATGCGCATTTTCCGTTTCATCAAGATTGTCTACACCGTCATCCGCTTTGGCCTCGACGAAGTGATGCTGTCCCGGATCGACGACCGGCGCGTGAAGCTGCTGCTGCGGATCACGACGATCGGCCGCCGCTTTTCCGATCCGCCCGCCGTACGGCTGCGTCACGCGCTCGAAAGCCTCGGTCCGATCTTCGTGAAGTTCGGCCAAGTGCTGTCGACGCGCCGTGACCTGCTGTCGGTCGATTTCGCGAACGAACTCGCGAAGCTGCAGGACCAGGTGCCGCCGTTCGATTCCGCGGTGGCGATCGCGATCATCGAGAAGTCGCTCGGCGCGCCGGTCGACGAGCTGTTCGACGAATTCGAGCGCGAGCCGGTCGCGAGCGCGTCGATCGCGCAGGTGCATTTCGCTAAGCTGAAGCAGGGCGTGCACGCGGGCAAGGCCGTCGCGGTCAAGGTGCTGCGCCCGAACATGCTGCCGGTGATCGATTCCGACCTCGCGCTGATGCGCGACATCGCGACGTGGACGGAACGCATGTGGGCCGACGGCCGGCGCCTGAAGCCGCGCGAAGTCGTCGCCGAATTCGACAAGTACCTGCACGACGAGCTCGACCTGATGCGCGAGGCCGCGAACGGCAGCCAGCTGCGCCGCAACTTCGCGGGCCTCGACCTGCTGCTCGTGCCCGAGATGTTCTGGGATTTCTCGACGTCGCAGGTGCTCGTGATGGAGCGCATGACCGGCGTGCCGATCAGCCAGGTCGAGACGCTGCGCGCGGCCGGCGTCGACATCAAGAAGCTCGCGCGCGAAGGCGTCGAGATCTTCTTCACGCAGGTGTTTCGCGACGGTTTCTTTCACGCGGACATGCACCCGGGCAACATCCAGGTGAGCCTCGATCCGAACACGTTCGGCCGCTATATCGCGCTCGATTTCGGGATCGTCGGCGCGTTGTCCGATTTCGACAAGAACTACCTCGCGCAGAACTTCCTCGCGTTCTTCAAGCGCGATTACCACCGCGTCGCGACGCTGCACCTCGAATCGGGCTGGGTGCCGCCCGAGACGCGCGTCGAGGAGCTCGAGAGCGCGATCCGCGCGGTGTGCGAGCCGTATTTCGACCGCGCGCTGAAGGACATCTCGCTCGGCCAGGTGCTGATGCGCCTGTTCTCGACGTCGCGCCGCTTCAACGTCGAGATCCAGCCGCAGCTCGTGCTGCTGCAGAAGACGATGCTGAACGTCGAGGGGCTCGGTCGTTCGCTCGATCCCGAACTCGACCTGTGGAAGACCGCGAAGCCGTATCTCGAGCGCTGGATGACCGAGCAGATCGGCCTGCGCGGCTGGTACGAGCGCTTCAAGGTCGAGGCGCCGCAGTGGAGCAAGACGCTGCCGCAACTGCCGCGGCTGATCCACCACGCGATGGCGGCGCGCCACGATGCGCCGCGCGCGGCGAGCGAGGACCTGATGCGCCAGATCCTCATCGAGCAGAAACGGACCAACCGGCTGATGCAGGCATTGCTGATCTTCGGTCTTGCCGTCGGCGTCGGGGCGCTCGTCGCGCGCGTGCTGCTCGCGCTCGCGTACGGCGCGTGACCGAAGGGGCCGGAGCGATGTCCGAACCGAAACAACCGTCCGCGCCGAGCGCCGCCGATTTCGCGACGCGCGACCCCGGCAGTGCCGCGTTCTGGGACGAGCGTTTCGCACGCGGCGTGACGCCGTGGGAATTCGGCGGCGTGCCGGACGGGTTTCGCGCGTTTGCGCAGCGGCACGAGCCGTGCGCGGTGCTGATCCCCGGCTGCGGCAGTGCGCAGGAAGCCGGCTGGCTCGCGCAGGCCGGCTGGCCCGTGCGCGCGATCGATTTCGCCGCGCAGGCGGTAGCAGCTGCGAAGGCGCAGCTCGGCGCGCACGCGGACGTCGTCGAGCAGGCCGATTTTTTCACGTACCGGCCGCCGTTCGACGTGCAGTGGGTGTACGAGCGCGCGTTCCTGTGCGCGCTGCCGCCGAGCCTGCGCGCCCGTTACGCGACGCGGATGGCCGAACTGCTGCCCGCCGGTGCGCTGCTGGCCGGGTATTTCTTCGTGACGAAGAAACCGAAGGGGCCGCCGTTCGGCATCGAGCGGGCCGAACTGGATGCGCTGCTCGCGCCGCACTTCGAGCTGATCGATGATCTGCCGGTGACCGATTCGCTGGCCGTGTTCGACGGAAACGAGCGCTGGCTCACATGGCGCCGTCGCTGAAGCCCGCGCGTCGCGGCCGTTGCCGGAGTGCGCCGGGGTTTCGGATATAATTCAAGGTTTTGCAAGCCGTTTCCAGTTTCTGCGGGAAAAATATCATGCCGATCTACGCCTATCGATGCGAAGCGTGCGGTTTCGCGAAGGACGTGCTCCAGAAGATGAGCGACGCGCCGCTGTCGCAGTGCCCCGAATGCGGGAAGGATGCTTTTCGCAAGCAGGTTACCGCCGCCGGCTTCCAGCTGAAGGGCTCCGGCTGGTATGTCACCGATTTCCGCGGTGGCTCGGGCGGCACCAGCGCGCCGGCGACGGCGTCCGGCGACACGGGCACGGCAGCACCGGCCGCCGCGGCGCCGGCGGCAGCCGCGCCCGCTGCGTCGGGTTCCGAAAGTACGACGACGAGCGCCGCGCCGGCCCCGGCCGCAGCGCCCGCCGCCGGCAGTTGACCGTCGCGGCCCGGCCGGGTCGCGACTAATCCGCGCTTCCGGCGCGGTTCATTGACGGCAGATGATGAAAAAGACGACCCTGAAAACGGTGTTTCTGACCGGCCTGCTGGTTCTCGTCCCGCTCGCGATCACGCTGTGGGTGCTCGGCCTCATCATCGGTACGATGGATCAGACGCTGCTGCTCCTGCCCGAATCGTGGCAGCCGGAGCGGATGCTCGGCTTCCATCTGCCGGGGATCGGCGCGGTGCTGACGCTCGCGTTCATCTTCGTCGTCGGGCTGGCGACGCAGAACTTCATCGGCCAGAAGCTCGTCACGTGGTGGAACGCGGTCGTGCGTCACATCCCGGTCGTCGGGCCGATCTACACGAGCGTCAAGCAGGTGTCGGACACGCTGCTGTCGAGCAGCGGCAATGCGTTCCGCAAGGCGCTCCTGATCGAATACCCGCGCCGCGGCTCGTATACGATCGCGTTTCTGACCGGCGCGCCCGGCGGCGACGTGGTCAACCATCTGACGGAAGAGTACGTGAGCGTGTACGTGCCCACGACGCCGAACCCGACGTCGGGCTTCTTCCTGATGCTGCCGAAGAGCGAAGTCATCGAACTCGACATGTCGGTCGATGCCGCGCTCAAGTACATCGTCTCGATGGGCGTCGTGGCGCCTTCGGCGCCGGCTCCGGCGCCCGCCCGCCGTCCCGTCGAGCCGCCGCTGTAAGTAAAGAATCATCGCCCGGGCCGCGCGTTGCGGCGCCCGTTGATCAAACCGAACGAAAGCAAACATCATGTCGATGCGTACTGAATACTGCGGTCTCGTGACCGAACACCTGCTGGGCCAAACCGTGTCGCTGTGCGGCTGGGTGCAGCGCCGCCGCGATCACGGCGGTGTGATCTTCATCGACCTGCGCGATCGTGAAGGCCTCGTGCAGGTGGTGTGCGACCCCGATCGCGCGGAAATGTTCGCAACCGCCGAAGGCGTGCGCAACGAGTTCTGCGTGCAGATCAAGGGTCTCGTGCGCAACCGTCCGGAAGGCACGGTCAACGCCGGCCTGAAGAGCGGCAAGATCGAAGTGCTGTGTCATGAGCTGATCGTGCTGAACGCGTCGGTCACGCCGCCGTTCCAGCTCGACGACGACAACCTGTCGGAAACGACGCGCCTCACGCACCGCGTGCTCGACCTGCGCCGTCCGCAGATGCAGCACAACCTGCGCCTGCGCTACCGTGTCGCGATCGAAGCGCGCAAGTACCTCGACGAGCAGGGCTTCATCGACATCGAAACGCCGATGCTGACGAAGAGCACGCCGGAAGGCGCGCGCGACTACCTCGTGCCGTCGCGCGTGAACGCGGGCCAGTTCTTCGCGCTGCCGCAGTCGCCGCAGCTGTTCAAGCAGCTGCTGATGGTCGCGAACTTCGACCGTTACTACCAGATCACCAAGTGCTTCCGCGACGAAGACCTCCGCGCCGATCGTCAGCCGGAATTCACGCAGATCGACTGCGAGACGTCGTTCCTCGGCGAGCAGGAAATCCGCGACCTGTTCGAAGACATGATCCGTCACATCTTCAAGACGACGATCGACGTCGAACTCGACGCGAAATTCCCGGTGATGCCGTACTCGGAAGCGATGGCGCGTTTCGGCTCGGACAAGCCGGACCTGCGCGTGCAGCTCGAATTCACCGAGCTGACCGACGCGATGAAGGACGTCGACTTCAAGGTGTTCAGCACGCCGGCCAACGCGAAGGACGGCCGTGTCGCGGCGCTGCGCGTGCCGAAGGGCGGCGAGCTGTCGCGCGGCGACATCGACGGCTACACGGAATTCGTGCGCATCTACGGCGCGAAGGGCCTCGCGTGGATCAAGGTCAACGAAAAGGCGAAGGGCCGCGACGGCCTGCAAAGCCCGATCGTCAAGAACCTGCACGACGCCTCGATCGCGGCGATCCTCGAGCGCACCGGCGCTGAAGACGGCGACATCATCTTCTTCGCGGCCGACCGCGCGAAGGTCGTCAACGACAGCCTCGGTGCGCTGCGCCTGAAGATCGGCCATTCGGAATTCGGCAAGGCGAACGGTCTCGTCCAGGCCGGCTGGAAGCCGCTGTGGGTCGTCGACTTCCCGATGTTCGAATACGACGACGAAGACGCGCGCTACGTCGCGGCACACCACCCGTTCACCAGCCCGAAGGACGAACACCTCGAGTACCTCGAGACCGATCCGGGCCGTTGCCTCGCGAAGGCCTACGACATGGTGCTGAACGGCTGGGAAATCGGCGGCGGCTCGGTGCGTATCCACCGCGAGGAAGTGCAGAGCAAGGTGTTCCGCGCGCTGAAGATCGGCGCGGAAGAAGCGCAACTGAAGTTCGGCTTCCTGCTCGACGCGCTGCAGTACGGCGCGCCGCCGCACGGCGGTATCGCGTTCGGTCTCGACCGCATCGTCACGATGATGGCCGGTGCCGACTCGATCCGCGACGTGATCGCGTTCCCGAAGACGCAGCGTGCGCAGGATCTGCTCACGCAGGCGCCGAGCCCGGTCGACGAGCGTCAGCTGCGCGAACTGCACATCCGTCTGCGTCAGCCGGAACAGCCGAAGGCGTAACGCTTGTCAACGATCGTGTGCGCGGCGACGCGCGCACGACGCCCAACGAAGAAGGCGCCTGGTGCGCCTTTTTCGTTTTTTGCGGTACAGTCGCAGCACTTGCCGCACGTTCGGGCACAGGCCCGACGCACGGCCCTGTGCCGCATGAAACCAAGATGACGAAGCCGCCGAAAATCCCCGAATCCGTTCTCGTCGTGATCTACACGCCCGAACTCGACGTGCTGGTGATCAAGCGTGCCGACCAGCCCGATTTCTGGCAATCGGTGACCGGGTCGAAGGACGCGCCCGACGAGCCGCTCGCGCTCACGGCCGCACGCGAAGTCGCCGAGGAAACCGGCATCGCGGTCGGGTCGCACGACGTGCCGGCCACCGCGCTGGTCGACTGGCACCACCGGATCGAATACGCGATCTATCCGCAATACCTGCATCGCTATGCGCCGGGCGTCACGCGCAACGTCGAGCACTGGTTCGGCCTGTGCGTGCCGCATCGCGTCGACGTGACGCTGTCGCCGCGCGAGCACGTCGACTACGCGTGGCTGCCGTTCCGCGAAGCGGCCGCGCGCTGCTTCTCGCCGTCGAATGCCGAGGCGATCCTGCAATTGCCCGTGCGTGTGTCGCTCGCGCGGGCACCGCACGGCTCGTCCGCATGAATGCGGAAACCCGCAAGCGCTTCGCGCAATTGCGGCAGATGTTCCTGCAGGAGCGCGGCTCCGCGTCGCGGCTCGCGTTCACGGCCGGCAACACGGTACGGCTCTGCGAAACCGGCAACGAATTCTTCCTCGCGCTGATCGAACGGATCGATGCGGCGCGCGAGCAGGTGATGCTCGAAACCTACATCTTCTGCGACGATGCGGCCGGCCGCCCGGTGTCGGATGCGCTGATCCGCGCCGCGCAGCGCGGCGTGCGCGTGCGCGTGATCACCGACGGCATCGGCACCGCGCGCCTGCCGCTGTTCGACACGTGGGCCGAGGCCGGCGTCGAGCACTGCATCTACAACCGCTACCTGTTCGGCCGCTTCGGCTTCTCGCGCACGCACCGCAAGCTCGCGGTGATCGATCATGCGGTCGCGTTCTGCGGCGGCATCAACATCGTCGACGACTACACGCAGGGCAGCGCGACGCTGCCGTTTCCGCGCTGGGATTTCGCGGTCGAGATGGCGGGGCCGGCGGTGTCGGACGTGCGCGCCGCGTTCGAGCTGCAGTGGCACCGGATCCAGTTCGGCCACAAGCCGTACGCGCAGTACGCGGCGGGGCTGCACGGCGGCGAGGCGTTTCCGGACATGTTCCGGCGCTGGATGCGCAGCCACCGCTGGATCAAGGCCGGTGCGCTGCGGGTCGTGACCGAGCCGAGCGTCGCGTTCGTCGCGCGCGACAACGTCGTGAACCGCCGCGCGATCGAGAAGGCGTATCTCGCCGCGATCGGCCAGGCGCGCCAGCGGATCCTGCTCGCGAATCCGTACTTCATGCCGGGCCGCAAGCTACGCCGCGCGCTGACGGGCGCAGCACGCCGCGGCGTCGACGTGCGGATCCTGATCGGCCGCAAGGAATTCGCGGCGCTCGATACGGCCGTGCCGTTCCTGTATCACGCGCTGCTGCGCGCGGGCGTGCGCGTGGCGGAATACGACAAGACGATGCTGCACGGCAAGGTGGCCGTGATCGACGACAACTGGGCGACCGTCGGCTCGTCGAACCTGGACGCGCTGAGCCTGATGCTGAACAATGAGGCGAACGTCGTGCTGGTGCGCTACGATGCGGTCACGAACCAGCTGCGCGACGCGATCGCGGCCGCCTTCTCCGAAGGCCGCGAAATCGACGCCGCCCGGTACGCCGCACGGCCGCGCATCGAGCGTATGCTGAGCTGGCTCGCATACAACACGTACCGCCTCGTGATGAAGGCGCTGACGGTCGGCGGTTACGACTGACACGGATTCAGCATTCGCTTCATCAATCTGTCCGCACGTTCGTGCGGAAAAGCCGCTCCGGCCCCGCCGGAATCGCGCAAAATAGCGGCTCGGTTAGACACCGGTTTCTAATAATTTCCTTGTTTTCGCGAGCGGCCGCACTCAATAATAGTACGGCCGTTCGATTTTATTCGAACCCCCGAACGGTTACAGAAATAGCTATGCGAAAAGGCGAACAGACGCGTGCCGCGATACTCGAAGCTGCTTTGGACCTCGCCAGCCGTGACGGGCTGGAGGGGCTGACGATCGGCCTGCTGGCCGAGCGCATGCAGATGAGCAAGAGCGGTGTGTTCGCGCACTTCGGATCGCGCGAGGACCTGCAGGTCGAGGTCGTCCGCGAGTATCACCATCGTTTCGAGAACGAGGTGTTCTTTCCGAGCCTGCGCGAGCCGCGAGGCTTGCCGCGCCTTCGGGCGATGCTGGCCCGCTGGACGGAGAAGCGCATCCAGGAGGTGACGACCGGATGCATCTACATCAGCGGTGCGGTCGAGTACGACGACCGGCCTGACAGCCCGGTACGCGAGCAGTTGATCGCGAGCGTGACGGCCTGGCGTGCCGCGATGCTGCGTGCCATTTCGCAGGCGAAGGAAGAAGGCCATCTGCGTGCGGATACCGATCCGGACCTGATGCTCTTCGAGCTGTACAGCTTCACGCTCGGCCTGCATCACGACGCACGATTCCTGCATTCGCCGGATGCCGTGCGCCTCACGTGGGCCGCGCTGGAAAAGACGATCGTTTCGTATCAGAGCGAGAGCCGTTAGCGGCGCGTGATCCGCCCGCCAGGAGCTCGAGCCGTTTGCCCACCTTTGGAGAGAGTCATGGGACAGTACGCCGCGCCGCTGCGCGACATGCAATTCGTGTTGCACGAGCTTCTGAATGTCGAGGCCGAGGTCAAGCAAATGCCGCGGCATGCGGACCTCGACGCCGACACGATCAACCAGGTCCTCGAGGAGGCGGGCAAGTTCTGCTCCGAGGTACTGTTCCCGCTGAACCAGGTCGGCGACCGCGAAGGCTGCACGTATGAAGGCGACGGCGTCGTGAAGACCCCGACCGGCTTCAAGGAAGCGTATCGGCAGTACGTCGAGGCCGGCTGGCCGGCGCTCGGCTGCGATCCGGACTACGGCGGCCAGGGCCTGCCCGCGTTCGTGAACAACGCGCTCTACGAAATGCTGAACTCGGCGAACCAGGCATGGACGATGTATCCGGGCCTGTCGCACGGCGCGTACGAATGCCTGCACGCGCACGGCGCGCCGGAGCTCCAGAAACAGTATCTGCCGAAGCTCGTGTCGGGCGAATGGACGGGCACGATGTGCCTGACCGAGCCGCACTGCGGCACCGACCTCGGCATCCTGCGCACCAAGGCCGAACCGAACGGCGACGGCTCGTACTCGATCAGCGGCACGAAGATCTTCATCTCGAGCGGCGAGCACGACATGTCGAAGAACATCGTCCATCTCGTGCTCGCGCGCCTGCCGGACGCGCCGCAAGGCACGAAGGGGATCTCGCTGTTCATCGTGCCGAAGTTCATTCCGGACGCCGCGGGCGAGCCGGGCGAGCGCAACGGCATCAAGTGCGGCTCGATCGAACACAAGATGGGCATCCACGGCAACTCGACGTGCGTGATGAACCTCGACAACGCGAAGGGCTGGATGGTCGGCGAGCCGAACAAGGGCTTGAACGCGATGTTCGTGATGATGAACGCCGCGCGTCTGGGCGTCGGCATGCAGGGCCTGGGCCTCACGGAAGTCGCGTACCAGAACTCGCTGACGTACGCGAAGGAACGCCTGCAGATGCGCTCGCTGACGGGCCCGAAGGCACCGGACAAGCCGGCCGATCCGATCATCGTGCACCCGGACGTGCGCCGCATGCTGCTCACGCAGAAGGCCTACGCGGAAGGCGCGCGCGCGTTCACGTACTGGTCCGCGCTGCAGATCGACAAGGAGCTGTCGCACGGTGACGAAGCGGTGCGCAAGGAAGCGGCCGACCTCGTCGCGCTGCTCACGCCGATCATCAAGGCGTTCCTGACCGACAACGCGTTCGAGTCGACCAACCACGCGATGCAGATCTACGGCGGCCACGGCTTCATCTCCGAGTGGGGCATGGAGCAGTACGTGCGCGACGCGCGGATCAACATGATCTACGAAGGCACGAACTCGATCCAGTCGCTCGACCTGCTGGGCCGCAAGGTGCTCGGCGACATGGGCGCGAAGCTGAAGAAGTTCGGCAAGCTCGTCACCGAATTCGCGGAAGCCGAAGGCGTGAAGCCGGAGATGGCCGAGTTCATCAACCCGCTCGCCGACATCGGCGACAAGGTGCAGAAGCTGACGATGGAAATCGGCATGAAGGCGATGCAGAACCCGGACGAAGTCGGCGCCGCCGCCGTGCCGTACCTGCGCACCGTCGGCCACCTGGTGTTCTCGTACTTCTGGGCGCGCATGGCGCGTCTCGCGCTCGACAACGAAGCGTCGGGCGACCCGTTCTACAAGTCGAAGCTCGCGACGGCCCGCTTCTATTTCGCGCGTCTGCTGCCCGAAACGGCCGCGACGATCCGCGCCGCGCGCGCCGGTTCGAAGACGCTGATGGAAGTCGACGAATCGCTGTTCTGACGCGAGTCCGGGCGGTGCGCGCCGCGCACCGCCCGAACCCAACGGTTCCTGGTACTCACTTCGCCGTGCAGCCCTCACAACCCGCGCTGCACGACACTATCCGGAGACATCCCGTGAGCAATTTCCTGATTCGCAAGGTCGCCGTGCTGGGCGCCGGCGTGATGGGCGCGCAGATCGCCGCGCACCTCGTCAACGCGCGCGCGCCGGTGCTGCTGTTCGACCTGCCGGCCAAGGAAGGCCCGAAAAACGCGATCGCGCTGAAGGCGATCGAGAACCTGAAGAAGCTGTCGCCCGCGCCGTTCGGCGTGAAGGACGACGCGAAATACCTCGAAGCCGCGAACTACGAGGACGACATCGCGAAGCTCGCCGAGTGCGACGTCGTGATCGAAGCGATCGCCGAGCGGATGGACTGGAAGCACGACCTGTACAAGAAGGTCGCGCCGCACATCGCGCCGAACGCGATTTTCGCGACCAACACGTCGGGCCTGTCGATCACCAAGCTGTCCGAAGGATTCTCGGACGAGCTGAAGTCGCGCTTCTGCGGCGTGCACTTCTTCAACCCGCCGCGCTACATGCACCTCGTCGAACTGATCCCGACCGCGCATACGCGTCCGGAGATCCTCGACCAGCTCGAAACCTTCCTGACGAGCATCGTCGGCAAGGGCGTCGTGCGCGCGAAGGACACGCCGAACTTCATCGCGAACCGCGTCGGCATCTTCTCGATCCTCGCGGTGATCACCGAGGCCGCGAAGTTCGGCCTGCGTTTCGACGAAGTCGACGACCTGACGGGCAGCCGCCTCGGCCGCGCGAAGTCGGCGACGTTCCGCACCGCGGACGTGGTCGGCCTCGACACGATGGCGCACGTGATCAAGACGATGCAGGACAACCTCGCCGACGATCCGTTCTTCCCGGTCTACCAGACGCCCGCCGTGCTCGCCGAACTGGTGAAGCAGGGCGCGCTCGGCCAGAAGACGGGCGGCGGCTTCTACAAGAAGGAAGGCAAGGCGATCAAGGTGCTCGACGCGAAGACGGGCACCTACGTGGATTCGGGCGCGAAGGCGGACGAAACCGTCGGCCGCATCCTGAAGCGCCCGCCGGCGGAACGCCTGAAGCTGCTGCGCGAGACGGACCATCCGCACGCGCAGTTCCTGTGGTCGATCTTCCGCGACGTGTTCCACTACATCGGCGTGCATCTCGAGTCGATCGCCGACAACGCGCGCGACGTCGACCTCGCGATCCGCTGGGGCTTCGGCTGGAACGAAGGCCCGTTCGAAGGCTGGCAGGCCGCCGGCTGGAAGCAGGTCGCCGAGTGGGTGCAGGAAGACATCGCGGCCGGCAAGGCGCTCGCGAACGTGCCGCTGCCGTCGTGGGTGCTCGAAGGCGCGGTTGCAGAGAAGGGCGGCGTGCACACGGCCGAAGGCTCGTGGGCGCCGGCGTCGAAGCGCTTCGTGCCGCGTTCGGACCTGGCCGTCTACGGCAAGCAGGTGTTCCGCGCGCCGCTCGTCGGCGAAGCCGGCGCCGATCCGAAGACGTACGGCAAGACGCTGTTCGAAACCGACGCGGTGCGCGCATGGGTCGATGATCGCGCAGGCGAGGACGACGTCGTGATCGTGTCGTTCAAGTCGAAGATGAACACGATCGGACCGAGCGTGATCGACGGCCTCGTGCAGGCGATCGAACTCGCGGAGAAGGACTACAAGGGCGTGGTGATCTGGCAGCCGACGTCGCTGAAGCTCGGCACGCCGGGCGGCCCGTTCTCGGCCGGCGCGAACCTCGAAGAGGCGATGCCCGCGTTCATGATGGGCGGCGCGAAGGGCATCGAGCCGTTCGTGAAGAAGTTCCAGGAAGGCATGCTGCGCGTGAAGTACGCGAACGTGCCGGTCGTCGCGGCCGTATCGGGCATCGCGCTCGGCGGCGGCTGCGAGCTGATGCTGCACAGCGCGAAGCGCGTCGTGCACGTCGAGAGCTACATCGGTCTCGTCGAAGTGGGCGTCGGCCTCGTGCCCGCGGGCGGCGGCCTGAAGGAAGCGGCGCTGCGCGCGGCGGAGGCGGCCACGGCCGCGAACGCGACCACCGACATCCTGAAGTTCGTCACGAAGTCGTTCGAGAACGCGGCGATGGCGAAGGTGTCGTCGTCGGCGCACGATGCGCGTGCGATGGGCTACCTGAAGCCGTCCGACACGATCGTCTTCAACGTGTTCGAACTGCTCGACACCGCGAAGAAGGAAGCGCGTGCGCTGGCCGCCGTCGGCTACCGTGCACCGCTGCGCGCGAAGGACGTGCCGGTCGCAGGCCGCTCGGCGATCGCGACGATCAAGGCATCGCTCGTCAACATGCGTGACGGCCGCTTCATCAGCGACCACGACTACCTGATCGCGAGCCGCATCGCCGAAGCCGTGTGCGGCGGCGACGTCGAAGCCGGCAGCCTCGTCGACGAAGAGTGGCTGCTCGCGCTCGAGCGTCGCGCGTTCGTCGAGCTGCTCGGCACGCAGAAGACGCAGGAACGGATCATGGGCATGTTGCAGACCGGCAAGCCGGTGCGTAACTGAGCGAGCAGACGACAAGGAGTCTGAAATGAGCAAACAACTGCAAGACGCATACATCGTCGCCGCCAGCCGCACCCCGATCGGCAAGGCCCCGCGCGGTGTCTTCAAGAACACGCGCCCCGACGAGCTGCTGGTTCACGCGATCAAGTCGGCAGTCGCGCAGGTGCCCGGCCTCGACACGAAAGTGATCGAGGACGCGATCATCGGCTGCGCGATCCCGGAAGCCGAGCAGGGCCTGAACGTCGCCCGCATGGGCGCGCTGCTCGCCGGCCTGCCGCAGACGGTCGGCGGCGTGACGGTCAACCGCTTCTGCGCGTCGGGCATCACGGCGCTGGCGATGGCGGCGGACCGCATCCGCGTCGGCGAATCGGACGCGATCTTCGCGGGTGGCTGCGAATCGATGAGCATGGTGCCGATGATGGGCAACAAGCCGTCGATGTCGCCGCATATCTTCGATCGCAGCGAGGATTTCGGCATTGCGTACGGGATGGGCCTGACCGCCGAGCGCGTCGCCGAGCAGTGGAAGGTGAGCCGCGAAGACCAGGACGCGTTCTCGGTCGAATCGCACCGCAAGGCGCTCGCCGCGCAGCAGGCCGGCGAGTTCGGCGACGAAATCGCCGCGTACACGATCACCGAACGTTTCCCGAACCTTGCGACGGGTGAAATCGACGTGAAGACGCGCGAGATCAAGCTGGACGAAGGTCCGCGCGCGGATACGACGCTCGAAGGTCTCGCGAAGCTGCGCACGGTGTTCGCGAACAAGGGCTCGGTCACGGCCGGCAACAGCTCGCAGACGTCGGACGGCGCGGGCGCGCTGCTCGTCGTGTCGGAGAAGGTGCTGAAGGAATTCAACCTGACGCCGCTCGCGCGCTTCGTGAGCTTCGCGGTGCGCGGCGTGCCGCCGGAAATCATGGGCATCGGGCCGAAGGAAGCGATTCCGGCCGCGCTGAAGGCCGCGGGCCTGAAGCAGGACGATCTCGACTGGATCGAACTGAACGAGGCATTCGCCGCGCAGTCGCTGGCGGTGATCCGCGATCTCGGCCTCGACCCGTCGAAGGTCAACCCGGTTGGCGGCGCGATCGCGCTCGGCCATCCGCTCGGCGCGACCGGCGCGATCCGCGCGGCGACCGTCGTGCACGGCCTGCGCCGCCGCAACCTGAAGTACGGGATGGTCACGATGTGCGTCGGCACCGGCATGGGTGCGGCGGGCATCATCGAACGCCTGTAAGCGGAGCGGGACAGTAGCGATCACGGTGCGCGAGCCACGAGCTTGCGCACCGTTTTTCATTCCGGAAGAGGAAAGTCAAAGGAGACGGTTGTGGCCGAAATTCAAGTGGAACGCGCCGACGGCGTGCTGACGATCACGATCGCGCGCCCGGCGAAGAAGAACGCGCTGACGGCGGCGATGTACCAGACGATGGCCGATGCGCTCGCCGACGCGCAGGAGGACAAGGCGATCCGCGTGATCCTGCTGCGCGGCAGCGACGGCAACTTCAGCGCGGGGAACGATCTCGAGGATTTCCTGAAGACGCCGCCGAAGGACGAGAACGCGTCGGTATTCCAGTTCCTCGCGCGGATCAGCGGCGCGACCAAGCCGATCGTGGCCGCGGTGCCGGGCGTCGCGGTCGGCGTCGGCGTGACGATGCTGCTGCACTGCGATCTCGTCTACGCGGCCGACACCGCGACGTTCTCGCTGCCGTTCGCGCAGCTCGGGCTGTGCCCGGAAGCCGCATCGAGCGTGCTGCTGCCGCGTCTGGCCGGCCATCAGGTTGCCGCTGAAAAGCTGCTGCTCGGCGAAGCGTTCGACGCGCTGGAAGCGCACCGGATCGGCATCGTCAATCGCGTGCTGCCGGCCGCCGAACTCGACGCATTCGCGGCGAAGCAGGCCGCGAAGCTCGCGGCACTGCCGGCGTCGTCGCTGCGCGTGACGAAGGCGCTGCTGAAGGAGACGGGCGGGGTGGCCGTGGCCGCGCGGATGAGCGAGGAAGCCGGCCATTTCTCCGCGATGCTGCGCGCGCCGGAAGCGCGCGAGGCGATGACGGCGTTCTTCGAGAAGCGCAAGCCGGATTTCCGTCAGTTCGACTGATACGGGGCGCAGGCGCTTCGTCGCGCCGGACGCCTTGGCCGTCCGGTGCGGCAACGCTTGCGTCCGCGCGCTGCTCGTCGCCCGTCGCTCGTCGCGTGGCGTGCGTTTGGCCCTCGTGGCCGACGCATCAATCGGCGGGTCGGCTCGATTCTGAATTGCCATGCGTTCGCGTGGTGTTCCGCGTTCCCGCATCCGCTGCAGTTCCGCCGCCGAGACCGCCTCGCAATTCGCGCCGGCGCCCCTCATGTTGCGGCGCAGCGCCGTCATGCTTTCCGTCCCGTTAGTGCCTGCTATTCGCGACGCTTGAGGGAAGGCCCGGTGACCGTTTTGCCGCAGGCCATCGCCAGCCGCAGCCCCAGCCCAACCTAGCCCAGCCCAGCCCAGCCCAGCCCAGCCCCAGCGCCCACCCCTCCGGGCAGTTCCGACTCACCTCGGCAAACCTTGTCCCCCGTCAAGTTGCACTGCGGCAATTTTCCGTACAGTTCGCGCACAGGTCGCCGCGGCCGGATGCGTCGCGCGATGGCGGCGTGCGGCCAGCGGTTCTTCTCAACGACAATCAGGCGAACGAACAATGATCGGACGAATCACCGGCGGGGCGCGTGCGGCACCCGTCATCGGGCTGCTGGCTGGACTCGCCGGATGCAGCGACCTTCACGTGCTCGATCCAAAGGGCGCGGTGGGCGTCGCGGAAAAATCGCTGATCGCGACAGCGACGTGGGCGATGCTGATCGTCGTCATTCCGGTGATCCTGCTCACGCTGTGGTTCGCATGGCGCTACCGCGCATCGAACCGCAACGCCGCCTACGCGCCGAACTGGTCGCACTCGACCGCGATCGAGGTCGTGATCTGGACGGTGCCGACGCTGATCATCCTGTTCCTCGGCGTGCTCACGTGGCGTACGACGCACGAGCTCGACCCGTACAAGCCGATCGAATCGTCGGTCAAGCCGATCAATGTCGAGGTCGTCGCGCTCGACTGGAAGTGGCTGTTCATCTATCCGGAACTCGGCATCGCGTCGGTGAACCAGCTCGCGATTCCGGTCGGCACGCCGGTGAATTTCCGCATCACGTCCGACTCGGTGATGAACTCGTTCTTCATCCCGCAGCTTGGCAGCCAGGTCTATGCGATGGCCGGCATGCAGACGCGCCTGCACCTGATCGCCGACGAGGCGGGCGACTACGCAGGCGTGTCCGCCAACTACAGCGGCCGCGGCTTCTCCGACATGAAGTTCCGCACGCTCGCCGAGCCGCGCGAGCAGTTCGACGCGTGGGTGCGGAAGGTGAAGGCGTCGTCCGACCGGCTCGACATGACCGCGTACGGCACGGTCGCGCAGCCGGGCGAGAAGGCGCCCGTGCGCTATTTCTCGTCGGTCGACCCGAAGCTGTTCCACAACATCATCGCGAAATACAACAACGGCCACGTCCTCGACCCGAAGGACGCCGCCTGCACGACGAAGGGGTAACGCATGTTCGGAAAACTGACTCTTTCGGCGATCCCGTTCGATCAGCCCATCATCATGGGGGCGAGCGCCTTCATGGGGCTCGTCGTGCTGGGCATCGTCGCCGCGCTGACGGTCGCGGGCAGGTGGAAATGGCTGTGGAGCGAATGGCTGACGTCCGTCGATCACAAGAAGATCGGCGTGATGTACCTGGTCGTCGCGGTGCTGATGCTGCTGCGCGGCTTCGCGGACGCCGTGATGATGCGCGTGCAGCTCGCGCTCGCGTACAACGGCCCCGGCTACCTGCCGCCGCATCACTACGACCAGGTCTTCACCGCGCACGGCGTGATCATGATCTTCTTCATGGCGATGGCGCTGCTGGTCGCGTTCTTCAACCTGATCGTGCCGCTGCAGATCGGCGCGCGCGACGTCGCGTTCCCGTTCCTGAACTCGCTCTCCTTCTGGATGACGGCGGTCGCCGCGATCCTGATGAACGTTTCGCTCGTGATCGGCGAATTCGCGCAGACGGGCTGGCTCGCGTATCCGCCGCTGTCGGAGCTGCAGTTCAGCCCGGGCGTCGGGGTCGACTACTACCTGTGGGCGCTGCAGATCTCGGGCGTCGGGACGCTGATCACGTCGATCAACTTCTTCGTGACGATCATCAAGATGCGCGCGCCGGGCATGACGCTGATGAAGATGCCGGTGTTCACGTGGACCGCGCTCTGCTCGAACGTGCTGATCATGGCGACGTTCCCGATCCTGACCGTCGCGCTCGCGCTGCTCGGCCTCGATCGCTACCTCGACATGCATTTCTTCACCAACGAAGCCGGCGGCAACGCGATGCTGTACCTGAACCTGATCTGGGCGTGGGGGCATCCGGAGGTATACATCCTTGTGCTGCCCGCGTTCGGCATCTATTCGGAAGTCATCGCGACGTTCGCGAAGAAGCCGCTGTTCGGCTACCGGACGATGGTCTATGCATCGTGCGTGATCATGGTGCTCGCGTTCCTCGTGTGGCTGCATCACTTCTTCACGATGGGCTCGGGGGCCGACGTCAACGCGTTTTTCGGGATCATGACGATGGTCATCGCGATCCCGACCGGCGTGAAGATCTTCAACTGGCTGTTCACGATGTATCGCGGCCGCATCGAATTCACGGCGCCGGTGCTGTGGACGATCGGTTTCATGGTCACGTTCACGCTCGGTGGGATGACCGGCGTGATGATGGCGATTCCGGGCGCGGATTTCGTGCTGCACAACAGCCTGTTCCTGATCGCGCATTTCCACAACGCGATCATCGGCGGCGTCGTGTTCGGCTACTTCGCGGGCGTTCACTACTGGTTCCCGAAGGTGTTCGGCTTCCGGCTCGACGAGAAGTTCGGCAAGCGCGCGTTCTGGTGCTGGTTCCTCGGCTTCTACGCGTCGTTCGTGCCGCTGTACGTGCTCGGCTTCATGGGCATGACGCGCCGCCTGAACCACTACGACAACCCGGCATGGCATCCGTGGCTGGTCGCCGCCGCGTGCGGCGTCGCGCTGATCGCGATCGGCGTGCTGTGCCAGGTCGCATCGGTGTGGGTCGGCTGGCGCAATCGCAACCAGCCGCAGTATCGCGACGCGACGGGCGACCCGTGGAACGGCCGCACGCTCGAATGGGCGACGTCGTCGCCGCCTGCCGTCTACAACTTCGCGGTGCTCCCGAACGTGCACGAACTCGACGAGCTCGCGTATCGCAAGGCGAAGGGCCTCGGACTCGGCCTCGGCAAGAACGTCAGGTACGAGGACATCCACATGCCGTCGAACACGAGCGCGGGCTTCTTCGTCGGCATCTTCAGCCTGTTGCTCGGTTTCGCGCTCGTCTGGCACATCTGGTGGCTCGCGATCGCCGCGCTCGTCGGCATCGTCGCGACGGTGGTGCTGTACAGCGCACAGGACAACGACGGCTATTACATTCCGGCGGATACCGTCCGCAAGATCGAGGAACAACGCGCGGGTGTGCGGATCGGCACGCCGGCGCCGGAAGTCGAATTGGAGGCGAACTGATGTCGTATCAATCTCTCGCGGGCGCCGCCCGTCATCCGGGCGCGCACCACCATCCGCCGTCGCATTCGGTGTTCGGCTTCTGGCTGTACCTGATGACCGACTGCGTGATCTTCGCGTCGCTGTTCGCGACGTTCGCGGTGCTCGGCAACCAGTTCGCCGGCGGTCCGACCGCGAAGGACCTGTTCGACATTCCGGGTGTCGCGCTCGAGACGGCGGCGCTGCTGCTGTCGAGCATCACGTACGGGTTCGCGATGCTCGGCGCGCAGCGCCGCCGGCGCGGCACGGTGTTCGTGTGGCTCGCGGTGACGTTCGTGCTGGGCGCCGCGTTCCTCACGATGGAGCTGCGGGAGTTCTCGCACCTGATCGCCCAGGGCGCGGGCCCGCAGCGCAGCGCATTCCTGTCGGCGTTCTTCGCGCTCGTCGGCACGCACGGGCTGCACGTGGCGGTCGGCCTGTTGTGGATGGTCGTGCTCGTCGTGCAGATCGCCCGCGGCCCCGGCATGACGGAGCGCGACTTCCGGCGCCTCACCTGCCTGAGCCTCTTCTGGCACTTCCTCGACATCGTCTGGGTCTGCGTGTTTTCCTTCGTCTATCTCGCGAGCGTGATCTAAATGGCCCATTCGGAACTCATCCACCACGATGACGCGCACGGCACGGCCGGCGGCTATCTCGTCGGTTTCGTGCTGTCGGTGCTGCTGACGGCCGCGTCGTTCGGCCTCGTGATGGGCGGCATGCTGGCGCCGAAGGCGGCGATCATCGCGCTCGCGGGGCTCGCATTCGTGCAGATCGTCGTGCATCTCGTCTGCTTCCTGCACATGAACGCGTCGTCCAGCCAGCGCTGGAACGTGATGGCGTTCAGCTATACGGTGCTGACCGCGCTGATCCTGATCGTCGGGACGCTATGGGTGATGCACAACGTCAGCATGAACATGATGTCGCGATAACCGGCCCGGGGCGCGGTCCGTCCCGTCCCGCTGCGCCGTGCGTGCCGCACGGCTCCTTTTCTTTCGGGCGTGCGAATCGCATGCCTTTCTGCATCATGGTCAACAACGATTCCCAGACACCGGTTCGCGCCGACGAGCCGATCCCGCACCGCAAGGTCATCCGCGCATGGCTCGTGCCGTTCGCCACGCGCGAGATCGTGCGCCCGATCCTGCTGCTCGTGCTCGACTACCTGTTGCTGTTCGCGGCGTTCGCCGGCGCGCTGCTGATTCCGTCGACGGTCGGCAAGATCGCCTGCGGGATGGCCGCCGGGTTCATCACCGGGCGACTGTTCATCATCGGGCACGATGCGTGCCATCAGAGCCTGACGCCCGACCGCCGGCTGAACCGCTGGCTCGGCCGCATCGCCTTCCTGCCGTCGCTGACGCCTTACAGCCTGTGGGAAGTCGGGCACAACGTCGTGCATCACGGCTATACGAACCTGAAGGGCTTCGATTTCGTGTGGGCGCCGCATACGCCGGCGGAATTCGCCGCGCTGTCGCCGGCGCGGCGGTGGCTGGATCGCGTCTACCGGAGCGGGTGGGCGCCGGGCCTCTACTATCTCGTCGAGATCTGGTGGCTGCGGATGTATTTCCCGACCCGGGGCTATATCGGTGCGTCGCGGCCGGTGTTCCGGCGCGACTGCCTGCTGGTGACGGGCTTCGCGGCCGTGTGGATCGCCGCCGTCGTCGGGGTGGCGATCGAGACGCAGCAATCCGTCGCGCTGCTGCTCGCGACCGGCGTGCTCGTGCCGTTCCTGTTCTGGTGCTCGATGATCGGCTTCGTCGTGTATGTGCACCATACCGACCCGCGCATCGCATGGCACGCGAACCGCGCCGAATGGTCGAATGCCGCACCGTTCGTGTCGACCACGCTGCACCTGACGTTTCCGTTCGGTATCGGCGGCCTGCTGCACCACATCATGGAGCACACGGCGCATCACGTCGACATGAGCGTGCCGCTGTACCGGCTCAAGCCGGCGCAGGCGAAGCTCGAGGACATGCTGCCCGGGCGGATCGTCGTGCAGCGCTTCGGCTGGCGCTGGTACTTCGACACGGCCCGCCGCTGCAAGCTCTACGACACCGACCGCAAGCTCTGGACGGACTATCGCGGAAACGTGACGAGCGAGGCGGCACCCGAGGTGCGCGCGCCGGCCGCAGCGGGCGCGCGGCAGGGGGCGGTTCCCGAAGCCGCGGGCAACGCGCCCGCCGCGACCGCTCAGGCGGTGCCGTAATCGACGTGGCCGGTTTCGCGGCAGAAGCTGACGAGCCGCAGGCCGGCCGCCTTCGCGATCTCGATCGCGAGCGACGACGGCGCGGAGATCGTCGCGACCATCGGAATGCCGACCCGCGCCGACTTGCGCACGAGCTCGTAGCTCGCGCGGCTCGACAGGAACACGAAACCGTCGGTCGCGTCGGCGCGTGCCAGCACGAGCGCGCCGATCAGCTTGTCGAGCGCGTTGTGGCGGCCGACGTCCTCGAACGCCATCCGGATCGCGCCTGTTGCGTCGCACCACGCGGCCGCATGCAGGCCGCCGGTGAGCTGCGTGAGCGCCTGGTGCGCCGGCAGCCCATGGGCCGCGCGCGCGAGCGCGTCGGGCGCGAGGCGCGCGAGAAAACCGGTGTCGGGTACGCGTTCGGGCGCGAGGTCGAGCAGGTCGATGCTTTCGATGCCGCACACGCCGCAGCCGGTACGTCCCGCGAGCGCGCGGCGCCGGTCCTTCAGCGCGGCGAACGCCTGCTGGACGACTTCCAGATGCACCTCCGCGTGCGGCAGCGGCGCATCGGCGTGCAGGATCACGTCGATGTCCTTGATGTCGCTGCCGCGCTCGACGATCCCTTCCGAGATCGCGAAGCCGACCGCGAACGCCTCGAGGTCGCGCGGCGTGCACATCATCACCGCGTGCGAGATGCCGTTGAAGACCAGCGCGACCGGCCATTCCTGGCCGACGTAGTCGTGCGCGGTTTCGACGGCGCCGCCGCGCGTGCGGCGCACGGACAGCTCGATCGCGCCGCGCGGCTCTTCTGTTTCGGTCGGATTCACGAGCACTCCCGTTGATTCGAGGCAGGGGCGGCGGCGATCGGATCCGCCGCTCGCGCGCAGAGGTTCTAAAATACCTCAGGCAGGCCGGCCGCGCCGGCATCCGCCACTCAGGTAACGACCATGGGACTCAGCGACGCTCCGCTGCTATTCAATTTCGAACACGATTCGTCGGAAAACCTCACGTACATCCCGATGATCGTGCGTTTCAATCTCGACCGTTTCGGTCTGCGGATTTCGCTGGAGCAGTGGCAATTGCTGCCGCTCGAGGACCGCAAGCTGCTCGCGCGCTTTCCGGCCGACGACGACACCGCGATCGAGCCCAATTTCGATCACGCGCTGTTCGAAATGCTGCGCACGCATGCCGACCTCGAGCCGTCGTGGTTTCAGCCGGACGAGCAGCCGAGCTGGCGCGCGACCGACTCGGTGCCGGACGCGCTCGTGCAGCAGAGCGCGCTGGCCGGGCTGCCGGCGCCCGCGCTCGCGCAGTGGCAGCGGCTCGCGCCGTTCCAGCGCTACGTGCTGGTGAAGCTGTCGCGCAAGCCGAAGCTCAATCACGACTTCGTGCCCGCGATGCGGGAGTTCGGGCTGACGGCCACGCACTGACGGGCCGCATGCGGCGCCGCCGCGCGGCGCGCATGCGTCGTTACAGCGGCGGCAGCTGGCGCGGCTTGCGGTCGGGGCCGGTCGCGACGTAGGTGAGCGTCGCTTCGGTGACCTTCACGATTTCGCCCATCAGGCGCATGCGCTGCGCGTAGACCTCGACGTCGACCGTGATCGACGTGTTGCCGGTGCGCATGATGGTCGCGTAGAAGCTCAGCAGGTCGCCGACGAACACCGGCTGCTTGAATACGAACGAATTGACCGCGACCGTCGCGACGCGGCCGTTCGCGCGCTGGCTCGCGGGGATCGAGCCGGCGATGTCGACCTGCGACATGATCCAGCCGCCGAACACGTCGCCGTGGACGTTCGCGTCGTGCGGTTGCGGGACGACGCGCAGCGCGGGCTGCTTTTGCGGGAGTTCGAGGGTCGAATCGGTCATGGCGGGGGCTTTCATCCTGTAATAAATGCGCCGCCGCGCGCAGGCCGGCCGGCGAGGGCGCCGGCAGCGGCGCGTAGCGGCTTCTGCGACAATACAACGTTCGCAAATTGTACGAGAAAGCGGGCGAGTCGGCCGCCGTGGCACGCGTCCGGCACCGCCGCCGATCCTGATCCCCATGCGCCGATATTCCGCTTCCGGCGAGCCCGCGCCGGCTCCGACCGGGCCCCGCCACGACTGGCAGACCATCCGGTCGCTGCTGCCGTACCTCGCTACCTACAAATGGCGCGTCGCGCTCGCGCTCGGCTGCCTGATCGGCGCGAAGGTCGCGAACCTCGGCGTGCCGGTCGTGATGAAGCGCATCGTCGATCACCTGTCCGCCGTGCAGCAGCTCACCGCGCTCGGCCGCGCGGAGCAGTCGGCCGGCATCGTGCTCGCGGGCGGCGTCGGTTTGCTGGTCGTCGCCTATGCGCTCGTGCGGCTGTCGACGTCGCTGTTCACCGAGCTGCGCGAGATCCTGTTCTCGAAGGTCACCGAGAGCGCGGTGCGCCAGCTCGCGCTGCAGGTGTTCCGGCATCTGCACGGGCTGTCGCTGCGCTTCCATCTCGAACGCCAGACGGGCGGAATGTCGCGCGACATCGAGCGCGGCACGCGCGGCATCCAGCAACTGATTTCCTATTCGCTGTACAGCATCCTGCCGACGCTCGTCGAGGTCGGGCTCGTGCTCGGCTTCTTCGTGGTCAAGTACGAGGCGTATTACGCGTACGTGACGTTCGCGGCGCTGGTCACGTACATCGTGTTCACCGTGAAGGTCACCAACTGGCGCACGCACTTTCGCCGCACGATGAACGAGCTCGATTCGCGCGCGAACTCGCGGGCGATCGATTCGCTGATCAACTACGAGACGGTGAAGTACTTCGGCAACGAGGAGTGGGAGGCGCAGCGCTACGACGAGAACCTGAAGCGTTATCGCAAGGCGGCGATCCGTTCGCAGAACTCGCTGTCGGTGCTGAACTTCGGCCAGCAGGCGATCATCGGCACCGGGCTCGTGTTCATCCTGTGGCGTGCGACGCAGGGCGTGCTGGCCGGCAAGCTGACGCTCGGCGATCTCGTGCTGATCAACACGTTCATGCTGCAGCTCTACATTCCGCTGAATTTTCTCGGCGTCGTGTATCGCGAGCTGAAGCAGAGCCTCACCGACATGGACCGGATGTTCGGGTTGCTGTCGGCCGCGAAGGAAGTCGCGGATGCGCCCGACGCGCGGCCGCTTGCGGTGGCCGGCGCGCAGGTGCGCTTCGAGCACGTGAACTTCTCGTACGAAGCGTCGCGGCAGATCCTGCACGACGTGACGTTTACGATCGACGCGGGCACGACGACCGCGGTGGTCGGCCACAGCGGGTCCGGCAAGTCGACGCTGTCGCGCCTGCTGTTCCGCTTCTACGATCTCGACCGGCAGGCGGGCGGCGCGATCCGGATCGACGGCCAGGACATTCGCGACGTCACGCAGGACTCGCTGCGCGCGTCGATCGGGATCGTGCCGCAGGACACCGTGCTGTTCAACGACTCGATCTACTACAACATCGCGTACGGCCGGCCGACCGCGAGCCGCGACGAAGTGATCGCGGCCGCGCGCGCCGCGCACATCCACGACTTCATCGAGACCTTGCCGAAGGGCTATGACACGCCGGTCGGCGAGCGCGGGCTGAAACTGTCGGGCGGCGAGAAGCAGCGCGTCGCGATCGCGCGCACGCTGCTGAAGGATCCGCCGGTGCTGCTGTTCGACGAGGCGACGTCGGCGCTCGATTCGCGCTCGGAGCGCGCGATCCAGCACGAGCTCGACCAGATCGCGCGGCACCGCACGACGCTCGTGATCGCGCACCGGCTGTCGACGGTCGTGCACGCGCAGCAGATTCTCGTGATGGATCACGGGCGGATCGTCGAGCGCGGCACGCACGACGAACTCGTGCGCGCGGACGGGTTGTATGCGCAGATGTGGGCGCTGCAGCAGCAGCGCGCGGCGGCGGGCGGGGAAGCAGCCGAGGCCGCGTGAGCCTGGCTGCCGCGCCGGGTGGCCCGGGCGCGGTCAGCCGCGAAACGATCAGCCCGCGGCGGCGCGCAGCCGCGCGTCGAGTTCGCCGAGCTGGGCGGGCGTGCCGACGTTCTCCCAGATTCCTTCATACAATTCGCCGCTCGCGCGGCCGGCCTCGATGGTCGCCTTGAAGTAGGGCGTGAGCGGCCGGTGCGTGCCGGGCACGATGTCGCGGAACATCCGCGTGTCGTACACGCCGATGCTGCCGAACGTGACGCGCGGGGCGCCGGCGAGCGCCAGCCGGCCGTCGTCGCGGAGCACGAAATCGCCGTCCGGATGGAACGGCGGGTTCGGCACCATCACGAGATGCATCGCGGGCGCGTCGAGCGCGGCCATCTGCGCGGCGCGCGGCGCGAGCGTCCGGTAGTCGAACGCGCAGTACACGTCGCCCGCGACCGCCGCGAACACCGTCGGCCGGCCGTCGCGCTCGATGAGCGGCAGCGCCTGCGCGATCCCGCCGGCGGTTTCCAGCGCGTCGCCTTCGGCCGAGTACGCGAGCCGCACGCCCCAGCGCGAACCGTCGCCGAGCGTTGCCTCGAGCTGTTCGCCGAGCCACGCGTGGTTGATCACGATCGTCTCGATGCCCGCACGCGCGAGCGCCTCGATCTGCCAGACGATCAGCGGCTTGCCGCCGGCTTCGAGCAGCGGTTTCGGGCGGGTATCGGTCAGCGGGCGCATCCGGTCGCCGCGCCCGGCGGCGAAGATCATCGCCGTGGTCAGGGTAGAGCTCATGTTCGGCTGAGGGGAAGGACGGTGAGGGCGGTCAGAACGTATAGCCGACGTCGGCCGCGCCCTTGCCCTCGAGCTCGTCGAGCAGCTTCGCGAACGGCACGAGCGGGCGGTAGCGCAGCGCGACCTTGCGCGCGTAATTCAGGAAGCGCGGCAGGTCGTTCAGGTAGTGCGGCTTGCCGTCGCGGTAGTTGATGCGCGCGAACAGCCCCAGGATCTTGATGTGGCGCTGCAGCCCCATCCATTCGAGCTGGCGGTAGAACTCGCCGAAGTCCGGATCGACCGGCAGGCCGGCCTTCTTCGCCTTTTCCCAGTAGTACGCGAAGCAGTCGAGCTCGAACTCCTCGTCCCAGCTGATGAACGCGTCGCGCAACAGCGACACGACGTCGTACGTCAGCGGCCCGTACACGGCGTCCTGGAAGTCGAGCACGCCCGGGTTCGGCTCGCACACCATCAGGTTGCGCGGCATGAAATCGCGCAGCATGAAGCCCTGCGGCTGCGCATGGGCGCTCGCGACCAGCAGCGCGAAGGTACGGTCGAGCGTGCCGCGCATCGCATCGGTGACCGGCTTGCCGAGATGGCGGCCGACGAACCACTCGGGCAGCAGCTCCATCTCGCGGCGCAGGAACGCCTCGTCGAACGGGGGCAGCACGTCCGGCTTCGAGCTCAGCTGAAAGCGGATCAGCGCGTCGAGCGCGTCGCGCATCAGCGGCCGCGCGGCGACCGGGTCGGCCGGATCGAGCACCGAGATGTACGACGTGCGGCCGAGGTCGGTCACGAGCATGAAGCCGGCGTCGAAATCGTGGGCCAGCACGTCCGGCACGTGGTCGCCGGCCGCGGCGAGCAGCTGCGCGACCTGGACGAATTCGCGGCACTTCTCGGGCGGCGGCGCGTCGACCGCGACCAGCGAGCCGCCGGGGCTCGTGGCCGACGCGACACGGAAATAGCGGCGGAAACTGGCGTCCGACGACGCGGGCGCGACGGTCGTCAGGTCGAGGGCGAAGCGCTCGGCGAGCGGGCGCAGCCACGCGGTCAGGGCTTCGAGGCGGGCGTCGGGCTGGGATGCGGCGGATGGGGGCGTCATGAAACTCGGCGGAGGGGGGAACGTCTTGCCATATAATACCCCACGACTTTTTTGACGCGCCCCGCGTCAGCTTCCGCCGTGCAGGCCCGCCGCCTGTCGCGCCGTCCGCCCGATCGCCTCCCCGGTTTGCGCTCAGCCGCAGTCGCGGTGCGACGGTGCGGCCCGCCGCGCGCGAATGTGCCGTGCAGCTGCGGTTGACAAGGGGCGATTCGCCAAACGATAGATGCCGCCCAAACCGCTATTCCCGAATGTCTTCCCCGGTGACGGGGCGCCGCGCAAACGGCGGCTCGCGCTCGCGCTCCTGGCCGTGCCCGGCCTCGTGCCGGCCGTGTCGCACGCGCAGCTGTCGGGCGCGGCCGCGCAGCCGCAGCCGCTCGACTCGCCGTGGGACCTGCGTCTCGCCCCGCAGCTCGAGGATCATCCGCTGAAGGACGGCGCGAAGCCGGCCACCTTCGTGATTGCCGACCATACGAGCGGCACGGCCGATCAGGACCTCGCCGCGAAGGGCTCGGCCGAGCTGCGCCGCGGCGACGCGGTCGTGAAGGCCGACGCGCTCCACTACGATCAGGATACCGACATGGCCGACGCGTACGGCCAGGTCAAGGTGGTCAACGGCGGCACGTCGTTCGCGGGCCCCGAGGCGCATCTGAAGGTCGAGGCGAACCAGGGCTTCATGACGGCGCCGAAGTACCACTTCAACGTGACGGGCGGCTCCGGCAGCGCGGAGCGCGTCGACCTGCTCGACAGCGAGCGCTCGGTGTTCGTCAACGGCACCTACACCGCGTGCCAGTGCGCGACGAACCCCGCGTGGTACATCAAGGGCAGCCGCTTCGACTTCGATACCGGCGCCGACGAAGGCACGGCGCGCAACGGCGTGCTGTTCTTCCAGGGCGTGCCGATCTTCGCGAGCCCGTGGATGACGTTCCCGCTGTCGGGCGAGCGGCGCAGCGGCCTCTTGCCGCCGACGTTCTCGATGAACTCGAACAACGGGTTCGAGCTGTCGCTGCCGTACTACTTCAACATCGCGCCGAACCGCGACCTGACGATCACGCCGCGCATCATCTCGCGGCGCGGCGTGCAGACCGAAGCGACGTTCCGCTACCTGTCGCCGTCGTATTCGGGCACGTTTACGGCCAATTACCTGCCGGATGACCGGCTCGCGCACCGCGACCGCTACGCGATCTACTGGCAGCACCAGCAGAACTTCGGCGGCGGTTTCGGCGGCTACGTCTACTACAACAAGGTCTCGGACAACACGTATCCCGAAGACCTTGGGTCGATGAACCAGTTCATCAACGGGACGCAGACGCTGTACCAGCAGGAAGCCGGCCTCACGTACAACAACGGCCCGTGGTCGGTGCTCGCGCGCTACCAGCACTGGCAGACGCTGCCGCCGTCGATCGCGCCGTACAGCCGCGAGCCGCAGTTGAACGTGAAGTACACGAAGTACAACGTCGGCGGCTTCGACTTCGGCGCGGAAGCCGACTATTCGCGGTTCCGCATCACGACCGCCGACATGACCGAAGGCGACCGGATCGTCTTCAACCCGTATATCGCGTACGGTGTGTACGGCCCCGGCTACTTCGCCGTGCCGAAGGTCCAGTACCACTTCGCGTCGTACGACCTGAACCACCTGTCGTCGAGCACGCCGAACAGCCCGAAGCACTTCACCGAGTCGATCCCGACCGTGAGCTTCGACTCGGGCCTGATCTTCGACCGCTCGGTGCGCCTGTTCGGCCAGGACTTCATCCAGACCCTCGAGCCGCGCCTGTACTACGTGTACACGCCGTATCGCGACCAGTCGAACGCGCCGCTGTTCGACACCGCGGAATCGGACTTCGGCCTCGCGGAGATCTACCAGCCGAACACGTTCGTCGGCAACGACCGGATCGCCGATGCGAACCGGATCACGGCCGGCCTGACGTCGCGCTTCATCGATCCGCGCACCGGCGACGAGCGCGCGCGCTTCGTGGTCGCGCAGCAGTACTATTTCGCCGACCAGCGCGTCACGCTGAACTCCGGCCAGAGCGCCGTGCTGGCGCGCCACTCCGACCTGATCGTCGGCGCCGCGCTGAAACTCGGCTCAGGCTTCATGTCGGAGACGGCGTTCCAGTACAACCAGAACAACAACCAGCTCGTGAAGTCGAGCATCGGTTTCGGTTTCAGCCCGGGCGAGCGCCGCGTGATCAACGTCGGCTACCGCTATACGCGTGCGAACACGACGCTCGACAACCAGCCGATCAACCAGTTCCTGGTGTCCGCGCAGTGGCCGCTCACGCGCCGCCTGTATGCGATCGGCCGCTTCAACTACGACCTGGCCGCCGACCGGGTCGTCGACGGTCTGCTCGGCTTACAATACGACGCGGATTGCTGGGCGCTCGGAGTCGGGGTCCAGCGGTACGCGAACGGCGTGAACACGTCGGGGCAGCAGAATTCGTCGACGCGCTTCATGATGCAGCTGACGTTGAAGGGGCTGTCGAGCGTCGACAACGGTCTCGTGGCCGCATTCCGCGCCGGGGTGCCGGGTTACACGCCGCTGCCGTCCGCGCCGCCGCCGATGTCCCGCTTCAGCAACTACGAGTAACGCCGGCTTGTCTGCACCGGTCAGCACGATTTCAATGGAGTATCAGTGGCAATGAAGAAAACCCTTCGTTTCGCGGCAGTCGTGTCCAGCCTCGCCGCCGCCGCCGCGCTGCTCGCCGCTGCGCCGGCCGCGGCGCAGGCGCTTGGTTCGCATGGCGCGCAGCTTGCCGACGAAGTCGTCGCGGTCGTCAACAACGACGTGATCACGGGTCGCGAACTCGACCAGCGCGTCGGCCTGATCTCGCGCCGGCTGCAGCAGCAGAACGCGCCCGTGCCGCCGGCCGACCAGCTGCGCGCGCAGGTGCTGAACCAGATGGTGCTCGAACGCATCCAGGTGCAGAAGGCCAAGGACGACGGGATCCGCATCGACGATGCCACCGTGCAGTCCACGCTGCAGCGCCTCGCGCAGGCGAACGGGATGACGCTCGAGCAGTACCGCGCGCGCATCGTCGCGCAAGGCGTGCCCTGGAGCGTGTTCACGAGCGACGCCCGCACCGAGCTGATGCTGTCGAAGCTGCGCGAGCGCGAGGTCGACGGCAAGATCACCGTGTCGGACGCCGAGGTCGCGAACTACATCGCGAGCCAGCGCGGGCCGAGCGCATCGCAGCAGCAGGACCTGCGCTTCCAGCACATCTTCATCAAGGCGCCGACCAACGCGCCGCAAGCCGACATCGAAGCCGCGCAGAAGAAGGCCGACGCGCTGCTGCAGCAGGCCACGTCGGGCGCCGATTTCGAGAAGCTCGCGAAGAACAACTCGGAAGCGAACGACGCGAAGAAGGGCGGCGACCTCGGCTTCAAGGCGCCGTCCGCGCTGCCGGCCGACGTCGTCGAAGCCGCGTCGAAGCTCCGCCCCGGCCAGGTCAACCCGACGCTGATCCGCGTGCCGGACGGCTTCGAGATCGTGCGTCTCGTCGACCGCCGCCAGAGCCAGGGCGCGACCGCCGCGGCACCGAAGATCGTCCAGACGCACGTGCGCCACATCCTGTTGCGCGTCGGCGAAGGCAAGTCGGAAGGCCAGGCACGCCAGCAACTGCAGGACATCCGCAAGCAGGTCGAGGCCGGCGGCGATTTCGAGAAGTTCGCGCGCACCTACTCGCAGGACGGTTCGGCGTCGCAGGGCGGCGATCTCGGCTGGATCAGCCCGGGCGAGACCGTGCCGGAATTCGAGCGCGCGATGAACAACCTGCAGGCCGGCCAGATCAGCCAGCCGATTCGTACCGAGTACGGCTACCACCTGATCCAGGTGGTCGAGCGCCGCGAGGCGGAAGGCTCGGTGCAGCAGCAGATGGATATCGCGCGCCAGGCGATCGGCCAGCGCAAGGCCGAGCAGGCGTACGCCGACTGGCTGCGTGAACTGCGCGATTCGTCGTACGTGCAGTACAAGATCGGCGGCGTCGGCCCGGCGAACTGAGCGAGCTTCGCATGACGGCATCCGCGCTGCAGATCGCGATCACGACCGGCGAACCCGCGGGTGTCGGCCCGGAGCTGACCGTGCAGGCATTGCAGGATGCCGCGCGGCGCTGGCCCGGCGCGCATTTCACCGTGCTCGGCGACGCCGCGCTGCTCGACGCACGCGCGGCGGCCGTCGGTGCCGACCGGGCGGTGCTCGCCGGCGGCGGGCCGGTGTCGGTCGAGCATCATCCGCTCGCCGTGCCCGCGCAGGCGGGCAAGCTCGACGCGGCCAACGGCCGCTACGTGCTCGGGCTGCTCGATGCCGCGATCGACGGCGCGGTGGCGGGCCGGTTCGACGCGATCGTCACCGCACCGCTGCAGAAGAGCACGATCAACGATGCCGGCGTGCCGTTTACCGGCCATACCGAATACCTTGCGGAACGCACGCACACGCCGCGCGTCGTGATGATGCTGGCAGGCACGGGCGAGCGGCCGCTGCGCGTCGCGCTCGCGACCACGCACCTGCCGCTGAAGGACGTGTCGGCCGCGCTGACGATCGACGGGCTCGTCGAGACGCTGGCGATCGTCGATCGCGACCTGCGGCGCGACTTCGGTCTCGCGGCGCCGCGCATCCTCGTGACGGGGCTGAACCCGCACGCGGGCGAGAACGGCTATCTCGGGCGCGAGGAGATCGACGTGATCTCGCCGGCGCTCGCACGCGCGCAAGCGCAGGGCATCGACGCGCGCGGCCCGTATCCGGCCGACACGCTGTTCCAGCCGCGCCATCTCGAGGGCGCCGATTGCGTGCTCGCGATGTTCCACGATCAGGGCTTGCCCGTGCTGAAGTATGCGACCTTCGGCGAGGGCATCAACGTCACGCTCGGGCTGCCGATCATCCGCACGTCGGTCGATCACGGCACCGCGCTGGATCTGGCCGGCACGGGCCGCGCGGATCCGGGCAGCATGGTCGCCGCGCTCGACACGGCCGTCACGATGGCGCGCCATCGCCGCGCGGCCTGACGCGCGCGAGCCTGACCTCATTCGTCGTATTTTTCGTTTTTCTCAGTCGATGTCGAACAGCAGACAGCACCAAGGCCACTTCGCGCGCAAGCGCTTCGGGCAGAACTTCCTCGTCGATCACGGCGTGATCGACTCGATCGTCGCGACGATCGGTCCCGCGCGCGGCCAGCGGATGGTCGAGATCGGCCCCGGCCTCGGCGCGCTGACCGAGCCGCTGATCGCGCGTCTCGCGACGCCCGAGTCGCCGCTGCATGCGGTCGAGCTCGACCGCGACCTGATCGGGCGCCTGCAGCAGCGCTTCGGCGCGCTGCTGGAGTTGCACGCGGGCGACGCGCTTGCGTTCGACTTCCGCTCGCTCGCGGCACCGGGCGACAAGCCGTCGCTGCGGATCGTCGGCAACCTGCCGTACAACATTTCCAGCCCGCTGCTGTTTCACCTGATGACGTTCGCCGACGCGGTCATCGACCAGCATTTCATGCTGCAGAACGAAGTGGTCGAACGGATGGTCGCGGAGCCGGGCACGAAGGCGTTCTCGCGACTGTCGGTGATGCTGCAGTACCGCTATGTGATGGAGAAGATGCTCGACGTGCCGCCGGAATCGTTCCAGCCGCCGCCGAAGGTCGATTCGGCGATCGTCCGGATGATTCCATACGAGCCGCACGAACTGCCGGACGTCGATCCCGTGCTGCTCGGCGAAGTCGTCACTGCCGCGTTCTCGCAGCGCCGCAAGATGCTGCGCAATACGCTCGGCGACTACCGCGAGACGATCGATTTCGACGGGCTCGGCTTCGATCTCGCGCGACGCGCGGAGGATGTCAGCGTGGCCGAATATGTCGGCGTCGCGCAGGCGCTTGCAGCGGCGCGCAAGGCCGCGGAGTAGCGGCATGCGGGCGTCGCACCTGGCGCCTGCCCCGAGCGCGATCGACGAGGCTGCCCTGAGCGGGCAGCTTTTTTTTCGCGCCGCTTTCGTCGCTGCCGGACCGCGTCCGCGTCGCGTTACGCGCGCCGGCGCGGCGGCGCGTTGACGAGCGCGATTCCCGTCAGCACCAGCGCGGCGGCGGACATGAAGCGCCAGCCGACCGATTCGCCGAGCAGCAGCACGCCGAACGCGACGCCGAACAGCGGCGACAGGAACGTGAACACCGACAGCCGCGACGCGCTGTAGCGCGTCAGCAGCCAGAACCACGAC
Source organism: Burkholderia sp. BCC1998 (assembly GCF_905339875.1). Lineage (NCBI taxonomy): Bacteria > Pseudomonadati > Pseudomonadota > Betaproteobacteria > Burkholderiales > Burkholderiaceae > Burkholderia > Burkholderia sp. BCC1998. The sequence goes on from NZ_CAJPHE010000021.1 coordinate 78,214, forward strand.
AGATAGCTGACGAACGCGACGATCACCGACTGGTACGCGAGGCTCGCGAGCGCGATCGGCGTGACCCGCGCGAACGACATCTGGCCGAGCAGCACGGCGAGCGCGACCAGCACGACGGCCGACACCGCGAGCTGGTAGAACAGCGTCTTGCTCGCGCTGGCGCGCGCGAGCGACGTCGAGCGCACGACGACCGTCGTCGCGGCCCACATCGCGCCCCCGAGGATCCCGAGCGCGTCGCCGGCGAGCCCGGCCAGCACCGATGCGCCGGGCGCGCGCGGCGTCAGGAAGCCGTCCGCGAACGCGAGCGCGATGCCGGCGAACGCGAGGCCGACGCCGGCCCACTGGACGCGCTGCAGCCGTTCGCCCGGCGCGAACAGGTGCAGGCCGAGCGCCGTGAAGCACGGTGCCGTGTACAGGAAGATCGCCATGTGCGACGCGCTCGTCAGCGTGAGCCCGAAGAACACGCAGATGAACTCGCCGGCGAACAGCGCACCGGCCGCGATGCCCGCGCCGAGCGTGCCGTCCGCGCGGAACAGCGGCGTGCCGCGCGAGCTTGCCCAGCCCCACAGCAGGAGCGCGGCGATCACCGAGCGCAGCCCGGCCTGGAACATCGGCGGGATCGCCGCGTTGGTGCTCTTGATCGCGACCTGCTGGAAGCCCCAGATCGCGCACAGCAGCAGCATCACGCCGACGGCGCGCATGTCGAGCGCGCGTCGCGCGGGCGTGCCGGCGAGCGCGGTCATCGGCGGACCTCGCCGATGCGGCGGGAAGCGGGCTGGGGCATGGGCAGAGACTTGGGCAAAGACATGGTCAGCGGCGGACGGACGGCGCGTCCGGCGCGCTCGAATCGGCGATTTCTCACGGCAGGCTGTGTGGCTGGAATGAGGCGGTGGTCGCGTTCTGGCTGCGGGCGGCATGCCCGTTTTTGGTGCGAAGTGGGAGGATGTTACCCGATCGATGGACTTGCCGGGGGCGTCGGGCGCAGTGGTTTCCCCTGCCGCACGGGCTTCGCGCTCGCCGTGCGGATGCTTGGGTATCGGCCGGTGGCGCACGGGGCGCCGGCGGCGGGATTGACCCGACTCCGGTAGAATTTCCGCTTCTGGAAAGTCCCCACAGGAGTACAACACATGCGTTTGCTGCATACGATGCTGCGAGTCGGCGATCTCGACCGCTCGATCAAGTTCTACACCGAATTGCTCGGCATGAAGCTGCTGCGTCGCGAGGATTATCCGGAAGGCAAGTTCACGCTCGCGTTCGTCGGCTACGAAGCGGAAAGCGCGGGCACCGTGCTCGAGCTGACCCACAACTGGGATACGCCGTCCTACGATCTCGGCAACGGCTTTGGCCATCTGGCGGTGGAAGTCGACGACGCGTACGCGGCCTGCGACAAGATCAAGGCGCAAGGCGGCAAGGTGACCCGCGAAGCCGGCCCGATGAAGCACGGCACGACCGTGATCGCGTTCGTCGAGGATCCGGACGGCTACAAGATCGAGTTCATTCAGAAGAAGGCGCACTGAGCGCCGGGCGCGCGGCGCACGACGTGCGTCGCGGGCAGGAAAAACGGGCGATGTGGTGGAATCCGCATCGCCCGTTTGTATTTTGGTGCGGCCGATCGCGTCAAAGCGCCGGCAGCAGTTCGGGCGGGTGATGCTTGAGCGTGTGCCGCGCTTCGCGGAATTCCGGGAAGATCGATTCGACGGTCTGCCAGAAGGCCGGGCTGTGGTTCATCTCGCGCAGGTGCGACAGCTCGTGCGCGACGACGTAGTCGACGATCGACATCGGGAAGTGGATCAGCCGCCAGTTCAGCCGGATCTTGCCGTCGCTCGAGCAGCTGCCCCAGCGCGTCGCCGCCGACGACAGCGCATACATCGAATACGTGACGCCGAGCCGTTCCGCGTAGACCGCCAGGCGTTCGCCGAAGATCCGCTTCGCTTCGCCCTGCAGCCAGCCCTGCACGCGATCCTTGATCTGCTGCATGTCGGCCTGCGCGGGCAGCGGCAGCGACAGCCGTTGCGCATCGGCGTCGAATGCGACGGCGCCCGCGCCGAGCGCGACCGTGATCGTCTTGCCGAGATACGGGAGTTGCGCGCCGTCGCGCCAGTCGATCTGCGGCAGCGCGCGCTGCTCGGTGCGGGTCTTCCACTCCGCGAGCTTCGCGAAGATCCAGCGCTGCTTCTCGGCGATCGCCGCTTCGATGTCGGCGAGCGTGACCCAGCGCGGCGCGGTGATCGACAGCCCGCTGCCGTCGATCGTGAAGCCGATCGTGCGGCGCGCGGAGCGCTTCAACCGATATTCGAGCACGCGGCTGTCGAGTGCGAACGTGCGGACGCGGGAGCGATCGGGTGCGGGACCCGGATCGAGCGGCACCGCGGGAGCCGCAGCCGCTTCAGGCGGCGACGGCAGCGCGGCGGGCGCCGACGGTGGCGGCGATGCTGCCGGCCCGTCGAAGAGCGGCAGGTCCATCTGGCGATGATCGAGTGCCACGATGGCAGGCCGTGGCCGCGGACGCTTTTTCATCAGTTCGCTTCGTTTCGTCGTACGCAACGGCTGCAATCCGGGTGATTCAGACGCGTGCGGCATCGCGCGTGCCGGCATTGCCCGGCTGGCGATACGCATCGGGATCGATGCGGCGCATTTCCGCTTCGATCCATGCTTCGACCTGCGAGTTCAATACGTCGGGCGTCTTGCCTTCGACCGGAATCGGCTTGCCGATCGACACGGTGACGACGCCCGGGAACTTCGTGAACGAATTGCGCGGCCACACCCGACCTGCATTGTGCGCGATCGGCACGACCGGCGCGCCGGTTTCGATCGCGAAGCGCGCGCCGCCCGTCTTGTACTTGCCCTGCTTGCCGACCGGCGTGCGCGTGCCTTCCGGGAACATGATCATCCACGCGCCTTCCGACAGGCGCTTCTTGCCCTGGCGGATCACCGACACGAAGGCATTCTTGCCTTCCTTGCGGTTGATGTTGACCATGTGCAGCAGCCCGAGCGCCCAGCCGAAGAACGGCACGTACAGCAGCTCGCGCTTGAACACGTAGCAGAGCGGCTTCGGCATCAGCGCCGGAAACGCGAGCGTCTCCCACGCGGACTGGTGCTTCGACAGCAGCACGGCCGGGCCGTCGGGCAGGTTCTCGTAGCCTTCGATCCGGTAGCGGATGCCGTTCAGCCAGCGCACGACCCACAGCGTCGACTTGCACCAGCCGGCCGCCATCCAGTAGCGCGCGTCGGGGCGCATGAACGGAAAGGCGATGAAGCACGCGGTGGCGTACGGCACCGTGTACAGGATGAAGTAGATCAGCAGCAGCAGGGAGCGGACGAAGCGCATCGGCGTGGGTCTGACAGTAGGGAGGATGCGCGCGGCGGCCGCATCACTCGTGTTCGTGTGAAAGGAAGTCGAGTGCGAACGCGCGCAGGTCATCATGGACCTGCGTGCCGTCCGGCAGGTTGCCCGCGGCGAGCGTCTTCTTGCCCTTGCCGGTCAGCACGAGGTGCGGCCGGAAGCCGACCGCGACGCCGGCCTGCAGGTCGCGCAGCGAATCGCCGACGGCCGGCGTGTGACCGGGATCGATCTCGAAGCGCTCGGCGATCATCTGCATCATGCCGGGTTTCGGCTTGCGGCAGTCGCAGTGGTCTTCCGACGTATGCGGGCAGAAGAACACCGCGTCGATGCGCGCGCCGACCGCGGCCGCCGCGCGATGCATCTTCAGGTGCATCGCGTTGAGCGTGGCCATGTCGAACAGCCCGCGACCGATGCCGGACTGGTTGGTCGCGACGACCACGCGATAGCCGGCGTGGTTGAGTCGTGCGATCGCCTCGAGGCTGCCGGGCAGCGCGATCCACTCGTCGGGCGTCTTGATGAACGCGTCCGAATCGACGTTGATCACGCCGTCCCGGTCGAGGACGACGAGCTTGCGGTTGGGGCTGGTCGGCATCGTTCGGCCTTTACGCGGCGAGCTTCGAGATGTCGGCGACGCAGTTCATCTGCTGATGCAGCGCCGACAGCAGCGCGAGACGGTTCGCGCGCAGCGCGGGATCCTCGGCGTTGACCATCACGTCGTTGAAGAACGTGTCGACCGGCGCGCGCAGCGCGGCGAGCGCCGACAGCGCGCCCGTGTACGCACGCGCCTCGAGCTGCGACTGCACGTGCGGCGTCACGGCCGCGAGCTGCTCGTGCAGCGCCTTCTCGGCGGCCTCGACGAGCAGCGTCGGCTGCACCGTGCCGTTCGCGCCGCCTTCCGACTTCTTCAGGATGTTCGAGATCCGCTTGTTCGCGGCCGCGAGCGCTTCGGCTTCCGCGAGGCGCGTGAATTCGCGCACCGCGTCGAGGCGCGCGACGAGATCGTCGACACGCGTCGGGTTCAGGCTCAGCACCGCGTCGACTTCGCCGGCCGAGTAGCCGCGCTCGCGCAACAGGCCGCGCAGGCGGTCGATGAAGAACGCGAAGATCGCGTCGGTCGATTCGGCGACGCCCGGCACGCCTTCGAAGCGCGCATGGGCCGTGCGCAGCAGCGACACGAGATCGAGCGGCAGCTGTTTCTCGAGCAGCAGGCGCAGCACGCCGAGCGCGTGACGGCGCAGCGCGAACGGATCCTTCTCGCCGGTCGGCGCGAGGCCGATGCCCCAGATGCCGACGATCGTCTCGAGCTTGTCGGCCAGCGCGACGGCGGTGGACACCGGCGTGGTCGGCAGCGCGTCGCCGGAGAAGCGCGGCTGGTAATGCTCGGCGCACGCAAGCGCGACGTCGTCGGGCTCACCGTCGTGGCGCGCGTAGTACGTGCCCATCGTGCCCTGCAGTTCCGGGAACTCGCCGACCATGTCGGTCAGCAGGTCGGCCTTCGCGAGGCGCGCGGCGCGCTTCGCGTGCGCGGCGTCGGCACCGATCGCGGGCGCGATCTCGCCGGCGAGCGCCTCGAGGCGCTCGACGCGTGCGAGCGCCGAGCCGAGCTTGTTGTGATAGACGACGTTCGCGAGCAGCGGCACGCGCTCGGCCAGCGGCTTCTTCTTGTCCTGTTCGAAGAAGAACTTCGCGTCGGCGAGGCGCGGGCGCACGACGCGCTCGTTGCCTTCGATGATCTCGCCCGGCGTCTTCGTCTCGATGTTCGACACGATCAGGAAGCGCGAGCGCAGCTTGCCGGCGACGTCGGTGAGCGCGAAGTACTTCTGGTTCGTCTGCATCGTGAGAATCAGGCATTCCTGCGGAACCTGCAGGAATTCGTCCTCGAAGCGGCACGGATAGACGACCGGCCATTCGACCAGCGACGTCACTTCGTCGAGCAGCGACTCGGGCATCACGACCGTGTCGCCGTTCGCGTGTTCGTTCAGCTGCGTGCGGATCGTTTCGCGGCGATCGGCGAAGTGCGCGATCACGCGGCCCTTGTCGCGCAGCGTGTCGGCATACGCGCGCGCATGCTGGATCGCGACGAGGCCGTCGGACAGGAAGCGGTGGCCGAGCGTGGTGTCGCCGGCATCGACGCCGAACGCGGTGACGGGCACGATGCGGTCGTCGTGCAGCACGGTCAGGCGGTGCACCGGACGCACGAACTTCACGTCGGAGCCGTCCGGGCGCTGGTAGGTCATGACCTTCGGGATCGGCAGCTTCTCGAGCGTTTCGTCGAGCGCGGTCTGCAGCCCGTCGGCGAGCGTCGCGCCGGCCGCCGAGTAGTTGACGAAGAACGCTTCGGCCTTGCCGTCCTGCGCGCGCTCGAGATCGGCGATCGACAGGTTCGGATGGCCGAGCGCCGCGAGCTTCTTCGCGAGCGGGGCGGTCGGCCGGCCTTCGGCGTCGAGCGCGACGGACACCGGCAGGACCTTTTCGCGGACCTGCTTTTCAGGCGCGACGGCGCGCACGTTCTGCACGACGACCGCGAGGCGGCGCGGCGTGGCGTAGCGTTCGAATACGAGTTCGCCTTCGATGAGATCGCGCGCCGCGAGGCGTTGCGCGAGGCCTTCGGCGAATGCGTCGCCGAGGCGTGCGAGGGCCTTCGGCGGCAGCTCTTCGGTCAGCAGTTCGACGAGCAGGGGGGCGGGATGATTGTGCGTCATGTGTGGATTGAATCTCGTCTCGTCAGTCCTGATCGATCTTGCGTTCGACCTTGAGCGGCGGCGCCCATGCCGGCTGGGCGGCGTCCTGGGCGTCGGTGGTGAGGCCCGGCACGCCCGGCGGGTTGCCGAGCATCGGGAAGCCGAGCTTCTCGCGCGAGTCGTAGTAAGCCTGCGCGACGAGACGCGACAGCGCGCGGATGCGGCCGATGTACGCCGCGCGTTCCGTGACCGAGATCGCGCCGCGCGCGTCGAGCAGGTTGAACGTGTGGCCGGCCTTCAGCACGAGCTCGTACGCGGGCAGCGCGAGCTGCGCGTCGATCATCTTCTTCGCTTCCGCTTCGTAGCTGTTGAAGAACGTGAACAGCAGGTCGACGTTCGCGTGCTCGAAGTTGTAGGTCGACTGCTCGACCTCGTTCTGGTGGTAGACGTCGCCGTACGACAGGCGGCGCAGCTCGGGGCCGTTCGGGCCTTGCTCTTCCCATTCGGTCCACACGAGGTCGTACACGTTCTCGACCTTCTGCAGGTACATCGCGAGGCGCTCGAGGCCGTACGTGATCTCGCCGAGCACGGGCTTGCAGTCGAGGCCGCCGACCTGCTGGAAATACGTGAACTGCGTGACTTCCATGCCGTTCAGCCACACTTCCCAGCCGAGGCCCCACGCGCCGAGCGTCGGGTTCTCCCAGTCGTCTTCCACGAAGCGCACGTCGTTCTGCTTCAGGTCGAAGCCGAGCGCTTCCAGCGAACCGAGGTAGAGATCGAGGATGTTTTCCGGCGCCGGCTTGAGCACGACCTGGTACTGGTAGTAATGCTGCAGGCGGTTCGGGTTCTCGCCGTAGCGGCCGTCCTTCGGGCGGCGCGACGGCTGCACGTAGGCGGCGCGCCACGGCTCGGGGCCGACCGCGCGCAGGAACGTGTGGACGTGCGACGTGCCCGCGCCGACTTCCATGTCGATGGGCTGGAGCAGGGCGCAACCCTGCTTGTCCCAGTAGGACTGCAGCGTCAGGATGATTTGCTGAAACGTAAGCATGAAGAGCCTTCGTGGCGCTGGCGCTCCGTTGCGGGCGGCGCTCCGGGCGGGGCCCGGAGGGTCGGCTCGCGCGGCGGCGCGGCTTGTTAGTGTGCTGAAACGTGCAATTTTACCGGATCGGCGGCCGGATGCGGCCGGAACGCGGACGAAGGGGGCGTCGACGGTGTTTCGGGCGAGCCGTGCGCAGCCCGTGCGCGGGTCGTCGATGCGCGCGGTGCGCTCGCGCGCGGTGTCGCGATGCGCTGCTCGCTCCGCCTGCCGCGCCGCTTTGCGCGGGCGTTAAGATGCGCGTATTGCGGCGCGCGCGACGCCTGCCGCGCGACCGATTGCCCACTCCGGACCGCATGGACGATTCGAACGACCTCCTCATTCCGCTGATGCCGCCGCTGCTTGCGCTGCTCGGGCAGGCCGCCGACGCGCACGCGCGCGGCGAGCGCGACGCGCATGCGCTCTGGCTCGCCGCCGCCGGCCATCTGCACGCCGTCGACATGGCCGCGCTCGCGCAGCTTACCGCGGCGCTCGTCGCACGGCAGCGTGGCGCCGACGCGCTCGCGCTGGCCGAATGCGCGCTGCGCGTGCATCCGGGCGCCGGCGCGAGTTTCAATCATGGCTATGCGCTGCAGATGCTCGGCCGTCACGCTGACGCCGTCGCGTCGTACCGCGCCGCCTATGCGCTCGATCCGGGCTGGCCGTCGCTGCGCAACAACCTGGCGATCGCGCTGCGGCTGTCGGGCGGCGACCGCAACGAAGAAATCGCGCTGCTCGACGCGGCCGTGGCGGCCGACCCGCACGACGTGCAGGTGTGGACCAACCTGGTCGTCGCGCGGCTCGCGACGCAGGACCTCGACGGCGCGCTCGCGTGCGCGGCGCGGCTCGCGGAGATCGCGCCCGACAATGCGCTCGCGCAGAACAACATCGCGATGGCGATGAAGGAGGCGCAGCGCTGGGACGACGCCGAGCGTCATGCGGCGCGCGCGTGCGAGCTGGCGCCCGACGATGCGTCGTTCCGTTTCAACCTCGCGATCATCCAGCTCGTGCGCGGCAACTACGCGGCCGGCTGGCGCGGCCACGAGGCGCGCTGGGACGGTGCCGGCGAGCTGCGCGGCCGCCGGCCGGTGCTGCCCGGCCCGCGCTGGCACGGCGAGCCGCTCGCGGGCAAGACGCTGCTCGTCTGGGGCGAGCAGGGGCTCGGCGACGTGCTGCAGTTCGCGCGCTTCGTCGCGCCGCTCGCCGAGCGCGTGCACCGCGAGGGCGGCCGGCTCGCGTGGAACACGTTTCCGCAGGTGGGCACGCTGATGCGGCGCAGCCTCGGCGCGCACGCGGATGCGTTCAGCGCGGGCGGCGGCGTCGACGCGCTGCCGGCATTCGACTACGAAGTGCCGCTGATCGGCCTGCCGTTGATGCTCGGGATGGAGACGTCGACGCTCGGCGCGGCGGTGCCGTACCTGCATGCCGATCCGCGTGCCCGCGACGCATGGCGAGCGCGGCTCGCGGGCGATGGCCGGCTGAAGGTCGGGCTCGTATGGACGGGCAGCGCGGGGCACCAGCGCAATCCGTTGCGGCGCGTCGGGCTCGAGCGTTATGCCGATGCGTTGCGCGGTGTCGACGGCGTCGCGTTTTACTCGCTGCAGCCGGGCGCGGACGCGGATGTCGCCGCGGCGCGCGCGGCCGGTTTCGCGATCGAGGACTTCACCGGCGAACTCGAGAGTTTCGACGATACGGCCGCGTTCATCGGCGCGCTGGATCTGGTGATCACGGTGTGCACGTCGGTCGCGCACCTGTCGGGCGCGCTCGGCGCACGCACCTGGGTGCTGCTCGACGTGAATCCGCACTGGCCATGGCTGCTCGAGCGCACCGACAGCCCGTGGTATCCGACCGCGACGCTGTACCGGCAGCCGACGTTCGGCGCATGGGCGCCGGTGCTGGAAGCGCTCGCGCGGGATCTGCGCGGCCTGGCCGCGGCCGCGCAGCGGCCGGCCTGAACGGCTGGCCGGCGCGACGTCGCGCGTCGTTGCTTCCTGCATGCGGCTTGCCGGGGTGTCGTGCGGACTCGGCCTCGTGCGCCGAACGTCGGCGGGCGGGGCGGTCGGCATGCCGCATCGACGGCGGCGGCTGCGCCGCGCCGCGCCGCGCGCGCCGGCCGCCCGATGCGTCAGGCGTTGCGGTCGCCGCCGGCCTTCGCGCCGTTGCCGCGGCGCAGGCCCGGCCCGAACGTGAAGCCGAACGCGAGCAGCACCAGCGACACCGCGAGCACGATGTTGTTGCCGCTCGTCACGTACGGCGTGAAGCCGCTCGTGCCTTCGATCCGCACGTCGAGCGAGCCGATCGTAAACGGCTTGAGCTGGCCGAGCACGCGGCCGCGCGCGTCGATCGCGGCGGTCATCCCGGTATTGGTCGAGCGCAGCATCGGCCGGCCCGTTTCGAGCGCGCGCATCCGCGCGATCTGCAGGTGCTGGTCGAGCGCGATCGTGTCGCCGAACCACGCGAGGTTCGTCACGTTGACGAGCACGCCGGGCGGCTGCCGATTGTCGCGGATCGTCGCGGCGATTTCCTCGCCGAACAAGTCCTCGTAGCAGATGTCGGCCATCACCGGCTGGTTGTGCACGAGGAACGGCTTCTGCACCGGCGCGCCGCGCGCGAAGTCGCCGAGCGGCATCTTCATCAGGTCGACGAACCACCGGAAGCCCCACGGGATGAACTCGCCGAAGGGCACGAGATGGTGCTTGTCGTAGTGATAGATGTCGCGCGAGTGCGGCGTTACGCCGTACAGGCTGTTCGTGTAGTCGACGTAGTGGCCGTCCGGCGTGACCGATGCGCCGACCGCGCCGAACAGCACGGCCGAGCCGGTCGTGTCGCTGAACTTGCGGATCGCGACGGCGAACGGTTCGGGCAGTTCCTGGATCATCACCGCGATCGCGGTCTCCGGCGTGACGATCAGGTCGGCCGGTTTCTCGACGATCATCTGCGTGTACATCTTGATCGCCGCGTCGATGCCTTCCTGCTCGAACTTGATGTCCTGCTTCACGTTGCCCTGGAGCAGCCGCACCGTGAGCGGCGCGTTCGCGGGCACGGTCCACGCGGCCTGCGACAGCGCGATGCCGGCCGCGACGAGCGCGACGGCGATGCCGGCCGGCGCGGCGATGCGCACGCGCGCGTTGCCGGCGGCGCCGCGTTCGGATGCGGGCGCCCGGCGCGCGGCGACGAGCGCCTGCACGACCAGCGCGGCGAACAGCGCGAGCACCCAGGCGATGCCGTACACGCCGACGACCGGCGCGAAGCCCGCGAACGGTCCGTCGACCTGCGGATAGCCGCTCGCGAGCCACGGGAAGCCGGTGAATACGGTGCCGCGCAGCCATTCGCCGAGCGCCCAGGCGCTCGCGAACGCGAACGCGCCGTGCCAGGTCGGCGAGAACGGCCGCGGATCGGGTTCGCGGCGATGCCATGCATGGCCCGCGCAAAACGACCAGAGCCCCGCCGAGAATGCCGGGTACAGCGACAGGTAGAGCGAGAACAGCACCAGCGCGCCGCCCGCGAGCGGCGCGGCCATCTCGCCGTACACGTGCATGCTGATGTAGAGCCACCAGATGCCGCTGATGAAGTTGCCGAAGCCGAACGCGCCGCCGGTGAGCGCGGCGCCGCGCCAGCTCGACGTGCGCGTCAGCTGCGCGAAAAACCAGACGAATACGACGAGCTGGAGCCAGCCGCCGTGCGGGGTCGGTGCGAAGCTGAGCGTATTGGCCGCGCCGGCGAGCAGCGCGGCCGGATAGTGCCAGCGCGGCAGCGTGCGGCCGGGCGCCGGCGCGAGAAGACCGCCAGCCGGGCGGGACGGGATCGGATCGTCCATGTGAAGCGAAAGAGGGCGAGCGGTTGAAGGAGACGCGGCCGGCGCGAGACGGTCAGTCCTCGTGCGAGGTTTCGGCGCGGCGGCTCGCGAGGGGGTTGCGGCGCACCAGCAGCACGTGGACCTGGCGCGCATCGCCGCGCTGGATCTCGAACACGAGGTTGCCGAGCTGCAGCTTCTCGCCGCGGTGCGGCACGCGGCCGAAATGATGGGTGATCAGCCCGCCGATCGTGTCGACCTCGTCGTCGGGGAAGTCGGTGCCGAACGCCTCGTTGAACTGTTCGATCTCGGTGAGCGCGCGCACGCGGAAGCGGCCGTCCGGCCCCGAGATGATGTTGCCGGCTTCCTCGTCGAAGTCGTATTCGTCCTCGATGTCGCCGACGATCTGTTCGAGCACGTCCTCGATCGTGATCAGGCCCGCGACGCCGCCGTATTCGTCGACGACGATCGCGAGGTGGTTGCGGTTCACGCGGAAGTCGTGCAGCAGCACGTTCAGGCGCTTCGATTCGGGAATGAACACGGCGGGGCGCAGCATCCCGCGCACGTCGAATTCCTCTTCGGCGTAGAAGCGCAGCAGGTCCTTCGCGAGCAGCACGCCGATCACGTTGTCGCGGTTCTCCTCGTACACGGGGTAGCGCGAGTGCGCCTTCTCGAGGACGAACGGGATGAAGTCTTCAGGCTTGTCGGCGATGTTGATCGCGTCCATCTGCGCGCGCGGCACCATGATGTCGCGGGCGCACAGGTCGGACACCTGGAACACGCCTTCGATCATCGACAGCGAATCGGCGTCGATCAGGTTGCGTTCGTGGGCGTCCTGGAGGATTTCCAGCAGCTCGGACCGGGATTCCGGCTCGGGCGAGATGAAGTCGGTCAGGCGCTCGAGCAGCGAGCGCTTTTCTTGCGGTTTGTCGGTGAGCTTACGACTGGGATACGAATCGTTCATGGTGGTGCGCCCGGGTCATGCCGGGGCGCGCGGTCACGGAGTAGGCAAGGATACACCAAGGGCATGGCGCGGCCGTGTCACACCGGCCGTCCGGCCAGGGGCAGGCGGCGCGCACGAGCCCCGCTCGGGAACGGCCGCGCCGGGCGCGACGCCGTCCTGTGTATCCATCCTATCTCAGAAAGGGGCGGCGGGGCACGGCGGCAAAAAAAGCGGAGGCGACCGGCCGGCCGGTCGGCGTCGGCGGCATTTCGTCGCGGGCCGGGCGGGCCGGGCGGGCGCCCGGACCCTCAGAAGCGCATGCCGGCGGAACAGCCGCCGGCGGCCGCGCCGTTGGTCGCGGCGCCGCCGCAACCGAACATGCCGCAGCCGGACAGCGCGACGCTCGTGGCGACGAGCAGCGCGGCCAGCATGACGCGCGATCTGCGTGACGGGTTCATCGGCGCGGATTCTCCTTCGAATGCACGGGGGCGGCGGCCGGCGTCGCGCAAGCCGGCCGGTCGGACATCACCGGCATCGCGCGAGCAGCCCTTCCAGCGCGCGGTCGGGGATGCCGCTCGCGCGCAGCGCGTCCACGGTGCGGCTCACGTAGTCGAGCGTCGTACCGTAGCGGCCGGCCGCGCAGCTGAACACTTCCTTCACGACGGGGTCGGTCAGCTTGCCGGTGTAGGTGGGCACGTCGCGGCGCATCACGAATGCCAGCGCGTTCACGCGTTCGCCGGTCTCGAGCGTGCACGGCAGCCACGCGGGCCGGTACGACCCCATCGGCATCTCGCGTTTCCACAACGTCTCGAGATGCGGCTGAGCGGTCGGGCCCGCGAGCCGGAACGCGATGCCCGAGCACGAGCCGCCGCGATCGAGCGCGAGCACGAGGCCCGGACGTTCGGGCGTGCCGCGGTTCACGCGCGACCACAGGTAGAGCCCGCGATGGTAGCCGTGCACCTTGCCGCGCACGGCGGCGACGGTCGGCAGCCCGGGGTTCCAGATCAGCGAGCCATAGCCGAACAGCCAGAGATCCTGCCGGCCGTCCCAGTCGCGCATCGTGTGCGCGAGCGACGCCGCGAGTTCGTCTTCCGTCAGCAGCCGTCCCTCGCCGATCGACGGCGGGTAGGCGGGCGGCAGCATCGCGGCGTGGTGCATGGTGCGGACGGCGTTTACTGGTACGGGTTCGGGAAGCCCAGCTTCGCGAGGATGTCGACTTCGAGCGCTTCCATTTCGGCGGCGTCCTCGTCGCTCGTCTCGTGATCGTAGCCCTGCGCGTGCAGCGCGCCGTGCACCAGCAGGTGCGCGTAATGGGCGATGAGCGGCTTGCCCTGTTCGTGCGCTTCCTTTTCGACGACCGGGCAGCACAGCACGAGGTCGCCGATCACGGTGCCGTCGGGCGCTGGGTCGTACGCGAAGGTCAGCACGTTGGTCGGGTAGTCCTTGTGGCGGTAGCCGGCGTTCAGCGTGCGGCCTTCTTCCTCGCCGACGAAGCGCACGGTGAGCTGCGCGTTCGCGAACAGCGCAGGCTCGAGCCATTCGGCGATCAGCTTGCGCTTCGGCAGCGTCTTGCGGATGTCGGCGGTGATCTCGTCGCCGTACTGCACGGACAGGTCGAGCTCCAGCTCGCGCAGCTCGTCCGCCATTTCCGCGATTTCCTCGTCGCGCGGCGCGGGTTCGGCACCCACGTGCAGCGTCACGCTGTCGTAGTGCTCGGGCTGCAGCGCGAGCTTCGCGCGCATCGCCGGATCGTTGTGCTGCGCGACGATCGCGACGGCCGCCTCGCCGGAGCTGCCCGACAGGTCGAACATCAGGCTGCGGCCGTCCGGGAAGTCGATTCGAAGCCCTTGCGCGTTGACGGTCCGGGCCTTGCCCTTCGCATCGAACAGCGCAAGACGGGGGGAATCGGGCGCGGCGGACTGGTCGCGCCCGGACTTGCGAGAACGGGAAGATTTCATGACGGGTGCGGCGATTGGAACGCGTTGAGGATACACCAAACGGCCGATCGCTCCCGAATTCGAACCGGCCGCGCGCAGGCGAAAAAATGCCCGGCGCGCCGTCGGGCGGGCCGGGCTGGGGCCGGTGGCCGGTGCGGCGCGCGGGCGCCGCCGGCTTCCTACGCGTCCTTGTGCTGCGCGTGGAAGTCGTCGTACGCCTCGACGATGCGCGCGACGAGCGGATGGCGCACGACGTCGGCGCTCGTGAAGCGCGTGAGCGCGATGCCGCGCACGCCGCCGAGCACCTGCTGCGCCTCGACGAGGCCGCTCTTGTGCCCGCGCGGCAGGTCGACCTGGCTGGTGTCGCCGGTGACGACGGCCTTCGAGCCGAAGCCGATCCGCGTGAGGAACATCTTCATCTGCTCGGGCGTCGTGTTCTGCGCCTCGTCGAGGATGATGAACGCGTGGTTCAGCGTGCGGCCGCGCATGTACGCGAGCGGCGCGATCTCGATCATCTGGCGCTCGAACATCTTCGCGGTCTTGTCGAAGCCGAGCAGGTCGTACAGCGCGTCGTACAGCGGCCGCAGGTACGGGTCGACCTTCTGCGCGAGATCGCCCGGCAGGAAGCCGAGCCGCTCGCCGGCCTCGACGGCCGGGCGCGTCAGCACGATCCGCTTGACCTGGTCGCGCTCGAGTGCGTCGACCGCGCACGCGACCGCGAGGTAGGTCTTGCCGGTGCCGGCCGGCCCGATGCCGAACGTCACGTCGTGCTGCAGGATCTGCTTCAGGTATTCGCGCTGCGCGGGCGTGCGGCCGCGCAGGTCGGCGCGCCGCGTGTAGAGCTTCGGCGCGGGTTCTTCGTCCGGCATTTCATCGTCGAGCTGCACGACGGGCTCGTCGAACGGATGGTCCGGATCGCCGCGAAAGCGCACGTCGAGCGTGTCCTGGCGGCCGTTGCCGGACGTGTGACGCACTTCGACCAGCGCGAGCTGGATATCGTCGACCGACAGCGGATCGCGCGCGCGGTTGTAGAAGTTCTCGAGTGCCGCGAGCGCGAGCTTCGCGCCGCGGCCGCGGATCGTGATCCGGTGGCCGCGCCGCGCGAGCGTGACGTCGAGCGCCTGTTCGATCTGCCGCAGGTTCTCGTCGAGCGGGCCGCAGAGGTTGGCGAGGCGCGCGTTGTCGTCGCGCGGCGCGGTGAATTCCAGTGCTTGGACGGTCTTCAAAGTAGCGTCGGGCTCCTGTGGAACGTCAGTCGGTCAGTGGGTGGCCGCGCTCGCGTCGTCGCTCACGAGCAGCAGCTCGCCGCGCAGCGAGTGCGGGTACGCATGGTTGATCTTCACGTCGATCATCTGGCCGATCAGGCGCGGGTGCGACGCGAGCGGCGCCGGGAAATTCACGACCCGGTTGTTCTCGGTGCGGCCCGACAGTTCGTTCGGATCCTTGCGCGACGGGCCCTCGACGAGGATCCGCTCGACCTTCCCGACCATCGACTGGCTGATGCGCGCGACGTTTTCCTCGATGGTCGCCTGCAGATGTTGCAGGCGTTTGAGCTTGACCTCGCGCGGCGTGTCGTCGTGCAGGTTCGCGGCCGGCGTGCCGGGGCGCGGGCTATAGATGAACGAGAAGCTGGTGTCGTAGCTCATCTCGTGCACGAGCGCCATCATCTTGTCGAAATCGTCCTCGGTCTCGCCGGGGAAGCCGACGATCATGTCGGTCGACAGCGACAGGTCGGGGCGGATCGCGCGCAGCTTGCGGATCACCGACTTGTATTCGAGCACCGTGTAGCCGCGCTTCATCGCCATCAGGATGCGGTCGGAGCCGTGCTGGACCGGCAGATGCAGATGGCTCACGAGCTTCGGCACCTTCGCGTAGGTGTCGATCAGGCGCTGCGTGAATTCCTTCGGATGCGACGTCGTGTAGCGGATCCGCTCGATGCCGGGGATGTCGGCGACGTATTCGATCAGCGTCGCGAAATCGGCGATTTCGGACGAGCCGGCCGCAAGCGCGCCGCGGTAGGCGTTCACGTTCTGGCCGAGCAGCGTGACTTCGCGCACGCCCTGGTCGGCGAGGCCGGCCACTTCGGTCAGCACGTCGTCGAGCGGGCGCGACACTTCATCGCCGCGCGTGTACGGCACGACGCAGTAGCTGCAGTACTTCGAGCAGCCTTCCATGATCGACACGAACGCGCTCGGCCCCTCGACGCGCGCGGGCGGCAGGTGGTCGAACTTCTCGATTTCCGGGAACGAGATGTCGACCTGCGCGCGGCCGCTCTCGCGGCGCGCGTCGATCATCTGCGGCAGGCGGTGCAAGGTTTGCGGGCCGAACACGAGGTCGACGTACGGCGCGCGCGACACGATCGACGCGCCTTCCTGGCTGGCGACGCAGCCGCCGACGCCGATCAGCAGGCCCGGCTTCGCTTCCTTCAGCTCGCGCACGCGGCCGAGATCGGAGAACACCTTTTCCTGCGCCTTCTCACGCACCGAGCACGTGTTGAACAGGATGATGTCCGCGTCTTCCGGGGTATCGGTCTTTTCGAGGCCTTCGGCCGCATTGAGCACGTCCACCATCTTGTCCGAGTCGTACTCGTTCATCTGGCAGCCGAAGGTCTTTACGTAAACTTTCTTCGTCATGGGGATTCGCCGTTCGCAGTGGTTGACCTGGGGGCGTCGTCAAGGGTGAATCGGGACGGCTGCTGCGATGCAGCGGCGCGTGCCGGTGCCGCGTGGCGGACCGGGGCGCGCAGCGCGCGTCGGGCGAGCCTCTCGCGCAACGCGTGAACGCGTGAAAAGCCGTCGGGAAAGCCTTCCATTATAGCTTTACGCGCCGTGCCGGGCGGGCGGCGGGTTGCGGCCGCGCGACGCCTTTCGTTGCATTCCGACCCTGATATGACGGCGCGGCAGCCGTCAGCGGCACGCGTTCAGCAGGTCGTCCAGCGCCGCTTCCTCGCGCGCGAAGCGCTCGGCGAGGAAGTCGAGCAGCACGCGCACGCGCGGCGCCATGTAGCGCTTGCTGTGATAGATCGCGTGCAGCGGCGCGTCCTGGTGCCGCCAGTCGGGCAGCAGCACGCGCAGCCGGCCGGCGCGCACGTCGTCGGCGATGTCCCACAGCGACTTCAGCGCGATGCCGTGGCCGCGCAGCGTCCATTCGCGGGTCAAGCCGCCGTCGTTGGTCTCGAACGCGGTCGATACCGGCACCGTGTGGGTCTGCACCTCGTCGCCGCGCGTGAAGCGCCACGTGTTCATCGGGCCCGACGCGATCGTGATCACGTTGCAGGGAAAGCGGGCCAGATCGTGCGGATCGGCCGGCACGCCGTGGCGCTCGACGAACGAGGGCGCCGCGCACAGCACGCGCCGGTTCGCGGCGAGCCGGCGCGCGATCAACGCGCCGTCGGGCGGGGCGGCGAAGCGGATCGCGAGGTCGATCTCGTCCTGCCACAGGTTCGACGCCGAATCGGACGCCGTCAGCGAGAACGTGACGCCCGGATGCAGCGTGGTGAATTCGTCGAGCCAGTCGAGCAGCTGGTTGCGGCCGAAATCGGACGTCGACGACAGCCGCACCTTGCCGGCCACCACGTTGCGGCCTTCCTGCAGCAGCGCGTGCGCGTCGTCGAGCGCCTGCAGCGCCTGCCGGCAGCAGTTCAGGTAGAGCCGGCCTTCGTCGGTGAGCCGCAGTTGCCGCGTGGAGCGCTCGAACAGCCGCGTCGCGACCTTCGCCTCGAGCTTCGCGAGGCGCGCGCTCGCGGCGGCCGGCGTGAGGTTCAGCTTGCGCCCGGCCGCGGACAGGCTGCCCAGTTCGGCCGCCTCGACGAACAGCCGGATGTCGCCCAGTCGATCCATCGGATTTTCCAGAGATTTTTGAAAATGGTTCAAATGCCACGCCAATTATCAAAGATAGGCGTATTCGGGACAATGCGCGCAGATCCCGCCTTTTGTGCGGTGCGGCACCGACCGGGCGCCGCGCCCGCCGCCCTTTCGGAGAACGTCATGCCCATTCCGCTCCTGGCGCTCGCGATCAGCGCCTTCGCCATCGGCACCACCGAATTCATCATCATGGGCCTGTTGCCCGAAGTCGCGCACGACCTCGCCGTGTCGCTGCCGTCGGCCGGGCTGCTGGTCACCGGCTACGCGCTCGGCGTCGCGGCCGGCGCGCCGCTGCTCGCGGTGCTGACGAGCCGCATGCCGCGCAAGGCCGCGCTGCAGCTGCTGATGGCGATCTTCATCGTCGGCAACGTGCTGTGCGCGACCGCGTCCGGCTACGCGATGCTGATGGTCGCGCGTGTCGTCACGTCGTTCGCGCACGGCTCGTTCTTCGGGATCGGCGCCGTGGTCGCCGCGTCGCTCGTGCCGGCCGACAAGCGCGCGAGCGCGATCGCGCTGATGTTCACGGGCCTCACGCTGTCGAACGTGCTCGGCGTGCCGTTCGGCACGTTCGTCGGCCAGCTGCTCGGCTGGCGCGCGTCGTTCTGGATCGTCGCCGCGCTCGGCGTGCTGTCGCTCGGCGGCGTCGCGCTGCTGGTGCCGAACCGCCACGACAGCGGGCCCGTCGGCCTCGGCCACGAAGTGCGCGTGCTGAAGGAGCCGCAGGTCTGGCTCGCGCTGCTGATGACCGTGCTCGGTTTCGGCGGCGTGTTCGTCGTGTTCACGTATATCGCGCCGATCCTCGAAACCGTCACCGGTTATTCGCCGCGCGCGGTCGCGTTGATCCTCGTGCTGTTTGGCGCGGGGCTGACGGTCGGCAACACGCTCGGCGGCAAGCTCGCCGATCGCGCGCTGATGCCGTCGCTGATCGCGATCCTGGTCGCGCTGATGGCGGTGATGGCCGTGTTCGCGAAGACGAGCCACCTGCCGGTCGCGGCCGCGGTGACCGTGTTCGTATGGGGGATCGCCGCGTTCGCGACGGTGCCGCCGCTGCAGGCGCGCGTCGTCGAGAAGGCCGCGAGCGCGCCGCATCTCGCGTCGACGCTGAACATCGGCGCGTTCAACGTCGGCAATGCGGCCGGCGCGTGGCTCGGCGGCCTCGCGCTGGGGCACGGCTTCGCGCTCGACGCGCTGCCGTGGGTCGCCGTCGCGGTGACGTTCGCGGCGCTCGTCGTCACGTGGCTCGCGATGCGGCTCGATGCGCGCGCGCCGGCGCGCGGTGCCGCACCGGCCGCGCATTGATGGTGCATCGGGCGGCGGTGCGCCGGCGCTATGGCGACAGGAAAAGGTTCGCGAGAAACGCATTCCTCCGCGATGCTGATAACGGTGTGAAGATAACTTCGTTTGCCGGGTCGGGGCCGGGTGATAGCGTCTCGATACGCGCCGTTCGTGGCGCAACCCGATTCCGATTCAGGCTTACCCCATTCGCAGGGCCGCGCGGCGGCCCGGAGGCCATGCTATGTCTTCACCCCTTGCGCTGGTGCGCGACGTGTCTTCCTTCGAATCCGGCAATGCCGTCGACGCGCGGACGTCCGCGTCGCTCGACGTCCTCGAGCAGGTCGTCGGCGTGAACCTCGCGCGCCTGCGCGCCGAGCGGCAGCTGTCGCTCGATGCGCTCGCGCGGCTGTCCGGCGTGTCGCGCGCGATGCTCGCGCAGATCGAATCCGCGCGCAGCGTGCCGTCGATCAAGGTGCTCTGCAAGATCGCCGCGGCGCTCAAGGTGTCGGTCGCCGCATTCCTGCGCCGTCACGCGGTGAACGGCTTCGAGCACCTGGCGGCCGAGCGCGCGGCGCGCGTCGTCAGCTCGAACGGCCGCTTCTCGGCGCGCGCGCTGTATCCGGAAGGCGAGCCGGCCGCGGCCGAGTTCCACGAGCTGCGGATCGCGCCGCTGCACACGGAGCCCGGCACGCGCCGCGCGCCCGGCACGACGGTCAACCTGGTCGTCAGCGAGGGCACGCTCGAAGTCAGCGTGCACGATCGCCGCCAGTTGCTCGCGACCGGCGACGCGATCGTGTTCGACGCCGACCAGCCGTACAGCCTGCGCAATCCCGGCGACAGCGAGGCGCGCGCGTTCCGCGTGACGGTGAGCCCCGAGGTGCCGCCGCGCTGGCTCGTGCCCGACGCCGCGCACGCGGCCGGCTGAGCGCGCGGGCGGGTTGCCCGGCCGGCGCCGGTTCCATCGGCGCGCGCGCAGGCCCGGCGTCGGCCGTTCGGACGATGCCGTTAGACGGCGTCGTCAGTAAGGTTTTAGGTGTGGTTCGCTGCGCGGTGCGCGCAGCTGATGTATGCTTGGCCGGCCGTTCCACGGGGAGACCCCCGGGCCGGTAATCAGTGCGTCTTCAGGGCGGGGCGAAATTCCCCACCGGCGGTAGGCTGGCGAAAGCCGGCGAGCCCGCGAGCGCCCGCGCATCCGCGCGGGGTCAGCAGATCTGGTCGAATGCCAGAGCCGACGGTCATAGTCCGGATGAGAGAAGATGTGCAGATAGTCATGTCCGTCAGGGCCGCTTTGCCGTCCGTGCGAAGCGGGTTGTCGTTCTGTCTGTTTGCAATGCCCTGAAACGTTTTTCGCCCAAATCGTAATCGCGAGGAGCGTTTCACATGTCCTTCAAGTCCGTTTCGTCGGCACCTGCCGACGCCTTTGCCGATCTCCCGTTGCTGGATTCCGAACCGGTGCCGCCGCGCATCGCCGCCGCGCTCGACGCGTTGCGCGCGGGCCGCGCGGTCGTGTTGCAGGACGATCACGACCGTGAAAACGAGGCCGACCTGATCGTCGCCGCCGAACGCATCACGCCCGAGACGATGGCGCTCCTGATCCGCGAGTGCAGCGGCATCGTGTGCCTGTGCCTGACCGACGACAAGGTCCGCGCGCTCGAGCTGCCGCCGATGGTGCAGACCAACGAGAGCCGCAACGGCACCGCGTTCACCGTGTCGATCGAGGCGCGCGAAGGCGTGCATACCGGCGTGTCCGCGGCCGACCGCGTGACGACGATCCGCGCGGCGATCGCCGACGATGCGAAGCCGTACGACATCGTGCGCCCCGGCCACGTGTTTCCGTTGCGCGCGCAACCGGGCGGCGTGCTGGCGCGCCGCGGCCACACCGAAGGCACGGTCGACCTGTCGATCCTCGCGGGGCTGAAGCCGGCGGGCGTGCTGTGCGAGCTGATGAATCCCGACGGCACGATGACGCGCGGCGACGACGTCGAGCGTTTCGCGCAGCAGCACGGGCTGCCGATGCTGACGATCGCGGAACTCGTCGAATTCCGCGAAGCGCTGGCGGCCGCGCGCGAGCGCTGCTGCGAGCCGGCCTGAGGGCCGGCATGGCGGGCGCACCGTGGCGCCCGCGGTACGGCGTGCGCAGCGAGCCGCACGCCGGTGATGTCGCTTCGGCGCGGCGGTCGGTCAGGACTGCACGTCGCCGAATTCGCCGCGCAGGCCGGCCGCGACGAGCGCCGGCAGTTCATCCATCCTGCGCATGATCCGCGTGATGCCCATCGCGCGCAGCGCGTCCGCGTAGTTGTCGGGGATGTGGCTCGCGCCGACGAACGCGATCGTCTTCATGCCCGCCGCGCGCGCGGCGTTCAGGCCCGACACGCTGTCCTCGACGACGATGCAGCGCGCCGGCGCGACGCCGAGCGTGCGCGCCGCATGCAGGTACACGTCGGGGTAGGGCTTCGGCCGCGCGACCTGCTCGGAGCTGAACACGCGCTCGCCGAAGATTTCGGTGAGCGACGCGCGCTTCAGCGAGCTGCGCACGCGCACGAGCCGGCTGTTCGACACCACCGCGGCCGGCAGGCCGACCCTCAGCAACGCGTCGCGCACGCCGGTGATCGGCGCGAGCGATTGCGCGAGACCGGTTTCGATGTTGCGCTCGACGGTCTCGATGAAGTTGTCCGGCATCCGGATGCCGAAATGCGCTTCGAGCCCCGCGAGAAAGCGCGACGTCTGCTGGCCGAACGCGGACTTCGCGGCGGCTTCGAAATCGAGGTGCGGGAAGGTGGCGGACAGCGTTTCGAGCAGCACGCGGTCGGCAATGACTTCGCTGTCGACGAGCACGCCGTCGCAGTCGCAGATAAGGTGATCGAGCATGATGGTGAAGAAGCGGGGTGTCGGCGACGCCGATCATGCCGCCATGATACGTGCTTTCGCGGCTGCGCCGTGCGCCGTTCGGCGCGCTGCCGCCGCCGCTGCGGCCGGGCCGATCCGGCGTAGCGGATCCGGCCCGGCACCCGCCGCACGGCGGCGGTGCGCTGCCGCCGGCCGCCGTCGCGTGCGTCACACCTCGACTACGCGCCCCGTCTGCCACGACGTCATCGCGGCTTCCGCCAGCTCGAGCGCGGCGAGCCCGTCGTCGATCGTCGTCCTGACCGGCGTGCCGTCGCGCAGCGCGTCGACGAAGTGCGCGATCTCGGCCGCGTACGCGTGCCGGTAGCGCTCGAGGAAGAACGGCTCCGGCACGTCGGTGGCGATGCCGTTCGCCGACCATGCGCTCACTTCGGTCGGACGCACGTTGCCGGCCTGCAGCATCCCGTTGCTGCCGAGCAGCTCGAAGCGCTGGTCGTAGCCGTAAGCCGCGCGGCGCGACGTGTTGATCTGGCACAGCAGGCCGCGCCGCGTGCGGATCGTCACGGCGGTCGAATCGATGTCGCCGGCGTCGCGCACGGCCGGGTCGGTCAGGCAACTGCCGGTTGCGTGCAGCGTCTGCGCTTCGTCGCCGAGGATCCAGCGGAACACGTCGAAGTCGTGGATCAGCATGTCCTTGAAGATGCCGCCCGAGCTGCGGAGGTACTCGACGGGCGGCGCGCCGGGGTCGCGGCTCGTGACGACCAGCATTTCCGGGGTGCCGATCTCGCCGCGCTCGACGCGCGCCTTCAGCGCGGCGAAGGTCGGATCGAAGCGGCGCTGGAAGCCGATCATGCAGGTGACGCCGCGGCGGCGCACGACCTCCGCGCATTCGCGCGAGCGTGCGACGCTCAGGTCGACCGGCTTCTCGCAGAACACGGCCTTGCCCGCGTTCGCCGCCGCGACGATCAGGTCCGCGTGCGTATCGGTGCTCGATGCGATCACGACGGCCTGCACGGACGGGTCGCCGAGCGCGCGTTCGAGGTCGGTGACCTGCGCGCCGTGTGCCTGCGCGAGTGCTTCGGCCGATGGCGCATGGTGGTCGATCACGTACTTGAGTTTCGCGCCCGGGTGGCGCGCCAGATTCGCCGCGTGGATCTTCCCGATTCTTCCCGCACCGAACAAGGCGAATTCGATCATGGTGTGCTCCTTTCTCCTGGTGATTCCGTTGCGTGGGACGCTGCATGGCTCACGTCGGCCGCGCACCGTCGCGCTCGTCAGAACGAGTGATTGATGCCGATGTTCACGCCGGTCTGCGAACGGCCCGGCAGCGGATTCGCGAGGTTGTCGTTGTCCGTGCCGGGGTTGTTGTTCGCGACCGAGAAATTCGAGCCGCTCGCGTTGCGCACGTGCGCGACGGTCGCGTAGAGCAGCGTGCGCTTCGACAGGCTGTAGGCGCCGCCGAGCGCGAACATCGACGCGTGGCCGGACGGATCGTGCGTCGCGTCGCCGGCCCCCGATCCGACGTGCACGTAGTACGCGGCGCCGCCGAGCGATAGCGCGGGCGTCACGCGATACTGCGCGCCGATCCAGTAGTGATCGGCATTGCGCGCGAGGCCGGCAGGCGTGTCGGGCGCGTTCAGGTGCGTGTACGCGGCCTGCAACGTCAGCGCGCGCCAATAGAGGTTCGCACCGGCGAAGACCTCGCGCGAGCTCGTGAACACGTTGCTCATCCGGCCGTTCGCGTCGCGCAGCTCGTCGTACATCGCGCGCAGCATCACGAAGTCGTTGCGGTACGTGAGCTGAATGCCGTCGCTGCGACCATACTCGTGCGCCGCGCCGAGATTGAAGCCGCCTGCCTGGTTGCCGAGCGCGTACTGCGCGTGCACGCTGAAGCCGTTCCACGACGGTGACCGGTATTCGACGTTGTTGCTGGTGATCGGCACGTTGCGGCTGCGCACCAGCGCGGTCGCGGAATAGGCTTGCTGCAGCAGCGGATCCATGTCCCACTGATCGTTCGCGATGAACAGGTTGCGGCCGAACGTCAGCGTGCCGAGCCGGTCGTTGCGCGCGCCGACGAGCGCCTTGCGGCTGAACAGGCGGTTGTTGCCGTCGCCCGCGATGCCCGACATCAGGTTGATGCCCGATTCGAGATTGAAGATCACGCGATAGCCGCCGCCGATGTCTTCCTGGCCGAGCAGCCCGAACCGGCTCGCGCCCCAGTCGCTGCTTTGCGCTCGCAGCCGCGACGCGGTGGTGCCGTTGCCGGCCTGCACCTGGCTCACGTAGTCGAGGCCGGCGTCGGCGACGCCGTATAGCGTGACCGATGTTTGCGCGAAAGCACTCGAATAACAGAGGAATCCTGAGCAGATGAGTGCCGTTGGCGAAATTCGTTTCATGTCGTCTCCAGACCTGTCGTCGTTTTGTTGTGGATTGCCTGCTTGCCTGCGTCGTGTCGCGCATGCCTCGCGCGTACGTCACGTCGTGTGCCGCATCGCATGCCGTTTCGTGCGCGGCAGGATGCGCGACGCGACGTGCCGCGCGGCGATTGCCGCGGCGGCGTGCGCCGCTGCGACGCTCAGCGAGCCGCCAGCTCGCCGCGGATGTAGTCGATGCTGGCGCGCAGCCGGTCTTCGATGTCACCCGCTTCCGCGATTTCGTTCGCGAACGGCTCGAACGAGAATGCGCCGCGATAGCCGCGCGCGAGCAGCTCGCGCAGCTGCCGGACGTTGCCGAGCCGGTCGCCGCCGCCGACCAGCACGCGATGGCCGTCGCGCATCCGGTCGACCGGCAGGTCGCCTTCTTCGACGCCCGAGATGTGCACGAGGCCCGTCAGGTTCGGGAAGAAGATGTCCTCGCCCGACAGATGATGGTGGAACGTGTCGTGCACGAGCCGGAATACCCGCTCGCCGGCCGCGGCGTAGATGCCCTTCACCGCGTCCGACTTGCGGCGCAGCGCGCATTCCTCGAAGCCGAGCGGCTCGATGAAGCCGAGCAGGCCGCGCGCGTCGAGGATCGGCTCGAGCGCCTTGAGCGCCTTGACGAGATCGGCGTGCCGCGCGGCGGGCTCGCGCGTGTCGCCGCGGCTGTTGGTCGGGCACAGCACCAGCGCGCGTGCGCCGCATTGCGCGGCGTAGTCGGCGAGCACGGTCGCTTCGTCCGCGCGCTCGGCGTTCCATTGGTCGAAGCGCTGCAGCGCGTTGATCGTCAGGATCGTCACGCCGCCGGCTTCGGCCGTCGCGCGCACGGCCGAAGCCGGCGTGCCGTCGGTGATCTCGACGCCGTCGAGATCGTTGCGGATCTCGATCGAGTCGATGCCGAGCCGCCGGCACAGCGCGACATAGCGGTCGAGCGGCAGGCGCGGCGCGCTCATCCGGTTCAGCGAAAAGTGAAAGGCGGGTTGCGTCATCGTTCGGTCCTCAGGTGTCGAATGGGGCGGGGCGAATCAGGTGAAGCTGCGTGCGCCGGTGCCGGCCGGCACATCCGCCGGTTCCGCGGCGAGCGCGTGCCACGTGTCGCGCAGCCATTGCGCGCACGCGACGTTGTTGTCGAAGATCGAATAGCGGGCGCCGCCGCCGTAGTCCGGAAACGGGATGAACTCGCAGCTGATCTGCTCGAGCGGTGTCGGCCGCGCATGAACCTGCCATTGCAGCAGGCGCCGCAGCGCCGTCTTCCACGTGTCGAGCGGTGCCGCGCGCCATTCGCCGTGATACGCGCCCGGCGCCGGTTCGACGAACGGGTACTGGATCCCGCGGCCGGGCCGTCCGTCCGCGCGGCGCATCCAGCGGTTCTCCGGATTGTTCGGAATCACGCTGCGCGCATGCGCGTGGCGGACCCAGCCGCGTGCGATCCAGTCGGCGTAGACGGCCGACGGCGAGGCCGGGTCGAGCAGCTGTCGCACGCGCTCGACCGGCTCGCGCAGGCCCGATGCATCGAGTTCGGCGCGATTGCCGAGCTTGAACAGCAGGTGCGAATGGTCGAGCGTGATCCGGAACGGCACGCCTGTTTGCTCGACGCATTGCGCGACGCGCGCGATCCGCGGGAAATCCTCGCTCCACATGTCGACGTGCACTTCGAGGCTCGGCAGGCAGCCAACCGGCTCGCCGCGTTCGTATGCGCGCAGGTAGAAGTCGGCGACTTCGCGGTCCGACAGCGGATGGCCGTCCGCATGGTGCGCGTACAACTGGCAATTGAGTACCGTGCTGCCGAACCGCGCGCCGGCATCGACGATCTCGGCGACGTGCGCTTCGTCGCGGCCGGCGCACCAGATGCCGCCGATCACGCGGATCGGCAGCGCATGCCGGTCGACGAGCGCGAAGTACGGCGACAGGTCCTCGCCGTGCACCGGGTTCTTCTCGACGTAGTCGAACACGCCGGCGCCCGCGATCATCTGGAACCGCTCGGCAGGCGTGGGCAGCGGCAGGCCGTCGTGTTCGAGCACGCCGTCGAGGTTCACGCCGATGAGTATCGCTTCAGCCATCGTCTCCGTCCGTTCCGGTTCTGGATGGCTGCCAAATGTACGGACGTGCCGAGCGGGCTGCATGACAAACGTTGACGAAAAATCGCCCATGCGGCGGTCGATTTTTTTGCGGCGCGCGTCCGCGCGATGCGCGGCGGGCGTCAGGCCGGCAGGTACGCGCTGGTGCGCACGTTGGCCGAGCAGAACACGCGGAATTCGACCGGGTCGCCCGGCGGCGGCTGTTCGACGATCCCGCACGCGTGCAGCACGTGCTGCAGCGCGGAAATCGCCTGGCCGTCCGGATCCTGGTCGATCGCGATGTCCATCGAACCGGCCTCGATGTAGGTGCGGTGCAGGTCGATCATCTCGTGGCCGATCCAGACGACGCGCCCGGACGCGCGCGCCTTGCGCAGCGCGGCCTCGATGCCGGCCGAGCCCGCGCCGCTGTTGTAGATCCCGACGATGTCGTCGTGCGCGTGCAGCGCGTTCGTCACCGCGCGGTAGCAGCGGTCGTCCTGGTCGAGCGTTTCGATCGGCGCGTCGTCGCAGCGGAGGTCGGGAAAGGCTTCCCGCAACTGGTCGATGCAGCCGGCCATCCGGTCGGCGTGCGCGCGGTAGCCCATCCGTCCGGCGAGCAGCAGCACGCGGCCGGGGCGCGCGGCGAGGCGGCCGATGTAGTAGCCGGCCGTGCGTCCGGCGCGGTAGTTGTCGATGCCCGCGTAGTGCACGCGGCCGACGCCGCCGATGTCGGTGACCATCGTGACGACGGTCTCGCCGCGCGCGATCGCGCCGGCCAGGGCGTCGCGCACGCGCGGCGTGTCGCGCGCGGTGACGATCAGCGCCGCGCGCCGGTACGCGGGCCGTTCGATCAGCGCGGCCGCGCGCTCGTCGTCCGCGGCGGGCAGGATGGTCCGGTGCACGACCACGCGCCGGTCGAGCATCTGCAGCGAGCGTTGCACCGCCTGCTGCAGCCGCCGGAAGAACGGTGCATCGGTGTCGGGCAGCAGCACGTCGACGTGAAGCAGCCCGTGCCGCGTGTCGGGCAACTGGCGCGGCACGCCGAGCTGGCGCGCGGCCGCCACCACGCGCTCGCGTGCCTGCGCGGACACGCTGCCGCGCTCGTTCAGCACGCGGTCGACGGTGGTCGTGCTGACCCCGGCGAGCGCCGCGATCTCGTCGAAGCGCGCGGTGCGCTTGCGCCAGCGCGGACCGGTCGGGTCGGCCATGGTCGTCTCCGTGTTCGTCTGTCGTCGCCAGCGGGGTGTGGCGCTGTCCGGAACGCTAAAGCGATGGCGAAATTTCGTCAATGTTTCGATTGAGCGGGGCATGGCCGTCGCCTAATTTTGAATGCATGCGAAGCGCGTGCCGCGCTTCCCGCAAACGAACAATCAGGAGACACGCGTGGCCCACACGAACGATCAGGCGCACGACCGCGACGCGGCGGCACGCCGTCAGGATTACCGAATGATCGGCGGTGCCGGCGAGCGTGCGCGTGCCGCGGGCCTCGTCAATGCCGCGTGGTACCGGTGCCCGGTGCCGCGGCCGCTGATGAAGCAACTGATGCAGCGCGACGATGCGCGCGCGATCCGCGACACGCTGATCTGGTACGCGGCGATCGTCGCGAGCGGCGTGCTCGCGTGGCTCGCCTGGCGTGCGCATTCCGCGTGGGCGATCCTCGCGTTCTTCGTGTACGGCACGCTCTACTGCAGCCCGGCCGACTCGCGCTGGCACGAGTGCGGACACGGCACCGCGTTCCGCACGCGCTGGATGAACGACGTGCTGTACCAGGTCGCGTCGTTCCAGGTGTTCCGCCGCGCGACGGTCTGGCGCTGGAGCCACGCGCGCCATCACACCGACACGCTGATCGTCGGCCGCGATCCGGAAATCGCCGCGCCGAAGCCGACCGACTGGCTCGGGCTCATGTTGAACGTGGTGGCGCTGAAGCACGTCGCGAGCGAGCTGCGCAAGATGATCGTGCTCGCGTTCGCCGGCCGGCTCGACGCCGAGGAGCGCACCTACGTGCCCGAATCGGAGTGGCCGAAGGCCGTGCGCGAGGTGCGGATTCATCTGACCGTTTATGCGTGCGTGATCGGTGCGGCGTTGTACTGGCACACGATCCTGCCGGTGCTCTACATCGGCTTGCCGAGCCTGTACGGTGCGTGGCTGTACCTGTACTTCGGCCTCACGCAGCACGCGGGCATGCCGGAGAACGTGCTCGATCACCGGCGCAACTGCCGGACCGTGAGGATGAATCCGGTATTCCGCTTCCTGTACTGGAACATGAACTATCACGTCGAACACCACATGTTCCCGATGGTGCCGTTCCACGCGCTGCCGAAACTGCATGAAGCCGTGAAGGCTGACATGCCGCCGCCTTACCGCAGCACGCTGGCCGCGTATGCGGAGATCGTGCCGGCGCTCGTCCGGCAGACGCGCGACCCGTCGCATTACGTCGTGCGGCCGGTGCCCGACGCGGCGCGCGCATGACCGCGCATCGAACATTCCAACGAAGGAGACACGCAACATGACGCAATGGATCGACACCGGCGCCCTCGACGACATCGACGACGAAGACGTCGCGCGCTTCGACCACGACGGCCGCACATACGCGATCTATCGGATCGACGGGAACGTGTATGCGAGCGACGGGCTGTGCACGCACGAGCACGTGCATCTCGCGGACGGGCTCGTGATCGATCACGTGATCGAATGTCCGAAGCACAACGGGCGCTTCGACGTGCGCGACGGCCGGGCACTGTCGGCGCCCGCGTGCGAGAAGCTGCGCACCTACCGCGCGAAGATCGAGAACGGCCGCATCCTGATCGAGGTGTGACGCGATGGCGAACGACCGGGTGATGGCGATCGTCGGCGCAGGCCATGCGGGCGGCCGGGCGGCGCAGGCGCTGCGCGAGAGCGGGTGGCGCGGGCGCATCGTGCTGATCGGCGCGGAGGCGCACTTGCCGTACGAGCGGCCGCCGTTGTCGAAGGGCGTGCTGACCGGCGAGCGCAGCGCCGCGCAATGCGGGCTGCGCGATCCGGATGCGTGGCGCGCGGACGGCATCGAGCCGATCGTCGCGACGGTCGAGCGGATCGATCCGGTGGCGCGCGAGGTGCATGTGTCGGATGGCCGCGGCTTCGCTTGCGAAGCGCTGCTGCTCGCGACCGGCGGCCGTGCGCGCCGCCTCGCGATTCCGGGCGCGGAGCTCGACGGCGTATTCGCGTTGCGCACGCTCGACGACGCGGCGGCACTCGGTGCGCGGCTCGTGCCCGACGCGCGCGTCGTGCTGATCGGCGGCGGCTTCATCGGTCTCGAGGTCGCGGCGTCGGCGCGGTTGCGCGGCTGTCGCGTGACCGTGCTCGACGCGGCACCGCGCCTGCTCGGGCGTGCGGTGCCGGAGCCGATCGCGGCACGCGTGCATGCGCTGCATGTGGCGCGGGGCGTCGCGATCGGCCTGAACCGACGGCCCGTCGCGATCGAGCGCACGCCGGACGGCGCGCTGGCCGTCGTGCTCGACGACGGCGACGTGCTGAGTGCCGATACGGTGGTGGCCGGCATCGGGATCGAGCCGGCCGACGAACTGGCGCGCGACGCGGGGCTCGTCACCGAGCGCGGGATCGTCGTGAACGCGCGGCTCGAGACCTCGGCACGCGGCATCTACGCGGCCGGCGATGTCGCGGTGTTCCCGAGCGGGCCGTCAGGGCGGCTCGTGCGTCAGGAAACCTGGCACGGCGCGGAAACGCAGGCGCGCGTCGCCGCCCGCAACATGCTCGGCGCCGACGAACCGTATCGCGACACGCCGTGGTTCTGGTCCGATCAATACGACGCGCAACTGCAGGTGGCCGGCGAACCGGCGCTCGGTGTGCGGACGGTCGCGCGCGTGCTCGGCGACGATGCGGAAATCCATTTCCACTTCGATGCCGGCGCACGGCTCGTCGCGGCGAGCGGTTTCGGTCGTGCGTCGGGGTTCGTGAAGGAGATGCGAGTCGCGCGAGTGCTGGTCGAGCGCGGGATCGGCGTGACGCCGGAAGCGGTCGCGGATGCGGGCGTGAAGCTGAAGTCGCTGGTGTTGGCCGCGAGCGAACGCTAGCGGCGCCGAGCGAAGGAGAAGGGGAGGCGCGCGGCAGTCGCTGCCGCGCGCTCGGGTTCGGGTTCTGGTTCGGACTCAGACTCGGACTCGGACTCGGACTCGGACTCGGACTCGGGCTCGGGCTCGGACTCGGGCTCGGGCTCGGGCTCGGGCTCGGACTCGGACTCGGACTCGGGCTCGAACCCGAGCCCGAATGAACAAGCCCGCGCTCAGGCCATCGCGTGCAGGCGCAGATACAGGCCGGCCGCCGCGGCGCCGCCGAGCAGCGGGCCGATCACCGGCACCCACGCATAGCGCCAGTCGCTGTCGCGCTTGCCGGGGATCGGCAGCAGCGCATGCATCAGGCGCGGCGACAGGTCGCGCGCCGGGCTCATCGCATAACCGGTCGGCCCGCCGAGCGAGATGCCGATGCCGAGCACGAGCAGGCCGACCGGCAGCGCGTCGAGCGCGCCGAGGCCGACCTGCGGCGACGCGAGATACAGCACGCCGAGGATCAGCACGAACGTGCAGATCGCTTCGGTCAGCACATTGTGCGTGGTGCTGCGGATCGCGGGCGCCGTGCAGAACACCGCGAGCTTCAGGTCCGCGTCGACTTCCTTCGCGAAGTGCTGGCGATACGCGAGCCACACGAGCAAGGCGCCCGCCATCCCGCCGAGCATCTGCGCGAGGATGTAGCCGCCGACCTTCGACCACGCGAACTTGCCCGCGAGCGCGAGGCTGATCGTGACGATCGGGTTCAGGTGCGCGCCGCTGAACGATGCGGTCACGTAGACGGCGACGAACACGGCCATCGCCCAGCCCATCACGATCACGATCAGGTCCGCGCCCTTGCCCTTGGTCTTCGCCAGCAGCACGTTGGCGACCGCGCCGTTGCCGAGCAGCACGAGAATGGCGGTGCCGATGAATTCTGCAATATAAGGTGACATGTTTGTCTCTCGTAGGTCGCGGCGGACTCGCGCGTTGCGCGGTCCGCCGGTGTTGTTGTATTTCGTTCGGAGTTCTTGTGATTGCTGCCGCGGTGCTTACTGCGCGTCGTCGGCCCACGCCTTCGCGGCGCGCACCGCGCGTTGCCAGCCGGCCATGCAGCGCTCGACCTGCTCCTTCGGCATCGACGGCGAGAAGCGGCGATCGAGCTGCCACTGGCTGCGCACTTCGTCGAGGTTCTTCCAGTAGCCGATCGCGAGGCCCGCGAGGTAGGCCGCGCCGAGCGCGGTCGTCTCGGTGATCTGCGGACGCACCGCATCGACGCCGAGCAGGTCGGCCTGGAACTGCATCAGCAGGTCGTTCGCGCTCGCGCCGCCGTCGACGCGCAGCTCGCCGATGCTGATGCCCGAGTCGGCTTCCATCGCGGCCAGCACGTCGAGCGACTGGTACGCGATCGCGTCGAGCGCCGCGCGCGCGAGGTGCGCGGAGGTTGTGCCGCGCGTGACGCCGAACACCGAACCGCGCGCCCGTGCGTTCCAGTGCGGCGCGCCGAGGCCCGCGAACGCCGGCACGAGATAGACGCCGTCGGTATGCGGCACGCTCGCGGCGAGCGCTTCGATTTCGGCGGCCGTCTTGATGATGCCCACACCGTCGCGCAGCCACTGCACGACCGCGCCCGCGATGAAGATGCTGCCTTCGAGCGCGTACTGCACGTCGTCGCCGATCTGCCACGCGATCGTCGTGACGAGGTTGTTCTTCGACTCGATCGGCTTGTCGCCGGTATTCATCATCAGGAAGCAGCCGGTGCCGTAGGTGTTCTTCACCATGCCCGACGTCGTGCACATCTGGCCGAACAGCGCCGCGTGCTGGTCGCCGGCGATCCCCGCGAGCGGGATCTTCGACGCGAACACCGTGGTTTTCGTATGGCCGTAGATTTCCGACGACGCCTTCACTTCCGGCAGCATGCTGCGCGGGATGTCGAGCAGTTCGAGCAGCTCGCTGTCCCACTCGCGCGTGTGGATGTTGAACAGCATCGTGCGCGACGCGTTCGTCACGTCGGTCACGTGCAGCTCGTGCTTCGTGAAGTTCCACACGAGCCAGCTGTCGACGGTGCCGAACGCGAGCTTGCCCTGGCGAGCCTTGTCGCGCGCGCCGGGCACGTTGTCGAGGATCCAGCGGATCTTGGTCGCGGAGAAGTACGAGTCGATCGGCAGGCCGGTCTTCGCGCGCACCTTCGCCTCGAGGCCCTGTGCTTTCAGCGAATCGCAGAAGTCGGCGGTGCGGCGGTCCTGCCACACGATCGCGTTGTAGACGGGCTGGCCCGTCTCGCGATCCCAGACGATCGTCGTCTCGCGCTGATTGGTGATGCCGATCGCGGCGATCGACGTGCCGTTCAGGCCGGTGCGCGTGACGGCTTCGGCGGCGACACCCGCCTGCGTCGACCAGATTTCCTGCGGGTCGTGCTCGACCCAGCCGGGTTGCGGGTAGATCTGTTCGAATTCCTTCTGGGCGATCGAAACGATGTTGCCCTGGCGATCGAACAGCATTGCGCGGGAGCTCGTCGTGCCCTGGTCAAGCGCGAGGATGTACTGATCCTGCATGTCTCTCATCTCCATCCGTGGATTGGCGTAGTTGTGATGCGCGCCGCATGTTACGCGGCGCGTCGGTGAATCAACGTCGGTCAGGCAACTGCAACTGCAAAAGGATCACGCGTGCGGCGCGTGCGCGGCGGCGAACCACGCATCGACCGCGGCCGTCACCGCGTCGAGCGTGCCCGGCGCGACGTGCAGGCCGAGCTTCGAGCGGCGCCACAGCACGTCCTGCGCGCAGGTCGCCCATTCGACGTCGCGCAGGTAGCGCAGTTCGGCGTCGTGGATGCCCGGTGCGATCTCGGCGCCGAGGTCGGCGAGCGACGTCGCGCCGTCGACCACGCGTTCCGCGCGCGTGCCGTACGCGCGCGCATAGCGACGGGCAAGCGCGGCGGGCAGCCACGGATGGCGTTTCGCGAATGCGTCGGCGAACACGTCGAACTTCGCGTTCGCGATGTCGCCGCCCGGCAGCGGCGCGCCGGCCGTCCAGGTCTTCGCGTCGCGGCCGAGCGCGCGACACAGCAGGTCGGCGGCTTCCTCCGCGAGCTTGCGGAACGTCGTGATCTTGCCGCCGAACACCGACAGCAGTGGCGCGCCGGCGCCGTCGTCCATCTCGAGGCGATAGTCGCGCGTGACGGCCGACGCGTTCGCCGCGTTTTCGTCCTCGAGCAGCGGGCGCACGCCCGAATAGGTCCAGTGCACGTCGGCCGGCGAGATCTTGCGCTTGAAGTAGCGGTTGATCGAATCGCACAGATACTGCGTCTCGTCGCGATCGATCGCGACCTTCGCGGGATCGTTCGTGTATTCGACGTCGGTCGTGCCGATCAGCGTGAAGTCGTGCTCGTACGGAATCGCGAAGATGATCCGCTTGTCCGGGTTCTGGAAGATGTATGCGTGATCGTGATCGAACAGGCGCCGCGTGATGATGTGGCTGCCCTTCACGAGCCGCACGCTGTGCTGCGCGCCGCGACCGAGCGCGCCGTGCAGCACTTCGCCGACCCACGGGCCGGCCGCGTTCGCGACCGCGCGCGCACGCACCACGCGGATCGAGCCGTCCGCGTGCCGCAGCCGCGCTTCCCATTCGTCGCCGCGGCGTTCCGCCGACACGAGTTTCGTGCGCGTGAGGATCTCGGCGCCGCGCTCCTTCGCATCGAGCGCGTTCAGCACGACGAGGCGCGCGTCGTCGACCCAGCCGTCCGAATACACGAAGCCGCGCTTGATCGAGTCGATCAGCGGCGCGCCGGCCGCATGGCGGCGCATGTCGATGCCGCGCGAGCCGGGCAGCAGTTCGCGCTTCGCGAGGTGATCGTAGAGGAACAGGCCGATGCGGATCAGCCAGGCCGGCCGCAGGTTCGGCATGTGCGGCATCACGAAGCGCAGCGGCCACATGATGTGCGGCGCCGCGCGCAGCAGCGTCTCACGCTCCTGCAGCGCTTTGCGGACGAGTCCGAATTCGTTGTATTCGAGGTAGCGCAGGCCGCCGTGAATCAGCTTCGTGCTGGACGACGACGTGTGCGACGCGAGGTCGTCCTGCTCGCAGAGCAGGACCGACAGGCCGCGGCCGGCCGCATCGCGCGCGATGCCGGCGCCGTTGATGCCGCCGCCGACGACGAGCAGATCGTAGCGATTCGGTTGGGTCACCTGCTGTCCTTATCGTCTGATTGAAATGGGCGAACATGAAATGTTCGAATTCGAAATTTAACGAACGAAATCGAAAAAGTAAAGTTCGAAAAAGCGGGGCCAGTAGCGCGTGGCGCGATCCCGGACGATACTGGCGCAATCGACCGTTTCGCGAGGTGAATCATGCGTATTGGGATGTGGGCCGGCGCGTGCGCCGTCGTCCTGGCAGGGTGCAGCGCCGGCACGCCGCCGCTTGCCGGCAACTGGCGGGCGCCGTCGTTCGTCGATCTGCAGACGTCGTGCGGCGGCACCGCGCACGACTGGGGCGCGGACGCGCAGCCGGTCTATTCGACGCTGTACGACGCGTATGTGGCGAAACGGTATCGCGGGCTGACGCAGGCGAACTATTGCGCGTTCGTAAACGAACTTTCGGCGCACTATGCGGCGCCCGACGCGGCGGGGCGCGCCGGATGGGTCGCGTATTTCAACGGCGCACGCGCGCAGGCCGTCAGCTGGCGGGCCGCGGTCGATCCGACGCTGCGCGGCGGCTGACGCCGGAACGCTGCGGGGGGCGGAAAAAGAGGGAAAAGCGGCGCGGCCGGAAATCCGGCCGGCGCGCTCAAGTCAGGAACAGCGGGACTTCAGGAATAGCGGCATTTGATGGATCGCAACGCGGCGTCGCCGGTTTCGGTCACGCAGTATTTGCGTCCCGATCCCAGCCCTTCCAGCCGCACGAGCTGCTGTTCGAGCAGTGCGTCGAGTTCATCGCGATCCATGTCCCCGTGATCGGGGGCATCCTTCACAAGCAGTAGCGTGGCGAATTCATGCGGACTCAGCATCGTTCTCTCCATGGCAATCGGTTTGCCCGCGCAGCCGGCGCAAACGCCGCTGCGCGATACCCGGCGGGGTATGGCTTGGGGGGAAAGCTGTATTCGCCGGCCTTCGGATTCGCACACGCCTTGGCACGGGCGGATCGCGCGAACGGGCCGGGGAACTGGAGTCTAGTCGAGCGCGCGGGCAACGACAAATCGTGCCCCGTTAATTTTCAGTTTGACAGGCACGCAAACCGCTAGCGGTTCAGCGGGCGCGCCAACTTCTTGATTTCACTTGAAGTTTCAGGTGCGGTGCAGCATCGCGCGGGTCATTCCGCGGGGTCATTCCGCGACGTACACCTGGGTGCCCGCGTTCGCCACCGCGTCGGCCATCTCCGGCGGCAACGGCTTGTCGGTGAAGAGTGCATGAACCTGGCTCAGGTGGCCCTGGCGCACCAGCGCCGGACGGCCGACCTTCGAATGATCGGCGACGAGGTAGACCGTGCGCGCATGCTGCATGATCGCCTCGGCCACGCGCACCTCGCGCGTGTCGAAGTCGCGCAGCGTGCCGTCGGCTTCGATCGCCGACGTGCCGATGATCGCGTAGTCGACCTTGAACTGGCGGATGAAGTCGATCGCGAGTTCGCCGACGATGCCCTTGTCCCACGGCCGCACGATGCCGCCCGTGATCAGCACCTCGCAGTCGGGATAGCCGCTCATCATCGACGCGACGTTCAGGTTGTTCGTGATCACGTGCAGCCCGTGATGGCGATTCAGTGCGCGCGCAACTTCCTCGGTCGTGGTGCCGAGATTGATGAACAGCGACGCCTGGTCGGGGATGTGCGACGCGGCGAGCGCCGCGATGCGCCGCTTCTCGTCATGGAACATCCGCTGGCGCGCGGTGTACGACACGTTCTCCGAGCTGGTCGGCAGGCTCGCGCCGCCGTGGTAGCGGCGCAGCAGGTTCAGGTCGGCGAGCCAGTTCACGTCGCGGCGGATCGTCTGCGGCGTGACCGCGAAGTGCGCGGCGAGATCGTCGACGGTCACGAAGCCGTCGCGCTGCACCCATTCGAGCAGTTCCTGCTGGCGCGCGTTGAGGGTGAGGCGGGGATCTCGGGTCATGGCTCGGCGGTCGGATCGTGAGGCGGAGCGGGTATTGTAAGGGCGGGAAGGGCGTTCGACCGGCCTGCGGCGCATCACCGCCCGGAATTCATGCGGAAAGTACATGGATTCATGTGACAAATGAATTTGTGCGATCGCGCGGATCGCGCTGCAATGGCGGACTGTCCGCGCACGCCGGTCGTGCGTCCGGCGCGTTCATTCAGCTTTCGACGAGGTGGAACCGATGACTGGCTTCAACTGGCACAACCCGTATCCGACGACCCGCATCCCGGTATTCGCGCGCAACGTCGTGTCGACGTCGCACCCACTCGCCGCGCAGGCCGGGCTGCGGATGCTGTGGAAGGGCGGCAATGCCGTCGATGCGGCGCTGGCCGCCGCGGCCGCGATCACGGTGGTCGAGCCCGTGTCGTGCGGGCTCGGCGGCGATGCGTTCGCGCTCGTGTGGGACGGCGGCCGGCTGTCCGGGCTGAATGCGTCGGGCGTCGCGCCGGCCGCATGGAGTCCCGACTATTTCCGCAAGCGCCACGGCGAGGACGCGCACGGCATCGCGAACAAGCCGACGCGCGGCTGGGACACCGTCACGGTGCCGGGCGTGATCGCGGGCTGGGAAGCGCTGCATGCGAAGTTCGGCTCGCTGCCGTTCGCGGACCTGCTCGAACCGGCGATCGAGATCGCCGAGCGCGGCTATGCGGTGTCGCCGATCGTCGCGCACAAATGGGCGGCCGCGGTGCCCGAGCTGCAGGGACTGCCGGGTTTCGCCGACACCTTCATGCCGCGCGGGCGCGCGCCGCACGTCGGCGAGCGCATGTGCCTGCCGGGCCACGCGCAGACGCTGCGCACGCTCGCGAAGGACGGCCCGCGCGCGTTCTACGAAGGCGCGCTCGCCGCGCAGCTCGCGGCGTTCGCGCGCGAAGGCGGCGGCGCGCTGACCGAAGCCGACCTGCGCGCGTACCGGCCGGAATGGGTCGAGCCGATCGGCAAGCGCTTCGGCCGTCATACGATTCACGAGATCCCGCCGAACGGGCAGGGCATCGCCGCGCTGATCGCGCTCGGGATCGCCGAGCAGGCTGGCCTGAGCGAATGGCCGGTCGATTCGGTCGACTCGCAGCACCTGCAGATCGAGGCGATGAAGCTCGCGTTCGCGGACGTCTATCGCTACGTCGCCGATCCGCGCGCGATGGACGTGACGCCCGCGCAGATGCTCGACGATGCGTATCTCGCGGAACGCGCGAAGCTGATCGATCGCGCGCGCGCGACGCACTTCGCTGCCGGCCGCCCGCATTCGGGCGGCACGATCTACCTGTCCGCGGCGGACGAACGCGGGATGATGGTGAGCTTCATTCAGTCGAACTACATGGGTTTCGGTTCGGGGCTCGTCGTGCCCGGTACCGGCATTGCCCTGCAGAACCGCGGGCACGGCTTCTCGATGGATCCGGCGTCGCCGAACGTCGTCGCGGGCGGCAAGCGGCCGTTCCATACGATCATCCCCGCGTTCGTCACCGAGGAAGTCGACGGCCGCAGCGAGGCCGTGATGAGCTTCGGCGTGATGGGCGGCGACATGCAGCCGCAGGGCCACCTGCAGACCGTCGTGCGCATGCTCGGCTACGGGCAGCAGCCGCAGGCCGCCTGCGACGCGCCGCGCTGGAAGGTCAATCGCGACTTCACGCTCGACGTCGAGTCGACGATGAAGCGCGAGACGGTCGACGGGCTCGCCGCGCGCGGCCATACGATCAAGTCGATCGACGATCCTTACATGGATTTCGGTTCGGGGCAGTTCGTGTGGCGTCTCGATCGCGACAATCCCGACCGCGGCTACGTGGCCGCGAGCGACAGCCGTCGCGACGGTCTTGCGGCCGGTTTCTGACGGAACGCTTCCAGCGTGGTGCCCGACGGGCGGCCGGATGGCCGCCCGTTTTGCCTGGATGCAGCGCATGCCGTCGCGCGCGCGCAACCGGTTCGAACACCTCATCTAACGATCCGCAACATGCGCGGCGGAACTGCGCGCGGCGGGCATGGTCAGTGCTTTGAAGCACGAACATAAAAGTCCGGCTAAGATGCCAGCATGGTTCGGCCGGACCAATCCACTAATAAATGCAAGCAAAACGTCGCCTGCGGGCACGCCGGGCCTGTGCGAAGAGAGGGGCCGGCCGGCCGCGCGACGACTGGGAGCGCACCACCATGCCTACTGAAACGACGCATGTCATGCCGTGGCGTATCGAGGACATCGACCTGAACCGGATCGATCGTCAGCGCGCCGCCGCGAACGAGGATCTGCTGCTGTTGCTGTGCGCGTCGTCGTTCATCGAAAGCGGCTCGGATCTCTACACGAGCAACCTGAGCGAGTTCTTCAACGACGATCCGGAAGTGTCCGCGTGGCTCAACAATGCGTGGGAGCACGAGGAACTGCAGCACGGGCGCGCGCTGAAGGCGTATATCGCGCACGTGTGGCCCGAGTTCGACTGGGACACCGCGTTCGCGAATTTCTTCGCCGAGTATTCGAAGACCTGCTCGGTCGACGCGTTCGAGAAGACCCGCGCGCTCGAGATGGTCGCGCGCTGCGTCGTCGAGACGGGCACGGCCACGCTCTATCGCGCGATCAACGAATGCTCGGACGAGCCGGTGCTGAAGGAAATCACCGACAACATCCGCTCGGACGAAGTGCGTCACTACAAGCACTTCTTCAAGTTCTTCAAGAAGTACAACAAGCTCGAAGGCAACGGCCGTCTCGCGGTGCTCGGCGCGCTGATGCGCCGCGTGATGGAAATCAAGAACGAGGATTCCGAGATCGCGCTGCGCCACGTGTTCGCCGTCCGCTACCCGGATCGCGTCGGCGACAGTCAATACAACCGCGAGCGTGCCGCGCGCATCAGCTCGCTCGTGCGGCGCAACCTGTCGGCCGACATGTGCGTGAAGATGCTGCTCAAGCCGCTCGACCTGCCCGCGAAGATCCAGCCGAGCGTCCACTATCCGCTGACGAAGATCACGCGGCACGTGTTCATGCGCTGATCGTCACCGCGCGGTCCGGCGCGCGTATGCTGCGCAGATCATCATCTGCTTTTCACCGGGGCCGCCATCATGACCGATTCCCATCGCCACGCGCTCGAACAATGGACGTTCGACGCGTGGCCGCCGGCCGTCGTTGCGCTGTTCGACGGCACCGCGCTCGAACGCCATGCCGACTTCGCCGCATCGCTGATCGTCGCGACCGACGACGGCCAGCTGCGCACGACGCTGCTCAGCGTCGGCGAGATCCACGCGCGCGACGCGCATACGCTGCTGCTCGCGCTCTGGCCGCAATCGCGCGCGGCGCGCGCGCTGACGCAACGGCGCGCGGCCGCGTTGACGCTCGTCGCGGACGGCGCATTCTTTCAGGCACAACTGAGGATCGAGCCGCTCGAAGGGGACTTCGGGGGCCTTGCCGGATTCGCTGCGACGATCGCGCACGGCGATGCGCAGCGGGTCGGCTATGCGCGTCTCGCGACCGGCGTCACGTTTGCGCTGGAAGGGGAGGCGCGCGCCGAGGTGCTCGCGCGCTGGCAGCGCCAGGTCGAGCACCTGCGGCGCGCGGCCGCGCGGCTTCAGTGACCGCGCTGGCCGCTGCGCGACGAACGGTTGCGGTTCGCGTGCGCGGCGTTGCCGTTCGCGGGGCGCGCGCCGTTGCCGCCTGACGGGCGGCCGCCACCGCTGGCGTTGCCGGTCGCGCCGCCGGTCGTGCGCGGCTTGGCCGCCTTCGCGGCCTTCGGCTGCGCATTGCCGTCGCGCTTCGCGGCCGGCTGGCCCGAGCCGCCGGCACGCGGCTGGCGATTGCCGCCACCGCCGCCGCCGTTGCCGCCGCGCGGCTGCTGGCCGCGGCGTTGCTGGATCGGCTCAGGCTTCGCGGTCGGATCGGGTTCGAAGCCCGCGATCACTTCCTGCGGAATCTCGCGCTTGATCAGCCGCTCGATGTCGCGCAGCAGCTGCTTCTCGTCGACGCACACGAGCGACACGGCCTCGCCGGTCGCGCCGGCACGGCCCGTGCGGCCGATCCGGTGCACGTAATCTTCCGGCACGTTCGGCAGGTCGAAGTTGACGACGTGCGGCAACTGGTCGATGTCGATCCCGCGCGCGGCGATGTCGGTCGCGACCAGCACCTGCAGCGTGCTGTTCTTGAATTCCGCGAGCGCGCGCGTGCGGGCCGACTGGCTCTTGTTGCCGTGGATCGCCATCGCGCTGATACCGTCCTTCGTCAGCTGCTCGGCGAGCCGGTTCGCGCCGTGCTTGGTGCGCGTGAACACGAGCACCTGGAACCAGTTGTGTTCGCGGATCAGGTGCGTGAGCAGCTCGCGCTTGCGATCGCGGTCGACCGGGTGGATCTTCTGCGCGACGCTTTCCGCGGTGGTGTTGCGGCGCGCGACTTCGATCAGCGCCGGTGAATCGAGCAGGTTGTCGGCGAGCGACTTGATCTCGTCGGAGAAGGTCGCCGAGAACAGCAGGTTCTGGCGCTGCGGCGGCAGCTTCGCGAGCACGCGCTTGATGTCGTGGATGAAGCCCATGTCGAGCATCCGGTCGGCTTCGTCGAGCACGAGGATGTCGAGATCCGACAGGTCGATCGTCTTCTGCTGCATGTGATCGAGCAGGCGCCCCGGCGTCGCGACGACGATGTCGACGCCGCGCTTGAGCGCATCGATCTGCGGATTGATGCTGACGCCGCCGAACATCACGGTCGAGCGCAGCTTCAGGTACTTGCTGTACGCGCGCACGCTTTCCTCGACCTGGGCGGCGAGTTCGCGCGTCGGCGTGAGGATCAGCGCGCGCACCGCGCGCTTCGCGCCGCGATGCTCGGCGTAGAACGTGTGCAGGCGCTGCAGGATCGGCAACGTGAAGCCGGCGGTCTTGCCGGTGCCGGTCTGCGCGCCGGCGAGCAGGTCGCCGCCGCCGAGGACGGCGGGGATCGCCTGCTGCTGGATGGGCGTCGGCGACGTGTAGCCGAGCTCGTTGACCGCCTTGACCAGCGGTTCGGCCAGGCCGAGAGATTCGAAAGACATAGTTACCACTCTTGAGTTTTATGATCGGCGACGCCTCGCGCGGCCAGCGCGGGGAACGGCGTCGCAAAAAAGCAAAGGGGCGCGGAACGCAGGTCGCTCACCTGTTGCGGCGAGATCGGAGTACCGTTGTTGCCCCACGACATCCGGATATACGTGACGACTGCCGCGACTTCCTGGTTCGACAGCGACTGTGCGAACGGCGGCATCCCGTACGGACGCGGATTCTTGAACGTGCTCGGCGGATAGCCGCCATTCAGCACCATGCGGATCGGGTTGACCGCCGATTCCATCACGATCGAATGGTTGCCCGCGAGCGGCGGATACGCCGGCGGCTTGCCCGCGCCGGTTTCGGCGTGGCAGGTCGCGCAGTTGTCCGCGTAGATCTTCTTGCCCTGGTCGAACAGCGTGTTGCCGAACTGCTTCGACGGCTCGTACTGCATGTTCTTCGGCGCTTCAGCCTTCTGCGGGATCGACTTCAGGTACGTCGACATCGCGCGCGTATCTTCGTCGCTCATGTACTGCAGGCTGTTGTGCACGACGTCGGCCATCGGGCCGAACACCGCGCCCTTGTTCGACACGCCGGCCTGCAGCAGGTCCGACAGCTCCTGCACGTGCCAGTCGCCGAGGCCGAGTTCCTTGTCGTTCGTCAGCGACGGCGCATACCAGTTCTGCAGCGGGATCAGGCCGCCCGCGAAGGCTGCCGAGTTCACCGGGCCGCCCATCATGTTGATCGACGTGTGGCACATCGAGCAGTGGCCGAGGCCTTCGACGAGGTACGCGCCGCGGTTCCATTCGACCGACTTGGTCGGATCCGGCTTGTACTCGCCTTCCTTGAAGAACAGCGTGCGCCAGCCGATCAGCAGGTTGCGGTTGTTGAACGGGAACTTCAGTTCGTGCGGACGGCTCGGCACCGAGACCGGCGGGACCGAACGCAGGTACGCGTAGATCGCGTCCGAGTCGGCGCGCGTGACCTTCGTGTAGCTCGCGAACGGGAAGCCCGGATAGAGCAGGCTGCCGTCCTTCGAACGGCCGGTGTGCATCGCGCGGTAGAAGTCGTCCGACGTCCACTTGCCGATGCCGTCCTTGTCGTCCGGCGTGATGTTCGGCGTGTACATCGTGCCGAACGGCGTCGCCATCGGCAGGCCGCCCGCGAACGACTTGCCGCCGCGCACGGTGTGGCACGCGATACAGTCGCCGACGCGCGCGAGGTATTCGCCCTTCTTGATCAGCGCGGCCTGGTCGGCCGGCGTGGCCGCGACGGCGGCAGCGCCGTGCAGCGTGTCGTTGCCCGGCCACAGGACCGGCACGAGGGCGGCGGCCGCGACGATCGCGACAGCCGAGAGTGCAAACAGGGACTTGCGTTTCATTGTGTCTGTCTCCCTTGCCTTATTGCGG
Organism: Burkholderia sp. BCC1998; assembly: GCF_905339875.1. Lineage (NCBI taxonomy): Bacteria > Pseudomonadati > Pseudomonadota > Betaproteobacteria > Burkholderiales > Burkholderiaceae > Burkholderia > Burkholderia sp. BCC1998. The sequence goes on from NZ_CAJPHE010000021.1 coordinate 120,998, forward strand.
TTCGCTGCCGCAGGCGAGCGGAGTCTTCATCGAACGCGCCGGGGCCGGCACGGGGTTGGCGGGCGCCGGTTGCGCGGCGAGCCATGCGGTCACGGCCGTCACGTCTTCGTCGGAAAGCTTCGCGGCGATGTCGTGCATGCAATCCGGTGCCTTCGCGTGGCGGTTGCCCGAGCGCCATGCGCCGAGCTGTGCGCTCAGGTAATCGGCGTGCAGGCCGACGAGGCCCGGGATCGCCGGCTGCATGCCGGTCAGCCCTGCGCCGTGGCAGGCCACGCAGGCCGGCAGCTTGCGCGACGGATCGCCTTGCGTGACGAGCTGCTTGCCGCGCGCGAGCGTGGCAGCCGGCAGCGTCGGCTTGGCCGGCGTCGGGTACGGCGGACGCTCGGCCGAGAAGTGCTCGGCGATTTCCTTCAGGTAATCGTCGTTCAGGTAGGTCAGCAGATAGTTCATCGGCGGGTACTTGCGCCGGCCATCACGGAAGTTGACGAGCTGGTTGTACAGGTACTCCGCCGGCTTGCCGGCAAGACGCGGGAAATAGTCGTTGTCCGTGCCCTGGCCGTGAACGCCGTGACATGCGGTACAGCCGCGCACACGCTCGGCCATCGTATCGGGTGCCTTGAGCGGCGCCTGCTGGGCGTGCGCTTGCTCCGTGGGCTTGGTCTGCGCTTGGGCAGCGCTCATAAGGCCCGCGCCACCGATCAGGAGAACGGCAAGCAACGGACGGAAGAGGCGTCTTGAAGACACACGAGACTCCATGTTTATTCGTCGGGGACCTGTCCGGGCTACGATCGGCTCGGCGCATGGACGGCAGGACAGCCGGGCTGCTGCGACGCGGCATTCTATCATCGATGGGTAATGACGGCTATTTGGCAAAAGGTCATCGGTTCCTGCCTGTTTACGACTTGCGACAATTTGACGCGCTATCTGCACGCATCGTGTGAACCGGCGTGCGCTTTGGCCATCGAAGACCGTACACTCGCGGGTCGCGCGGCGCCGCCTCCGCCGCAGATCCAGTCATTTCTCCCGTTTCCGGATTCATCGATGACGTTCCTTACCGTGCCGTTGCCGTCTTCCCGCTGTCGTTCCACTTGCCGCCGCGCCGCCGGCCGGCCGTTCCCGGGAGGGTGCGCGCGATGAGGATCGACAGCTTGTGGATCGGCCAGGTCGCGCTCGCGGCATTGATGGACGCGACGTTCGCGATGGCGGTCGGCTCGGCGCTGCTCAAGGCGTGGCTCGGCAAGGACGGCGCGCGGCCGGTCGTCGCGCCGTCGCATCCCGCATGGCTGCGCGCGCAACATTCGCTGGTCGCGGCGGCGCTCGCGCTCGTGCTCGCCGATCTCGGCTGGCTCGTGTACGAAGCCGCGGCGATGAGCGGCGCGGGGCTCGGCGGTGCGTTCGCCGCGATTCCCGTCATGCTCACGCAGACCCACGCGGGCTTCGCGTGGAGCGTCGCGTTTGCCGGCGCCGTGGCGCTCGCGATCGTCGCGCTCGCGAAGCCGGACGGCCCGGTCGCGCACGCGGTGCTGTGGCTCGCGGTGATCGTGGTCGCAGTCGGCAAGGCGTCGCTCGGCCATGCGGCCGATACCGGCCCGCTGTCCGCGGCGGTCGGCGTGCAGACGCTGCACCTGCTCGCCACCGCGGTGTGGGGTGGCCTCGTGCTCGCGGGCGGGCTCGCGGTGCTGCCGGTGCTCGGCTCGTCGGTCGCGCGCGGCGCGCTGATCCGGATCGGCCAGCACCTGTCGCGTACGTCGGTGATCGCGGTCGTCTTCGTGCTCGGCACGGGCGTGCTCAATGCACTGCGCGGGCTCGGCGGCTCGGTCGCGCCGCTCGACGGCAGCACGTGGGGGCGCGTGCTGCTGCTCAAGCTGCTGCTCGTCGCGCTCGCGCTCGTGCTCGGCGGGTTGAACCGCTTCTCCGCGCTGCCGCGCCTGCGCCGTACCGCGTCGACCGAGGATGCGCACACGTTCCGCAACATCCTGCATCTCGAGGCGCTGACGATGATCGGCGTGTTCGTCGCGGCCGCCGTGCTGGCGTCCTGCGTGCCGGGGTTCGCGGCGCTCGGCTGACGGCCGGCTCGGCGCGGCGCAGGGCCGGGTGCCCGCGCGCCGCGTGCCGCGGATGCAAGAACGGCCGCCTGCCGGGCGGCCGTCTCGAAGCCGATGCGCGGCATGCCCGCCGCGCAACGCGTCTCATCTCACCTCGGCATCACCACTCGGCGACGCTGCCGTCCGCGTGGCGCCACACCGGGTTGCGCCAGCGGTGGCCCGTCTTGGCCATCTCGCGCACCTTCTCCTCGTTGACGTCGATGCCGAGCCCCGGGCCCTGCGGGATCGCGACGAAGCCGTCCTCGTAGCGGAACACCTCGGGGTTGCGCAGGTAGTCGAGCAGGTCGTTGCCCTGGTTGTAGTGGATGCCGAGGCTCTGTTCCTGGATGAACGCGTTGTAGCTGACCGCGTCGAGCTGCAGGCATGCGGCCAGCGCGATCGGGCCGAGCGGGCAGTGCAGCGCGAGCGCGACGTCGTAGCTTTCCGCGAGCGTCGCGATCTTGCGGCACTCGGTGATGCCGCCCGCGTGCGACGCATCGGGCTGGATGATGTCGACGTAGCCGCCCGCGAGGATGTGCTTGAAGTCCCAGCGCGAGTAGAGCCGCTCGCCGAGCGCGATCGGCGTGTTGGTCTGGTTGACGATGTCGCGCAGCGCCTCGGCGTTCTCCGACAGCACCGGCTCCTCGATGAACATCAGCTTGTACGGATCGAGCTCCTTCGCGAGCACCTTCGCCATCGGCTTGTGCACGCGGCCGTGGAAGTCGACGCCGATCCCGACGTGCGGGCCGACCGCGTCGCGCACCGCCGCGACGTTCGCGATCACCTGCTCGACCTTGTCGTAGGTGTCGACGATCTGCAGCTCTTCGGAGCCGTTCATCTTCACCGCCTTGAAGCCGCGCTCGACCACTGCGCGCGCATTGTTCGCGACGTCGCTCGGCCGGTCGCCGCCGATCCACGAATAGACCTTGATGCGCTCGCGCACCTGGCCGCCGAGCAGCGCATGCACGGGCACGCCGTGATGCTTGCCCTTGATGTCCCACAACGCCTGGTCGACGCCCGCGATCGCGCTCATCATGATCGGGCCGCCGCGGTAGAAGCCGGCGCGGTACATCACCTGCCAGTGATCCTCGATCAGCAGCGGGTCGCGGCCGACCAGGTAGTCGGCGAGTTCCTGCACCGCGGCCTCGACCGTGTGCGCGCGGCCCTCGACGATCGGCTCGCCCCAGCCGACGATGCCCTCGTCGGTCTCGATCTTGAGGAACAGCCAGCGCGGCGGGACGACGAAGGTTTCGAGGCGGGTGATTTTCATGTCGCTTGTCTCCAGGGTGGACCGGCGCGGACGTGCGGACGCGGCGCCGGTCGAGTACGTGACGATGATCCTAGCGTAGCCCGTTAAAAAATAGTATTAATAGCACTATTGTGCAGATAGTGGGCAGCTGCGGCGTTGCCCATCACCGGAGAACGATCATTCAACGCGACCTGCATGGACAGACGGCCTTCCGGCTGGCGACGGCGATCCTGCGCGGCGACTATCCGCCCGAGTCGCTGCTGCCGCGCGAGCCGGACCTGATGGCGATGTTCGGGGTGAGCCGCACGGTGCTGCGCGAGGCGCTGCGCACGCTGACGTCGAAGGGACTGGTCGAATCGCGGCCGAAGGTCGGCACGCGCGTGCGGCCGCGCCGCGCATGGAACCTGCTCGACGCCGACCTGCTCGACTGGTACGCTCGCGTCGCGCCGCCGCTCGCGTTCGCGCTGAAGCTGCAGGAAATGCGCGAGATGATCGAGCCGCATGCGGCCGCGCTGGCTGCTCGCACGCATACGCCCGAAGCGTTCGATGCGATCGATGGCGCGGCGCGCGCGATGGCCGCCGCGCGCAACGTCGACGAGTGGGTGCGTGCGGACCTGCGTTTTCACCTGAGCGTGCTGGAGGCCGGCGGCAACGAACTGCTGGTGCCGCTCGGCGCGCTGATCGACCGCACGCTGGAAGCGCAATTGCATCTGAACGCGCGCCGGGCGCACGTCTACAACGCATCGCTCGCCGAGCACGTGGCCGTCAGCGATGCGATCCGCGTGCGTGACGAGGACGGCGCGCGCCGCGCGATGGCGTCGCTGCTCGCGGTGACGCGCGCGCGGATCGAGATGTCGTGACGGAAACGGACGGGCGGTGCGGCGCCGTCAGGCGTTCGCGCAGCCGCCCGGTTTGACGATGCGTTGCGTCGATGGCGGGTACTTCGCGAGCAGGCTCGCCGGCCGCCGCGGACGCGCGACCAGGTCGCCGCCGCAGTTCGGGCAGCGGCCCTTCAGCACGTCGTCGGCGCAGGTCGCGCAGAACGTGCATTCGAACGTACAGATGCGCGCTTCCGCCGAATCGGGCGGCAGGTCCTTGTCGCAGCATTCGCAGCCGGGGCGCAGTTCGAGCATGACGGTTTTCCTTGGTCGCAGAGGGTCGGGACGGGCGCCGCCGGACGTTGCGTGCGGCGCATGCGAGCGCTACTGTACGCGTTTGGACCGGCCTGGCCAACGGTGTCCGCCCGGATACCGCCGACGCGCACGGGCCGCCCCGGGAGACGACCATGCTTTATCACGGAAGCTGTCATTGCGGCGACGTGAAGTTCGAGGCGGAAGGCGACCTGCAGGGCGTGATGGCCTGCAACTGCTCGATCTGCCGGCGCAAGGGCGCGCTGATGTGGTTCGTGCCGCGCGATCACATGACACTGCTCACGCCCGACGACAAACTCGCCACCTACATGTTCAACAAGCACGTGATCCGCCATCGCTTCTGCAAGCGCTGCGGGATCCACACGTTCGGCGAGGGGACCCATCCGGACGGCACCGCGATGGCCGCGATCAACGTGCGATGCCTCGAGGATGTCGACTTCGATGCGCTGCCCGTCACGCACTACGACGGCCGCTCGCACTGAGCGGCGCGTCGTGGCATGAGCGCGCGGGCCGCCGTCAGGACGGCTCGACCTGCTCGACCTGCGGCGCCGGCGTTTCCGCCTGCGGCGCGGGGCCCGTCGTGCGCGTGCCGGCCTCGGCCGGGCGTTCGATCAGCGGCGCGAGCGCCGGCGCCATCGATTTCAGCAACTGCACGGCCATCGCGCTGGTGAAGTCGTAGCGCGCCGCGTAAGGTTCGTGCGCGGTCGCCGTCAGCACGCCGAAGAAGCGGTCGCCGAGCACGAACACGAACGTGCCGCTGCGATTGACCTTGCGCGACTCGATCAGCCGCGCGCCGCGCGCGTAGACATTGAAGCGCTGGTCGCCCGTCCCGGTCTTGCCGTAGACCTGCAGCGTCTTGCCGTCGGGCAGCGTGAAGCCGCCCGACAGGCGCCGCGCCGTGCCGTTCAGCACGACGTCGCGCAGCAGCGTGCGCGCCACGTTGACGATCTCCGGCGACAGCATCGGCTGCGGCTGCGCGGCCGCGCGCACGAAGCGCGTCTCGTACGGCGTGCCCTTCGCGAAATCGAGGCGCGTGATCGTCTCGGTCGGCGCCTTCCGGCCGCCGGTCGCGATCAGGCCGATCAGTTTCGCGAGCGCGTCGGGCTGGTCGCCCGATGCGCCGATCGCGGCCGCGTAGGACGGCGTGACTTCCTCGAACGGGTAGCCGAGCGCGCGCCACGCCTTCGTGATTTCCGCATACGCGCGCAGCTCGACCATGCGGCGGATGCGCCGGTCCTGGGTCGCGTGGTAGCGCGTCTTGTACAGCCACGAGTACGTGTAGAAGCGCGCATCGCGGCTGTCGCGCCGGACCTCGGCGAGCGACGCGTTCGGGTGGGCGCGCAGGTAGTTGAGCGTCCACAGCGCGAGCGGGTGGACGCTCGCGATATAGCCGCGATCGTTGAGGTTGAAGCGGTCGATCGCGTATTTCGCGTAGAGCGCGGCGAGATCGTCGTCCGACAGCGTCGCGGCCGGCGTGCCTTTCAGCTGCGCGCGCATTTGCGCATCGAACCACGCGAGCGATTCGTTCGGCGCGACGCTGCGCAGCACCGTCGCGATCTTCGGCGGCGACTTGCGCACGTTCTGCAGCAGCAGCGCGAGCGCGTCGTCGGGCGCCTTGCCCGCATAGCGCGTGTAGTAGCGCTTCAGGTAGACCTGGCTTTCGCCGTCGACGAACTGCTCAAGGTAATGCTTGCGCTGCGCCGGATCGTCGAGCCACGACGACGACGGGCCGGCCGCCTGCAGCATCTCGTAATGGACGATGTCGCGCATCAGCCGCACGAACACGAGGTTGACCGAGTGTTCGAACGCCGTATGCAGCGTCAGGATGCGGCCGTTGTCCGACTTCTCGAAGTTCGAGAACACCTGCGCGCCGCCGCCCGTGTAGAACACGTCGGGGCTCGCCGAGTACTTGCGTTCGACCGACGCGTCGAGCATCGCCTGCAGGGAGCGGTCGCGCGTGTGCGACAGGTAGTCGAGCGCCCAGTGCGACAGCCCGTCGAGCGGGTCGGGCTTCACTTTCGCGAGCTGCGCGTTCGACAGGTTGCCGTAGCGCGCATGCAGGTCGGAGACGATCTGCAGGTAGGTGATCAGCGTGCGCAGCTTCGCGGTCGAGCCGAGGTTGATGCGGCCGCCGCGGTTCACGTCGAACGGCTGGTTCACGCTGTCGGTCTGCACGCGCAGCATGTTCGCGCCGTTGCGATGCTCGTACAGCGTGAAGCTGTACGTGAGGTGCGACGGGTCGTCCCTCGGCGCGAGCATCTCGAAGCCGTACAGGCCGGCGGCCTGCGCGCCGTCGCGGGTCGACGCCTTCGCGAGCCGTTCGGCGACCGCCTGCTGCACGCCGTTGTCGAGCGTGCTGGTGGCTTCGAGGTCGAGCTGGTCGAGCTGGTACAGGTCGCTGATCCCGAGTGCCGACAGCAGCGACGCGCGCGCGGACGACACGGCCTTGCGCGACACGAACGACTGCACGTGCGCGGCGGCCGGCGGCGCGCTGCGCTCGATCTGCGCGGCAAGCGCGGCATCGCGCAGCGCGGGCGAGATCACGCCGCCGTTCGACAGGAGCCGCAGGTAGCTGTCGGTCAGCTTCTGCAGCGCCGGATAGCCGCGGTTCAGGAAGTACGACGGCGCGCGCTGCGCGATGATCAGCGACAGCACTTCGCGGAATGTCTTGCCCTGTTCGTCGACGTTGTCGCCGGTCGTCGGCGCGGACAGGATGCGGTTCACGTCGTTGAAGTCGCGGCCGTACCACGCGGCGAGACCGTCGCCGATGCCGGTGATTTCTCCCACGTGCGGCCGCGCGGCGAGCGGTACCGAGTTCAGGTAGCGCACGACGATCGCGCGGCGCGCGAGCATCGTCTGCGGGCCGTTCATGTACGCGAGGATCGACGCGGACGCGATCTGCCGCAGCTTCTCCGGCGGCGTCGCGGTGCGGCCGTCCGGCGAATGGCGGAACTTCTCGATTTGCGTCGCGAGTGTGCTGCCGCCCGGGCGTGCCTGATGACGGTTGACGACGTGCAGCGCCTGATCGGCGAGCGCGCGGCCGAAGCGGCCCCAGTCGATCGCCGGGTTGCGGTTCGGCTGGTTCGCGTCGAGCAGGTAGCGATCCTCGATGAACAGCAGCGAATCGGCGACGACGCGCGGCACCGTGTCGAAGTCGGCGTACACGCGTTGCGGGAACACGGTCGCGAACAGCGGCGAGCCGGTCGAGTCGAACAGCATCAGCCCGGCCTGGTCTTTCTCTTCGTAAGGCAGGAACAGGCCGCGATCGGCGAGCGACAGCATCCGTTCCGAATCGCGCGCCTGCTTGCCGATGACGAAGCCGCGCGCGAGCAGATGCTGCTGGAACGCGGGCAGCATCGAATAGCCGAGGCGCTGGTCGTACGGCCCGTTGACGGGGAAGCGGATGTGATCGCTCGCGCCCGCCTCGACGGTATAGCCGATGTCGCGGGTGAGCTCGGACAGGTAGCGCGCCTGCAGGCGCGACGTCTCGAACTCGGTCATCACGAGCCGGGCAATGATCGCCACCGCGATCACCAGCGCGGCGAGCAAGGACCACTTGATCCACGTCCAGACCGATGCACTCCCGGTCACGCGCGGCAGGATGCGATTCAGCGGCCGATTCATGGCGGCGTCTCCCTGAAGGCGCAGGCTTCGGCCGCACCCCATTAAGGATTAGTGTAGTCCTCCGCAGCGGGCTGCCAAGGGTGGTTCACTACCGAGATGCGTCGACGCAACGCGCATGCCTGTGACATGCGGGAACCGGCCTGTGGTGCGGTGGCGCGTGTCGCCGTGACGTAACGTTTGCGCGTTCCGCTCGCGTGCCTGCGTCTGTCAAAGGGAATGGAGGGTGGCCGCGCCGATCGCGCCATCGCGCCATCGCGCCGACCGTTTTACGCACCGGCCTTGTGCATTGCGAAATCGCGACAAATCGGGTCCGATCGTATTGCCGAAGTCATGGCGCGATGCGCGACGAAGCTACGAGTTTCCGAGATAGCCGGATGCACGGGCCGCAGGTACGATCGCCGGATATGCGGCGCATGTCCGTTTTCGCCGGGGGTGCCATGTCGATTCATCCCGTCGCGCTCGTTTGCACGGCGATCCTGGGGTTGATGCTGTTCGGGCTCGGCCTGGTCGTGTCCGTCACGCGCTTCCGGCGCACCACCAATTCCGGGTGTGCGTCCGATCCGAGCGACGGATTGCACAAGATCGTGCGCGCGCATGGCAACACGGCCGAATACGCACCGTTTCTCGCGGTGCTGTTTCTCTATTTCGGCGCACACGACCCATCGCGCGCGATCGTCTCGTTGATCGTCGCGGCAACCGCGTGCCGCTGCCTGCTCGTGATCGGATTGCTCGCATGGCCGACCATGGCGAGGCCGAATCCCCTGCGGTTCATCGGCGCGCTCGGCACATATCTGTGCGGCGCCGCGCTATGCGTCGCGCTGTTCGTCTGAGCAGGTCGCTGTCGCCATGGCCGCTTCGCGGGATCGTGCCGCCGCGCGGTCTCGACGAAGCAGTGGATCAACTGGTCGCACGCCCGAATCGCGCACCTGCTTGCCGATGACGAAGCCGCGCGCGAGCAGCTGCTGCTGGAATGCGGGAAGCGTCGAACAACCGAGGCGCTGGTCGTACGGCGTCGCCGGCGTTGGTAAAAATGGCACGTGATTACATCCTTTCATTCACCTGACGAAATGATCGATCAGGTGATCGATGAAAAGCCGCGCCTTGCGAGGAAAATGGCGCCGGCTCGGGTACACGACGTTCATCTCGAGTTCCTCGAGCCGATAGTCGGCGAGCAGTTCGCGCAGCCGGCCGGCGGCGAGATCCGGTGCGGCGAGGAAGTCCGGCAGCACCGCGATGCCCATGCCGGCGAGCGCCCAGTTGCGGATCAGCCCGATGTTGTTCGACGACGCGGACTTGTTCGGGCGCACGGTGACACACGCGGAACCCGGGTCGAACGACAGGTGCTCGCCCGCGAAGTCGGCATGGAACGCGAGGCACGCGTGGGATGCGAGGTCGTGAGGATGGGCCGGCGCACCGTGCCGTTCGATATACGACGGCGCCGCGCAGACGATCCGCTTCAGGCGCGTGAGCGGGCGTTTCACCAGCGTGTTGTTGCCGATGTGCTGCGACAGCAGCAGCCCGACGTCGAAGCCCTCCGACACGAGGTCGACATGGCGGTCCAGCATCGTGACCTCCGGCACGATGGCCGGATGCCGCGCCTTGAACGCGTCGATCGCAGGCGCGAGCACGTGCATGCCGAACATCACCGGCGCGGCGATCTTCAGCGACCCGATCGGCTCGTGGTGCATCGACGCGATCGTTTCCTCGACGCGGTCGATTTCCTCGATCACGTGCCGGATCTGGGCGAGGTACAGATGACCGGCGTCGGTCAGCGACAGGCTGCGCGTCGTGCGGTTCAGCAGGCGTGCGCCGAGCCGGTCCTCGATGCCCATCACGAGGCGCGTGGCCGACGAGTTGGAGATGTTCAGTTCCGTTGCCGCGCGCGCGAAACTGTGGAGTTCGGCGACCTTGATGAATAGCCGCATTGGGAGGAATTCGTCCATTTTTTTATCGAAGACCAGAAATTGGTTTATTGAATTTTATTCTTCGATGGATTGGCTTGAACGACTCGTTTTAACGAATAAGTATTATGAAATGGTGTGTTGATCAGCTGCCTGATTGGTTTCAGAATAAGCGGTTGGGCGGATGCGGGTTCGGCGGAATTATTTTCGTATTCCGCTCGATATAAACCAATTTTATCGGTCTGTATTTAGTAAATGTACGAAAATGCGTGAAAAGTTTTCGTATAAAACGATCGATATGATCAATGCAGGCCGAATCGAATCAGACGCGTCGCTATCGCCACAGCAGCTTCGCGGGATCGTGCCGCCGCACGGCCTCGACGAAGCAGTGGATCAGGTAGTCGCACGCGACCGTGTTGAGCGCGTCGCGGCGCGTCAGCACGCCGGCCGACACGGTCGGGATCGTCTCCTTCACGTCGATCGTGACCATCCGTTCCCGGATCCAGTCGACTTCCATGAAATGCTTCGGCACGCACGACACGGTGTCGGTGTGCACCGACAGCGAGAACGCCGCGCTGAACGACGTGCATTCGACGATCGGCTGCGGCGCCCGGTAGCCGTGCGCGACGAACACGTTCTGCAGCAGCCGGCCGATGCTTTCCGGCGAGGTGTTCAGCACCCACTGCGCGTCCTGCAGCTGCGCGAGCGACGTGCAGTGGCGCAGCGGATTGCTCGCGCGCGTCATCAGGATCAGCTCCGATTCGAGCAGCGGCCGGAACGTGAATTCGGGTGACAGCCGCGTCGCATCGACGATCGCGATCACGAAGTCGAGCGAGCCGTCGCGCAGGCGCGGCAGCGCCGTGTCGAGAAAGCCTTCGCGCACGTCGAGGCGGATCGTCGGCATCCGCTGCCGAAACGCGTCGAGCGCGGCCGGCAGGAAGCCGAGCGACATCAGCGGCGTCAGCGCGCACGCGAGCGCGCCTTCCTTGCCGCCTGAAAGCTGGATCACGTCGTCGCGCGCGTGCTGCATCTCCGCGAGGATCAGGCGCGCACGCGCATAGACGGCCTGCCCGAAGCGCGTGAGCTGCGCGCCGCGCGCGTTGCGCGTGACGAGCGGCACGCCGAGGTCCTGCTCGAGTTCGCGGATCGCTTTCGTGAGCGCGGGCTGCGACAGGTGGATCGCGCGCGCGGCGGCGCGCAGGCTGCCGTGTTCGGCAATGGCGGCAAGCGCCCGGAGCTGGTGGTGTTTCACGGCGTGGCAGGGCGCGGCGGCAGTGGCGACCTTCGCATCCTACACCGCGGCGGCGCGCGAAAAGCACGCGATAACCGGGCGTTATCACGATCGGAAAATGTCGCTCCGGGCTGCGTATTTTGAATGCCTAGACTGCATGCGCAGGCCGTCGAACGGGCCGCGCACCAGACCCGCATAACCAGTACGGAGACTCATCTTCATGAAGGCGCCCCGAGCGGACAGCATGTTCGGCGGGCATGTCGGCGACGTTGCCGCATCCCCGTCCAATCGCCAGCTGATCGTCGCGATCACGATCGGCAACGGCCTCGAATTCTTCGATCTCACCGTGTTCAGCTTTTTCGCGGTGCTGCTCGGCAAACTGTTCTTTCCGGCCGCGTCCGCGCAGCAGCAATTGCTGATGTCGGTCGCGACGTTCGGCGTCGGCTTCATCGCGCGGCCGGTCGGCGGCGTCGTGATCGGGCTCGTGGCCGACCGCTTCGGCCGCGTGCCGGCAATGAACCTCACGCTCGTCACGATGGCGCTCGGCACCGGGATGATCGGCATTCTGCCGACCTATGCGCAGATCGGCATCGCGGCGCCCGTGCTGGTCGTGCTCGCCAGGCTGCTGCAGGGCTTTTCGGCCGGGGGCGAGGTCGGCGTGTCGACGTCGCTGCTCGCCGAACGCGCGCCGCCCGGCGAGCGCGGCTACTACACGAGCTGGCAGTTCGCGAGCCAGGGCGCCGCGGCGCTGGCCGGCTCGTTGGTCGGCTTCCTGCTGTCGCATTTCCTCGCCCCAGCCGCGCTCGAATCGTGGGGCTGGCGCGTGCCGTTCCTCGCCGGCGTGCTGATCGCGCCGGTCGGCCTGTATCTGCGCGCGCGCTTCAATGCGATCGAGCAGCACGCGCCGGCCGCGGCCGCGCGGCGCCCGTCCGCGGTACTCGGCACCGTGCTGCGGCGCGACGGCGGCGCCGTGCTGACCGCGCTCGGCCTCGTGGTCGGCGGCACCGCGGCGCACTTCATCGTCCTCTATTACATGTCGACGTACGCGATCCGCGTGCTGCACCTGCCGATGGATACCGCGCTGTGGTGCGGCATCCTGTCCGGTGCGGTGATGTTCGTCGCCGCGCCGATCGGCGGACGGCTGTCGGACCGCACCGGCAGCAAGCGCGTCGCGCTGTGGACGCGCGTGGCGCTGACCGTGCTGATCCTGCCGGGCTTCTGGCTGATCCGCGCGGTGCCGTCGATCGCGACGATGTACGCGGTCGTGATGCTGCTCGCCGCGCTGCACTCGATCAATGCCGGCGCGAACGGCGTGATCCTCGCGGAGCTGTTTCCGAAGAGCACGCGCGCGACCGCGCTGTCGATCGCGTATGCGGGCGGCGTGTCGATCTTCGGCGGCTTCGCGCAGTTCATCGTCACCTGGCTGATCGGGGCAACCGGCAATCCGGCCGCGCCCGCGTGGTACGTGATCGTCTGCGGCGTGCTGTCGCTCGTCGCGCTCGCGTTTGCGTCCGATCGAAGCGCTCAGGATAACTGACCGATCTTCCTTTTCTTCCATTCGCCCCATGACCACCACCGTTTCGTTTTCGTCGTCGCCGGCCGACGTCGCCGCCGGCGACCTGTGCGACCTGCCCGCACGCACCATGCTCGATCTGCTGAAGGCGCGGCAGATCAGCGCGTGCGACCTGCTCGATGCGCATCTCGCGCGCATCGCGACGGTCAACCCGCGCGTGAACGCGCTCGTCACCGTCGTCGATCCCGATGCGCTGCGTGCCCGCGCACGCGAGATCGACGCACGCTGGGCGCGCGGCGAATGGGTGGGGCCGCTGCACGGGCTGCCGGTGTCGCAGAAGGACCTGACCGCGACGCGCGGCGTGCGCACGACCTTCGGCTCGCCGCTGTTCGCCGATCACGTGCCGCAGCACGACGCGCTGATCGTGCGCCGCTGCGCGAGTGCCGGCGCGCTGATGATCGGCAAGTCGAACACGCCGGAATTCGGCGCCGGCTCGCATACGTTCAACGAGGTGTTCGGCGCGACCCGCAACCCGTGGGACCTGACGCGTTCCGCGGGCGGCAGCAGCGGCGGCGCTGCCGCGGCGCTCGCCTGCGGGATGAATCCGCTCGCATGCGGCAGCGACATGGGCGGCTCGCTGCGCAACCCGGCCGCGTGGAACAGCGTGGTCGGGCTGCGGCCGTCGCCGGGCCGCGTGCCGCGCGCGCCGGACCTGAACGGCTGGGCGACGCTCGGCGTCGACGGGCCGATGGCGCGCGACGTCGCCGACACCGCGCTGCTGCTGTCCGCGATCGCCGGGCCGAGCGGCGAAACCGCGACTGAAATCGCGGAGCCGGGCGCGCGCTTCGCGCAGCCGCTCGAACGCGATTTCCGCGGCACGCGCATCGCGATGTCGCGCGGCTTGCCCGGCGTGCCGGTCGATCCGGAGATCCAGCGCGCCGTCGATGCGCAGGCGCGCGTGTTCGCGTCGCTCGGCTGCGAAGTCGAATTCGACGATCCCGATCTTTCGGAGGCCGAAGAAGTATTCCGCATCGAGCGTGCCTGGATGATCGGCACGCTGGTCGACGGCTTCGACGAACGGCAGCGTGCCGCGCTGAAGCCCGAACTCCTCGACGAATACCGGCTGCATCGGTCGCTCTCGGCCGCGGATCTCGGCCGCATGTTCGTGCGCAAGACATGGCTGTTCGACCGGATGCGTGCGTTCATGCAGCGCTATGCGTTCTACGTGCTGCCGACGACGCAGGTGATGCCGTTCGACGCCGCGCTGCGCGTGCCCGCCGACGTGCTCGGCATCGCGAACACGACCTACATCGACTGGATGCGCGTGTGCTGGCTGCTGTCGTTGACCGAGGCGCCGATCCTGTCCGTGCCGTGCGGTTTCTCCGCGACCGGCTTGCCGATCGGCATGCAGATCGTCGGCCGCTACCGCGACGACTGGGGCGTGCTCCAGTTCGGCCATGCGTACGAAGTCGCGGCCGGCCGTCGCCGGACGCTGCCGCCCGTCGTCGCCGACGCGCTGCGCTGACCACTTTTCCCGGCTGATAGCGGACCGTTCCGGTCCGTGCCGGCAGGCCGCGCGCCTGCGGGGGGCGCGCACGCCTGCGTTTGGCCATTCGACCCGCGCAATGGAGATCTCTCGATGAAACAACGGCTGTTGGCAGGCGCGGGCGTCGCGCTGATCGCGGGTGCGGCGCACGCACAGAGCAGCGTCACGCTGTACGGCATTATCGATGAAGGGCTGACTTACTCGAGCAACGTCGCGGTGACCGGCGCGAACGGCGTGGCAAGCGGCAAGCCCGCGCTGCGGATGCTCGGCGGCGTGCAGCAGGCGAGCCGCTGGGGGCTGCGTGGCAGCGAGGATCTCGGCGGCGGGCTGAAGGCGGTCTTCACGCTCGAGAACGGGTTCGATCCGAGCACCGGCAAGCTCGGGCAGGGCGGGCTGATCTTCGGCAAGAAGGCGTTCGTCGGGCTGTCGGGACCGCTCGGCACCGTCACGCTCGGGCGGCAGTACGACACCAACGTCGACTTCCTCGGCCCGCTCGAGGCCGCTGCGCTGTTCGGCGGCTACATGGTCGCGCACCCCGGCGACCTCGACAACGTGAACAACGCGAACTCGACCAACAACGCGATCAAGTTCACCAGCAACGACTACGGCGGGTTGCGCGTCGCCGCGATGTACGGGGTCGGCGGCGTGGCGGGCGCGACGACGCGCAACCAGGTGTGGTCGGCCACGGCCGGCTACACGCGCGGGCCGCTCGCGGTGGCGGCCGGCTACCTGAATGCGCGCAACCCGAACGTGTCGTTCTTCGGCACGACCGGCAGCCCCGCGCCGACCGTGGGCGGCGTGCCGGGCAACAACATGCTGTCGCCGGTGTATTCGGGCTATGCGTCGGCGCGCACGTTGCAGGTCGTGGCGCTCGGCGGCACCTATGCGATCGGCGCGGTGACGCTCGGCGCGATGTACACGAACACGTCGTTTCGCCAGCTCGGCGATCTGTCGTCCGGGCCGAATCCGGGTGGCGTGTCCGGCAACGCGGTGTTCAACAACGCCGAGGCGAGCGTGCGCTATCAGTTCACGCCTTACCTGTTCGGCGGCGTGGCGTACGACTACACGCGCGGCGGCGGCGTGGACGGCCGCGACGGCGCGACGTATCACCAGGTTGCCGCGGGGCTCGACTATTTCCTGTCGAAGCGCACCGACGTCTACGTGAGCGCCGTGTTCCAGCGTGCGTCGGGCACCGACTCGACCGGGCATGCGGCGGTCGCGGCGATCAACGGCCCCGGCGCCTCCGCGAACGACCGGCAGTTCCAGGCGCGGATCGGCATGCGCCACAAGTTCTGATCAGGGCGACGGCGAGCGGCTGCGCGGTGATATCCTCGCGAAACGCCCGCGACCGACGGGCGGATACCGACTGCCCGCACGCGGCCCGACGCCGTGCTGCGCGGCGTTTCCGAGGGAGAGCCGAACCATGAGCCGCAAATTCATTCTGAAGGGCGACACGACCGATCACGGCGGCGTCGTGCTCGACGGGATCGCCAATTCGTCGTTCGACGGCCGCGAGCTTGCCTATCTCGGCGCGCCTGTGTTCTGCGCCGCGTGCAAGACCCAGGGGGTGATCGTCTCCGATGGCGGCGAGCGGACGATGACCGTGATGGGCAAGGTCGTCGCGCTCGAACACGACCTGTGCCAGTGCCTGTGCGCGCCGCAGCCGAAGCTGATCCCGTCGCAGGGGACGGGCACCATCTCGGGCTGATGCCCGTCGACTCCGTGCGACGCGCGCGGCGCGCCGCCCGTCGTCAGACGCTGCCTGCGGTCTCGATCACCAGAATGCGCGCTTCTCCGAGCGGATGCGCGACATGTTCGGTGCCGACCGTCGCATGGAAGACGTCTCCCGTTTCGAGCACCGTCGCGTGCTCGATGCCTGCTTCGCGGTAACGCATCTCGACGCGGCCGTCGAGCACCGCAAAGACTTCCTCGCCGTCGTTCACGTGCCACCGGTACGGCTGATCGGTCCAGTGCAGGCGGACCGTGATGCCGTTCAGGTTCGCGATGTCCAGCGCGCCCCATGCGCGCTGTGCGGTGAACGCGGTGCTGCGGATGATGTTCATCGGTAGGTCCGGTCCGTGAATGTGAAGGCTGCGGAGCGCGGGCAGGCTGCACGGCCGCGCGCCGGTTTCCGTGTACCGGGGATCAGCGCGACATCGCGCGCAAGGCTGCGTCGATCGTCTGCTTCCGCTTCTCCAGCCCCGCAGCCGAACGCTCGGTCACGCGCTTCAGGACCGATGCCGGCGCGGTATCCGGCGAGCCGGCATCGAACGGCGGCGCGGGCGCATATTCGAGCGCGAGCTGGATCGCCTGCGCCTCTTCGTCGCCGACCAGTTCGGCGGCGATCGTCAACGCGAAGTCGATGCCGGCCGTCACGCCGCCGCCGGTGATCAGGTTGCCGTCGCGCACCACGCGTTCGCGCACGGGCACCGCACCGAGCGGCGCGAGCAGCGCATGAAACGCCCAGTGCGTCGTCGCGCGGCGGCCGCGCAGCAGGCCGGCCACGCCGAGCAGCAGCGCGCCCGTGCAGACCGACGTCACGTAGCGCGCGGCCGCCGCGCGCTGCTGCACGAACGCGATCGTTTCGGCATCGAGCAGCAGTTCGTTGATCCCGATTCCGCCGGGCACGCAGATGACGTCGAGCGGCGGGCAGTCGTCGAACGTGCAGGTCGGCGCGAGCGCGAGGCCGCTGCTCGACGCGACGGTGTCGCGCGATTTCCAGACCAGATGAACCGCCGCGTCGGGCAGCGATGCGAGCACGTCGTGCGGGCCGGTGAGATCGAGTTGCTGGACGCCCGGAAACACGAGAAAGCCGATATGCAGGGTCATGCGAACACTCCGAAGGGAAGGGGAGGCGCCGCGGCCGGCGCACGATGGACAGATCGATTCTAGGCGCGTAGTGTTTGGCGAAATTGCCAGATCGCCCACGTTTTCAGCCAATCGCCATGCCAGCCGCTCCGCGCTCGATCGTGATTCTCGCGTTCCCCCGTGCGCAGTTGCTCGACGTGACCGGGCCGCTGCAGGTGTTCGCCTCCGTCAACGAACTCGCGCAGGAGCGCGGCCGGCCCGCGCCGTATGCGCCGCGCGTCGTGGCCGCCGAGGCGGGGCCGGTCGAGACGTCGTCGGGGCTCGTCGTGATGGCCGATTCGCTGCGCTCGGCCGGGCGGCCCGACACGGTGATCGTGGCCGGCGGCAAGGGCGTGCAGGCCGCGTCGCGCGATGTGCGCACGGTGCGCTGGGTCCGGCAGCAGGCGCAGCGCGCGCGACGTGTCGCGTCGGTCTGCACCGGTGCGTTCCTGCTCGCCGAGGCCGGCCTGCTCGACGGGCGGCGCGCGGTCACGCACTGGGCGCGCTGCGACGAATTCGCCGCGCGCTATCCGAACGTGCGCGTCGAGCCCGATCCGATCTTCATCCGCGAAGGCGCGCTGTGGACGTCGGCCGGCGTGACGGCCGGCATCGATCTCGCGCTCGCGCTGGTCGAGGAGGATCTCGGGCGGGCGATCGCGCTCGATGTCGCGCGCGAACTCGTCGTGTTCCTGAAGCGGCCGGGCGGGCAGGCGCAGTTCAGCGCGATGCTGTCGATGCAGCGCACCGACGACCGTTTCGGCGAACTGCATGCGTGGATCGCCGAGCACCTGACGGCCGACCTGTCGGTGCCGGCGCTCGCCGAGCGCGTCAGCATGAGCGAACGCAGCTTCGTGCGGCACTACCGCGCGGGGACCGGCCGCACGCCCGCGCGCGCGGTCGAACAGATTCGCGTCGAGGCTGCGCAGCGCTTGCTCGGCGAAACCGCGTGGCCCGTCAAACGGATCGCCACGCGGTGCGGCTTCGGTTCGGAAGAGACGCTGCGGCGCAGTTTCGTGCGCGTGCTCGGCGTGTCGCCGCAGGGCTATCGCGAGCGGTTCGTGCGGTAACGTGCCGGTGCGCGGCGAGCATGCCGCGCGTGGCAACGGGGGACGGAGCCGTCTACGTTCGGAACTGCGCGAATCGCGATCACTTTCGAGTCCGAAACGCTGC
This sequence comes from Burkholderia sp. BCC1998, assembly GCF_905339875.1. Taxonomy (NCBI): domain Bacteria; kingdom Pseudomonadati; phylum Pseudomonadota; class Betaproteobacteria; order Burkholderiales; family Burkholderiaceae; genus Burkholderia; species Burkholderia sp. BCC1998. Next base: position 139,314 of record NZ_CAJPHE010000021.1, read on the forward strand.
GACTATTCGGGCGAGGAGAACAATGGGCGGGGGCTTGTGCCGCGCGCGTTGTGCGCTCTATTCTGTTCCGTTGGCGATTCGAAGGGGGCGCAGCATGGACCGCATCCAGGCAATGGAAGTTTTCACCCGCGTGGTCGACGCGAACAGCTTCACGCGCGCGGCCGACACGCTCGCGATGCCGCGCGCGTCGGTCACGACCATCATCCAGAATCTCGAGGCGCTGCTCGGCGTGCGCCTGATGCACCGGACGACGCGCCGGCTGTCGCTGACGCCGGAGGGCGCCGCGTATTACGAGCACTGCGTGAAGATCATCTCGGAGATCGCGGAAGCCGACGCGAGTTTCCAGACCGGCAACCGCAAGCCGAGCGGCGTGCTGCGCGTCCACATGCCGAGTTCGCTCGGGCGGCGCGTCGTGCTGCCGGCGCTGTCGATCTTCCGGCAGCGCTATCCGGACATCACGCTCGACCTCGGCCTGGCGGACCGCTACGTGGATCCGGTCGAGGAGGGCATCGACTGCATGATCCGGGTCGGGCCGCTCGAAGATTCGTCGATGGTCGCGCGCCGGATCGGCATGCTCAAGCGCGTGACCTGCGCGTCGCCCGACTATCTCGCGCGTCACGGCGAGCCGCAGGAGATCGCCGACCTGGCCGACCATCATGCGGTGAATTTCCGCGCGAGCCACGGCGCGCGGGCGATTCCGTGGGTGTTCATGATCGAGGGCAAGCCGGTCGAGGTGCGGATGAACGGCAGTGTCACCGTGAACGATTCGGATGCGTACGTGACGTGCGGGCTCGAAGGGTTCGGGATGATCCAGCCGACGCTGTTCATGGTGCTGCCGAACCTGCGCGACGGCACGCTGGTCGAGGTGCTGCCCGATTGCAATCCGAAGCCCAAGCCGATCTCGATCGTGTATCCGCACAACCGGCATCTGTCGCAGAAGGTTCGCGTGTTCGCGGACTGGATCGCGGAGCTGTTCGAGTCGACGCCGGCGCTGGAGGGCGGGGAGAACTGGCGGGGGAAAGTGCGGGCGGCGGTGCCCGACGCCCAGCGCGGGGCGGTGGTCGCTTAGGGCGGCGGTACGCTGCCGGGCGTTGACGATGAAGATGAGTGAGGTCGTGAATGCCTCGTCTCGTCTTCATCGGTCGTCAGGCTGGTGAGCCGTGCCGCGCAATCGCGCGTCTACCAGCGGATCGCGTACGGATTGTCGCCGAGCGCCCAGTGTCCGTTGTCGTCCCGTTCGATGAGAATCCCCTTGTGCGCCCAGCCATCCTTTTCGGGGTAGAACGACAGGGAGTCCATGAGGTCCGGGTCTGCCAGCCACGGCGTGGCATGCTGATCCGGTTTCCACAGGAAGTTGACCCACGAAACCAGGTGCGGATTGTCGTCGAACGGATTCTTCATCGGCTCGATGAATTTCTCGACGCCGCCGTAGGTCACGTGCGCGCAGAACAAATTGATCATGTACAGGACACTCCCGCCGGGAGCGGACGCGTCCTTGCTCTCGAATTCCCTGTACCGATAGAACGCCTTGCCGGCCGGCGTGAGCTCGATATGGCTCAGCGGGACATTCGTGTCATGCGGCTCGTAGTCCGGATTTCTGATCGTCGGCTTGCCCCGGCCCGCGTTGAATTTCACGGTAATCAGGCCACGGTTGATCAACGCCTGCACGTCCTTTCTCACCACACCGTCGACTCTCAGCAATTCCTTCGCGTTCACGTCCGCGGGTAGTTCGGCGCCGGCCAGGCCGACGCAGGCGTCCGTTGGCGCGGTGTTCTTGTCCGCGAGCGCGACTTTCAGGATGTCGTCGATCGTGCGCTTGTCCAGATCGTCTCGCGTCGTCATGAAGCGCGCGCCGAAAAATGCAGCGACCGTGATCGCGACGCCCGCCACCAGCCACGGTTTTCGCGTACGTCGAACGGACTGGTCGTGCTTCGATTCGTTGTGTTCAGTCATGGGATTGTTGTTATCTGTATTGCCGACCGGATCCGATTGCCTCGGTTCGAATCAAATCGGGATGGCCGCGAGCCCGTCGGTGCTCGGCGTTCGAACCGCACTGTAACGCACGTAGTCGACGACGATGATTCGCGAGGCCGAACGGATGGGCCCGGCGTGATGAATGGCGCTGGATTTCGGTTGGCAGGAGGAGGACGGAGGTCGCTCGTGCCTATGCGCGACTCGGGCGAACCGGATGCTGGATGTCGCGTGCGTGGCGCCGCGTGGTCGGCTGGAGGGCGATGGATGCCGCGCGCGGATCGCGGAGCAATGAAAAAAGCCGCTGATCCTTGCGGAACAGCGGCTTTTCGCATTTGGTGGCGAATCAGGGACTCGAACCCCGGACCTGCGGATTATGATTCCGTCGCTCTAACCGACTGAGCTAATTCGCCGAAGACTTGAATTATGCTGATGTGCCGCCGGGCTGTCAACACCTTTTTTCATCTTCCCTGAAAAAAGTTGTCGGCGGCCCGTTCCGGCAGTGTAGCGGGCGGGGTGGCCGCCCGCTACCCGACCTCAATCCTGCGCGTAGATATTGGAGTCCTTCGTCTCCTTGACGAACAGCACACCGATCACGAACGTGGCCAGCGCGATCACGATCGGATACCAGAGCCCCGAGTAGATGTTGCCCTTCGCCGCGACGATCGCGAATGCGGTCGCCGGCAGGAAGCCGCCGAACCAGCCGTTGCCGATGTGATACGGCAGCGACATCGACGTGTAGCGGATCCGCGTCGGGAACATCTCGACCAGCATCGCCGCGATCGGGCCGTAGACCATCGTCACGTAGATCACGAGGATCGTCAGGATCACGATCGTCATCGGCCAGTTGAGCTGCGCCGGGTCGGCCTTGGCCGGGTAGCCGGCTGCCTTCAGCGTCGACGCGAGCGTCTTGTCGAACGCCGCGCCTTGCGCCTTCGCGTCGGCCGCCTTGCCGTCATACGCGGGGATCACCGTATCGCCGACCTTGATCTGCGCGGTCGTGCCAGCCGGTGCCGCGACGTTCTCGTAGTTCAGGCCGGCCTTCGCGAGCGCGCTCTTCGCGATGTCGCACGAGTTCGTGAACTTCGACGTGCCCACCGGGTTGAACTGGAACGAGCAGGTGGCCGGATCGGCGAGGACCGTGATCGGCGCCTTCTGCGTCGCGAGTTCGAGCTGCGGGTTCGCGTAGTGCGTGAGCGCCTTGAACAGCGGGAAGTAGGTGAGCGCCGCGATCAGGCAGCCCGCGAGGATGATCGGCTTGCGGCCGATCTTGTCCGACAGCGAGCCGAAGAACAGGAAGAACGGCGTGCCGATCAGGAGGGCGATCGCGATCAGGATGTTCGCGCTGGCGCCGTCGACCTTCAGCGTCTGCGTGAGGAAGAACAGCGCGTAGAACTGGCCCGTGTACCACACGACGGCCTGGCCGGCGGTCAGGCCGACGAGCGCGAGGATCACGAGCTTCAGGTTCTTCCACTGGCCGAACGCTTCGGTCAGCGGCGCCTTCGACGTCTTGCCTTCCGCCTTGATGCGCAGGAACACCGGCGATTCGTTCAGCTGCAGCCGGATCCACACCGACACCGCGAGCAGCGCGATCGATGCGACGAACGGCACGCGCCAGCCCCAGCTGCCGAACGCTTCCTCGCCGATGAAGGTGCGCACGCCGAGGATCACGAGCAGCGACAGGAACAGGCCGAGCGTCGCGGTCGTCTGGATCCACGCGGTGTAGAAGCCGCGGCGGTTCGCCGGCGCATGCTCGGCGACGTAGGTCGCCGCGCCGCCGTACTCGCCGCCGAGCGCGAGGCCCTGCAGCAGCCGCATCGCGATGAAGATCACGGGCGCCGCGATGCCGATCGATGCGTAGCCGGGCAGGAAGCCGACCACGAAGGTCGAGATGCCCATGATCACGATCGTCACGAGGAACGTGTGCTTGCGGCCGACGAGGTCGCCGAGCCGGCCGAACACGATCGCGCCGAACGGACGCACGGCGAACCCGGCCGCGAAGCCGAGCAGCGTGAAGATGAATGCCGCGGTCGGATTGACTCCGGAGAAGAAGCTCTTGCTGATGTAGGCCGCGAGTGAGCCGGCCAGGTAAAAGTCGTACCACTCGAACACGGTGCCGAGCGACGACGCGAAGATCACCTTCTTCTCTTCGCCCGTCATCGGCGAGTGCGAAATTTGCCCGCCTAACGTTGCCATGAATCGTCTCCAAGTCCCTTGATATAGATGTGTGGCCGCCTTGGGTGGGCGGGCCTGTCGACGATTATTGGCACGGAAACTTACGGCGCACTGACTCGCGGGCGCAAAACGACTGCACGTTAACCCGCGCCGAATCGGCCGTTTCGTGCCCCGATCGTGTCGCGGCAGGGCGGTAAAACGCCGGTTTCGATGCGATCGCGGCGCGTATGCGGCGGTATGCGGTTCGGATCCGCCCGTATCAGGATCGATCCGGGGCGGTATCCGACAACGGCAGGCTGACGCGCACGAGCGTGCCAGCGAGGCGCGGTGCGCTCTGATAGACGTGATCGTCGAGCGTCAGCGTGCCGCCGTGCTGCGCGGCGATCTCGCGCACGATCGCGAGCCCGAGGCCGCTGCCGTCGCCTTCGCGGCCGAGGATCCGGTAGAAGCGCTCGACCACGCGCTCGCGTTCGCCGGCCGGGATGCCGGGGCCCGTATCCTCCACTTCGAGATGCACGCGCCGCGCCGCGGGCTCGGCCCGCACGCGCACGGTGATGCGGCCGCCTTCGGGCGTGTAGCGGATCGCGTTGTCGACCAGGTTGCCGAGCATCTCGCGCAGCATCACGGGATTGCCGTCGACGTCGAGCGGCGTATCGTCCTCCGGGCCTTCGTAGCCGAGGTCCATGCGCTTCGCGAGCGCGGCCTGCACCCAGTCGCGCACCGTGCGGCGCGCGAGCGCCCCGATCTCGACCGGCTCGAAGGTCAGCCCGCTCGCGCGGTTCTCGGCGCGCGCGAGCGCGAGCAGTTGCGTGACGAGCCGGGCGGCCTGCTCGGAGCTCGTCGCGATCTGCTCGAGCGAACGCTGGACGTCGGGCGGCACGGGATGGCGCAACGCGAACTCGGCCTGCGTGCGCAGCCCCGCGAGCGGCGTCTTCATCTGGTGCGCGGCGTCGGCGATGAAGCGCTTCTGCAGCGCCATGTTCTGTTCGAGGCGCGCGAGCAGGTCGTTGAACGACGTGACGAGCGGCTCGATCTCGGGCGGCGCGCGCTGCGCCTCGACGGGCGACAGGTCGTCGGGCCGCCGCGCGCGGATGTGCGCCTGCAGCGCGTTGAGCGGCGCGAGCCCGCGCGACAGCCCGAACCACACGAGCAGGATCGCGAGCGGCAGGATCACGAATTGCGGCAGGATCACGCCCTTGATGATGTCGTTCGCGAGCGCGTTGCGCTTGTCGAGCGTCTCGCCGACCTGCACGAGCACGGGCTGCGTGCTGCTCGACTCCGGCAGCGCGACGGTCGTATACGCGACGCGCACGTCGTTGCCGCGCAGCAGGTCGTCGCGGAACACGACGACGCCCGGCGGCGGGCGGTCCTCGTCGCGCGGCAGTGGCATGTCGGCCTCGCCCGCGACCAGCTCGCCGCGCGTGCCGAGCACCTGGAAGTAAACGCTGTCGACGTTGTCCGCGCGCAGGAAGTCGCGCGTCTGCTGCGGCAGCGTCAGCTCGGCGACGCCGTTGACCGGATGGATCTGCCGCGCGAGCACGTACGCGTTGGTCTCGAGCGCGCGGTCGAACGGGCCGTTCGCGATCGTTTTCGCGACGAGATAGGTGACGGCGATGCTCATCGGCCACAGCAGCAGGAGCGGCGCGAGCATCCAGTCGAGGATTTCGCCGAACAGCGAGCGCGGGCGCGCGGCCTCGGGCGTATCGGTTTCGTCGGGCGGCGCGAACGGGTTCTCGTAGCGCGCGTCGCGCACGGCGTCTGCGGCGGACGATGGCTCGCCGGTCGGATGGCGGGAATGGGCCGGCGTGGCCATCGCGGCGACGGCCGGGTTCAGCGCAGCGGCGTGCCGGCCGCCGCGGGCTGGGGCGCGGCCGCGTCGGCCGGCGCCGCGGGCGCGACTTTCTCGAGGCAGTAGCCGAGGCCGCGCACGGTGGAAATCCGCACGCCGCTCGGCTCGATCTTCTTGCGCAGCCGGTGCACGTACACTTCGATCGCGTTGTTGCTGACTTCCTCGCCCCATTCGCACAGATGGTCGACGAGCTGCTCCTTCGACACGAGCCGGCCGATGCGCTGCAGCAGCACTTCGAGCAGCCCGAGCTCGCGCGCGGACAGATCGAGCACGCGTTCGTTCGCATACGCGATGCGGCCGACCTGGTCGAACGCGAGCGAGCCGTGGCGCACGACGGTCGGGCCGCCGCCCGCGCCGCGCCGGGTCAGCGCGCGCACGCGCGCCTCGAGCTCGTTGAGCGCGAACGGCTTGGCCATGTAGTCGTCCGCGCCGAGGTCGAGCCCTTTCACGCGCTCGTCGACGCTGTCGGCGGCGGTCAGGATCAGCACGGGGAGGTTGGAATTGCGCGCGCGCAGGCGCTTCAGCACGTCGAGCCCGGACATCCTGGGCAGCCCGAGATCGAGGATCAGCAGGTCGAAGGACTGCATCGACAGCGCGGTATCGGCCTCGATACCGTTCTTCACGTGGTCGACCGCATAGCCCGATTGGCGGAGTGACCGGGTGAGGCCGTCCGCGAGTATGCTGTCGTCTTCGGCGATGAGAATTCGCATGTTGCTGACCGATGGCCGGCGGGGCGTGCGCGCCGGCGCGGCTGTCTCCGAAGTTATCCGTGTACAACGCAGCCTGCATTGCGGGCTTGCATAAAACACTGTTTTTTTATACAGTGTCTGCATTCGTGGGCAGCGCTTGAAAGCGGGCGCGCCTCTGACAGACGCTGCTCATCATAGCAAAGGACGATTCATGGAAGATAGCAAGAAGGGCTCCGGGATGACCGCCGAGAAGAGCAAGGCGCTGGCGGCCGCACTCGCGCAGATCGAGAAGCAGTTCGGCAAAGGGTCGATCATGCGGATGGGCGACGGCGAAGCGGCCGAAGACATCCAGGTCGTCTCCACGGGCTCGCTGGGTCTCGATATCGCGCTCGGCGTCGGCGGTCTGCCGCGCGGCCGGGTGGTCGAGATCTACGGTCCGGAATCGTCGGGTAAAACCACGCTCACGCTGCAGGTCATCGCCGAGCTGCAGAAGCTGGGCGGCACCGCAGCGTTCATCGACGCCGAGCACGCGCTCGACGTCCAATATGCAGCGAAGCTCGGCGTGAACGTGCCGGAGCTGCTGATCTCGCAGCCGGACACCGGCGAGCAGGCGCTCGAAATCACCGACGCGCTGGTGCGCTCGGGCTCGATCGACATGATCGTCATCGACTCGGTCGCGGCGCTCGTGCCGAAGGCCGAAATCGAAGGCGAGATGGGCGATTCGCTGCCTGGCCTGCAGGCTCGCCTGATGTCGCAGGCGCTGCGCAAGCTGACCGGCACGATCAAGCGCACGAACTGCCTCGTGATCTTCATCAACCAGATCCGGATGAAGATCGGCGTGATGTTCGGCAACCCGGAAACCACGACGGGCGGCAACGCGCTGAAGTTCTACTCGTCGGTGCGTCTGGATATCCGCCGGATCGGCTCGATCAAGAAGAACGACGAGGTGATCGGCAACGAAACCCGCGTGAAGGTCGTCAAGAACAAGGTGTCGCCGCCGTTCCGCGAAGCGATCTTCGACATCCTGTACGGCGAAGGCATTTCGCGCCAGGGCGAGATCATCGATCTCGGCGTGCAGGCGAAGATCGTCGACAAGGCCGGCGCCTGGTACAGCTACAACGGCGAGAAGATCGGCCAGGGCAAGGACAACGCGCGTGAATTCCTGCGCGAGAACCCGGAAATCGCCCGCGAGATCGAAAACCGCATTCGCGAGTCGCTCGGCGTTGCCGCGATGCCCGATGGCGTAGTCGACGAAGCCGAGGCGATGGACGAAGAAGAGTGATGGTCGGGCGCCGAGGTCACGCTGGCGAACCGGACCCGAGCGACGCGCCCGACACGGCGGGCCGCTCCGGCCGGCGAGCCGCATCCTCGGGTGCCGACCGGCGGGGCGCGGGCAGTCAGTCCGCGCACCGCACCGCGACGAGGGCATCCGACGATGCCCTCGTTTCGTTTGAGATCACCGCACCGGTCGATCCGTTCGACGACGACGAATCGTTCGACGCGCACGACCGGTCGCGCCGTCGCGTGTCCGGTGTCGGCTTCCCGGGCGAGCGCGCAGCCGATGCGGCGGCGTCGGTCAAGGAAGATGTGTATACGCGCAGCAGCCAGCATCCGCGTCGCACACGCCGTGTGGCCGGCGGTTCAGGCAGCGCTGCTTCCGGCGACGAGGCCGGCGCCACCGGGCGCAAGTCGTCGAAACCGCCGCGTTCGCTGAAGGGCCGCGCACTCGGCTATCTGTCACGGCGCGAATACAGCCGCGCCGAACTCGCGCGCAAGCTCGCGCCGTACGTCGGCGAGGACGAATCGGTCGAGCCGGTGCTCGATGCGCTGGAACAGGAAGGCTGGCTGTCCGATGCACGCTTTGCCGAGAGCCTCGTGCATCGCCGCGCATCGCGCGTCGGCGTCGCACGCATCGTCAGCGAACTGAAGCGCCATGCGGTCGGCGATAACCTCGTCGAGGAAGTGAATGCGCAGTTGCGCGAGACCGAGTGGACGCGCGCGCAGGCCGTCTGGCGCAAGAAATTCGGTGCACTGCCGCAAACGCCCGCCGAGCGCGCGAAGCAGGCGCGCTTCCTTGCCGCGCGCGGCTTTTCGAGCGCGACCATCGTGAAGTTGCTGAAGGTCGGCGACGATTTCCCGATCGACGACTGACCGCTTCGGTCGCGCGCGCTGCGCGCGATTTTGCTGCAATGCAACCGTTTCCGGACAGGCGGGAATACCCGCCGTCGCGGCCGGATGCCTCAAATACCCAATATGCTAAAATCCACGGGTTTTCCTCTTCGGCCTCAACCTCCAGCATGCCGCTATCCGAGCCCGTGCCCCGTCAGTTGCGACATCGACGCGCAATCCGAGCGGAAGCCTACGAGCGCGACGACGGCTTGTGGGACATCGAAGCCTGCCTGACCGACCACAAGCCGCGCGATGTCGCGCTTGCGTCGGGCATCCGGCCCCAGGGCCTGCCGATCCACGAACTCTGGCTGCGCGTGACCATCGATCGTGACCTCAATGTCGTCGACGCCGAAGCGTCTTCGGAGTGGGTTCCCTATCCCGGTCACTGTCAATCCGCCCCTCCCGCCTATCGAGCCCTCATCGGGCTCAACCTCTTCCGCAATTTCCGCCGCAACGCGAACCGGCTGCTCGCCGGCGTCGCGGGCTGTTCCCATCTGACCGAACTGTGCGCCGTGCTGCCGACGGCAGCGATCCAGGCGTTCGCCGGTGACGTGTGGAACGTGCGCGAAGAGGGCGGCGAAGGGCCGGACCATGACGGCGAGCACGTCGAGCCGCCTTTCCAGCTCGGCCGCTGCCGGGCATTGCGGTTCGACGGCGAGGTCGTGCGGCAGTACTACCCGCGGTGGTACGGCCCGCTTCGGCCGGATCTGCCCGGTGAGGGCAGCACGAAGGAATGAACGGAAATCATTCGAAGAAGCGTCTTAAGCGACATTTCATCCAACTCTCAGACTGAAGGG
>NZ_CAJPHE010000022.1:0-147816 GCF_905339875.1 Burkholderia sp. BCC1998
GCGAGCAAGTCCTGTGTGGTCAAAATCCTGTCTCCTCCTGCGCCCCGACCGTTACGGTCAGAACTGGTCTTCCGTCAACGCGAGCACGCTCTCGTTGCCCTTCGCGCCGACGATCGACGCTTCGAGCCCGCCTGCCTGCACGAGGACGTGTTCCGCATAGCATTGTGCGATCGCGATCTTCGCATCGAAGAACGCCGTGTCGCTCGCGCGGTTCGCGTGCGCCGCCAGCAGCGCGCGCGCCATCTGCCATCCGCACAGCACGACGCCCGCCAGCTTCAGGTACGGCACGCTGCCCGCGAACACCGCGTTCGGGTCCTGCTTCACGTTCGCGACCACGTAGTCCACCACCGTCGACAGCGCGCGCGCACCCTTCTCCAGCTGCGCCTTCATCGACGCGGCCGCCGCGCCGTCGACCTTGCCGAGCGCCGCGACGGTGTCGCCGATCTCCGCGATCAGCGCCTTCGCCACCGCGCCGCCGTCGCGCATCGTCTTGCGGCCGACCAGGTCGTTCGCCTGGATGGCGGTCGTGCCTTCGTAGATCGCCAGGATCCGCGCGTCGCGGTAGTACTGTGCGGCGCCGGTTTCCTCGATGAAGCCCATCCCGCCGTGCACCTGCACGCCGAGGCTCGCCACGTCGTTCACCATCTCCGTGCTCCAGCCCTTCACGACCGGCACCAGATATTCGTAGATTGCCTGATGACGCGTGCGCGTCGCCTCGTCCGAATGGCGGTGGGCAATGTCGCTGTGCGCGGCCGCGACGTACGCGAGCGCCCGCGCGCCCTCGGTCAGCGCGCGCATCGTGCCGAGCATGCGGCGCACGTCCGGGTGATGGATGATCGTCACCGACTGCTTGGCCGACCCGTCGACCGGGCGGCTCTGCACGCGCTCCTTCGCGAATTCCGCGGCCTTCCGGTAGGCACGGTCGGCCACGCCGATCCCCTGCATCCCGACACCGAAGCGCGCGGCGTTCATCATGATGAACATGTATTCGAGGCCGCGATTCTCCTCGCCGACCAGATAGCCGATGGCGCCGCCGTTGTCGCCGTACTGCAGCACCGCGGTCGGGCTCGCCTTGATCCCGAGCTTGTGCTCGATCGACACGCAGTGCACGTCGTTGCGCGCGCCGAGCGAGCCGTCGTCGTTGACCAGGAACTTCGGCACGATGAACAGCGAAATGCCCTTCACGCCTTCCGGCGCGTTCGGCGTGCGCGCGAGCACCAGGTGGACGATGTTGTCCGCCATGTCGTGTTCGCCCCACGTGATGAAGATCTTCGTGCCGAACACCTTGTACGTGCCGTCGCCCTGCGGCTCGGCGCGCGAGCGCACCAGCGCCAGGTCCGAACCGGCCTGCGGCTCGGTCAGGTTCATCGTGCCGGTCCATTCGCCCGAGATCAGCTTCGGCACGTAGCGCTGCTTCTGTTCGTCGGTGCCGGCCGTCAGCAGCGCCTCGATCGCGCCGTCGGTGAGCAGCGGGCACAGCGCGAACGACAGGTTCGCCGCGTTCAGCATCTCGATGCACGGCGTCGCGATCAGCTTCGGCAGCCCCTGGCCGTCGTATTCGGCCGGATGCTGCAGACCTTGCCAGCCGCCTTCGACGAACTGGCGGAATGCGGCGCCGAAGCCCGGCGTCGCGGTCACGACGCCATCCTTCCAGCTGCTCGGGTTGCGGTCGCCCTCGACGTTCAGCGGCGCCAGCACCTCGTCGCAGAATTTCGCGGATTCGTCGAGCACGGCCTGCGCCGTGTCGTAGCCGGCGTCCTCGAAACCCGGCAACTGCGCAACGGCGTCGATGCCCGCGAGTTCCTTCAGCACGAACAGCATGTCCTTGACAGGGGCGTTATAGCTCATGGTCGATGTTCCAAATCAGGCGGTGAATGAGGCGCGCGGCCCGGGCGGCTGCGGCAAAACCGGCCAGCGCCAGGCGACGTCGTGGCCCATCGTAATGCCGTGCCGGCGGTTTTCCATTGTCATATCCGGCCCACATGGTGACAAAACCGGCCACACGATGCGCGGGGCGATGGCGGAAACGGGCGTCCGGGCGGGGGTTCGGGTGCCGTTTGCAGCACACGCGACGCGCGATCGGCGTGCCGGCAGAGAATCAGGGGTTAACCCTCTATCCGGTCAACATCGCATGCAAGGGATTCATCGGCAACGGCCTCGTCGTTGACGGCCGGGCCGCTGTTCGTATGGACACACGTCACGCATAACCTGACGTAATGCCGCCCGGAAAATAAAGCGCATTGACGCTGTTTCAGGGCTCGCCAATACTCGGCGCACAGCGAAGGCAATCCGGGTACGGAGCGAACCATCGTAACGAGGCGCGATACACGCCCGTCATCGAGGCCCGGCTTTCGCGAACGACTGCGCGCACGCCGAACGTGCGACGCGCCCCAAGGAAGCGATGCCATGAACTCCGTCGACAGCATGTTCGATCCCGCACCCGAAGCATACGACCGACTCTCCGATCCCGGCACCTGGGACAGCACCGGAAGAACCTGGGCGAGCGGCGAACAGCAGATGCTGACGTGCTGCCGCGTCGTCGACGAGACGCATGACGTCAGGAGCTTCGAGTTTCGTGTAGGCGACGGCTCGCCCGTTCGCTTCGAACCCGGCCAGTTCATGACGGTGTCGGCGAACGTCGACGGCCAGCCGGTCGAGCGCTGCTACACGATCTCGTCGCCGCCGACGCGTCCCTATCTGGTGTCCATCACGGTCAAGCGCGTGCCCGGCGGCATCATGTCGAACTGGCTGCACGACAACATGAAGCCCGGCAGCCAGCTACCGGCTTACGGCCCGTCGGGCAGCTTCACGCCGACGGCGGCACCCGCCGCCAGATTGCTGTACCTGTCCGCCGGCTCGGGCGTGACGCCGCTGATGTCGATGACGCGTGCGAGCATCGATCTCGGGCTCGACCTGGATATCGTGTTCGTCCACAGCGCGAGAACGCCCGCCGATATCGTGTTCCGCAAGGAGCTGCAGCGGCTCGAGGCGCTGTCGCCGCGCCTTCGCACGTACTTCGTCTGTGAAGGTGCCGGCGATGAAGCGCACTGGCCGGGACCGATCGGCCGGCTCAGCCTGCCGTTGCTTGCCGAACAGGTGCCCGACTACGCCGAGCGCGAAGCGTTCACCTGCGGCCCGGCGGGCTACATGAATGCCGTGCGCGACGTCCTGCGCAGCGGCGGACACGATCCCGCACGCTATCACCAGGAAAGCTTCGACATCGGCGCCGGCGTCGCGCCGACACTGGCCGCCCCCGCTGCCGAATCGTCGTCGGAAACGTTCACGGTCAGGTTGGCGCACTCGTCGAAGACGTTCACGATGAACGCCGCCGACACCGTGCTGTCGGCAGCGAGGAAGGCCGGTGTCGCGATTCCGTCGTCCTGCAGCCAGGGCATCTGCGGCACGTGCAAGACGAAGGTGCTCGACGGCACGGTCGACATGCGGCACAACGGCGGGATTCGCGACCGGGAAGTGCAGAAGGGTTTCCGGCTGCTCTGCTGCAGCCGCCCGACGTCGGACCTCGTGCTGGAGCTCTAGTCCGGCGGCAGACGACGCGCACGGCACGCTCACGGGCCTTGTTCGCACGTGTCCGGATCGGTGTTCGTCGCGGGTGCTGCAGGCGGGCGACCTGCTCGCGTTCGACACCGACTTGGTCGGGCCGCACGGTTACTGCTCGGACATCTCCCGCACCTGGCTCGTCGGCGACGGCCGTCCGTCGGACGAACAGCGCAAGCTGTACGAATTCGCATACGCACAGGTCCATTTCAATATGAATCTGCTGCGGCCCCGGCAGTCCGAAGGCGGCAGCGTGATGTGCCGTCGATTGCGGCGCGTGCCGCTGGCCGGACGGCAACCGCGGCACGCGCATGGCGGCCAGCACCAAATCGGCCGCCCTTTTTCGCTGTCCGGGTCGGCACGTTTCTCCGTAGACTTCCATCTCATCATGCCAAACGAGCACCGGAGCAAAGACCAGGATGAGTGAACGCCCGAAGCACATCGCGGATTTCATCCGGGTCGCCGGCGACCTGTTTCAGTCGGACAAGCTTCCGCCCGCCGCGCGTGCATTCGCGCCGCAAGTATTCGCGCGGCTGCAGACCCCGTCGGATAACGGCGCGCGGCTCGCGGTGCGCTACCCCGCCTGCGAATGGCTCGATCCGGCGCTCGAGTCGGTCGCACGCGTCGACCCGACGTTCGCCACCGTCGCACGGCTGATCAAGGCGCTCGAACCCGAGATCGGCTGGTCGCGTCGCACGTCGGGCAAGGACGGCAGCCCGAACTACATCGATGGGCACGTAAACGGGATGATCTGCGGGCCCGGCGGCGCCGAAAGCCGCGACGACATTCAGCTCGGCTTCTCGTTGATGATGCCCGGCGTCAGATATCCGGATCATGGTCACGCACCGGAGGAAGCGTACGTGCTCATGACCGCCGGCGAATTCCGGCAGCAAAACGGCGCATGGTTCGATCCCGGGATCGGCGGCGGCATCCACAATCCGCCCGGCGCGCTGCATGCGATGCGGTCCGGCAACGCGCCGTTCCTCGCGATATGGTGTCTGCTGAATTGATCCGACGATCGACGCGGGGTGCCGACGGATTCGCCTGCGACAAGCGGCCGGCCATTGACCTACCGGCCGGTCGGAATCATCAATGGGAGCCGGCCATGGGAACCCGAGCAAGAAGCCGGTTATGGGAAGCCCATGCAGTCCCGCCGCGCGACGGCCGGCTCACGCAGCCGCGCCGCACGGCGGAAGTCGCGCTCCGACCGCATCGTCAACCTCCATTCGGCCGACGCGACGTCGCCCGCGCGTGGATAAAACGCAACATCACGGCAGAAGACGCGTTCGACGATTTTGTGTCCTCGATGGCGCCGTTGTTATCGGGCATACTCTATTCGCGCCCAGCGAACGGTCGTTCCATTTTTAATGCGAACCGTCGCGCGAGCCACTAAACACACACATGATTCTGTTACCTTGACGCACCGGCCCGAGCGCTTCGCGATGGCCATCACCCATCTTTCACACTATGACATTACAGATTGGGGTTCCTCTGGAGACAGCCACCGGCGAACGGCGCGTTGCGACCGTTCCCGAGGTGGTCGAGAAACTGATCAAGCTGGGGTTTTCGGTGGCCGTCCAAAGCGGCGCCGGTGCCGGCGCGAACTTTGACGACGACACGTATCGCGCGGCCGGCGCGAGCATCGCCGCCACGGCGGCCGAGCTCTGGTCCGGCAGCGACATCGTGTTCAAGGTGCGCCCGCCGAGCGCGGACGAAGTCGCGCTGATGCGCGAAGGCGGCACGCTGATCGGCTTCGTGTGGCCCGCGCAGAATCCCGAGCTGATGCAGCAGCTGGCCGCGAAGCGCGCCACCGTGCTGGCGATCGACTCGCTGCCGCGCACGCTGTCGCGCGCGCAGAAGATGGACGCGCTCACGTCGATGGCCGGCATCAGCGGCTATCGCGCGGTGATCGAGGCCGCGCATGCGTTCGGCCGCTTCCTGAACGGCCAGGTCACGGCGGCCGGCAAGATCCCGCCGGCGAAGGTGTTCATCGCCGGCGCAGGGGTGGCCGGTCTGGCCGCGATCGGCACGGCCGCGAGCCTCGGTGCGATCGTGCGCGCGAACGACACGCGTGCGGAAGTGGCCGATCAGGTCAAGTCGCTGGGCGGCGAGTTCGTCAAGGTCGACTACGAAGAGGAAGGCTCGGGCGGCGGCGGCTACGCGAAGGTGATGAGCGAGGGCTTCCAGCAGGCGCAGCGCGCGATGTATGCGCAGCAGGCCAAGGACGCCGACATCATCATCACGACCGCGCTGATCCCCGGCAAGCCGGCGCCGAAGCTCATCACCGCCGAGATGGTGCAGTCGATGAAGCCCGGCAGCGTGATCGTCGACATGGCCGCCGAACAGGGCGGCAACTGCGAACTCACGGTGCCCGGCGAAGCCGTGGTGCGCCACGGCGTGACCATCGTCGGCTATACCGATCTCGCGTCGCGCCTGTCGCGGCAGTCGTCGACGCTCTATGCGACCAACCTGCTGCGCGTGATCGAGGAGCTGTGCAAGGCCAAGGACGGCACGATCAACGTCGACTTCGACGACGACGCGATCCGCGGCCTCACCGTCATCAAGGAAGGCAACGTCACGTGGCCGCCGCCGCCGATCAAGCAGGCGGCCGTCGCGCCCAAGCCTGCAGCGGCCGCACCCGCGGCAGTCGCGGCGCCGGCGAAGTCGAAAGGTCATGGCCACAGCGGCGAGCCGATGTCGGCCAAGGCGCTCGCGATCGTGTTCGCGATCGGCGCGCTGGCGTTCCTGCTGGTCGGCCAGTTCGCGCCGGCGAGCTTCCTGTCGCACTTCACGGTGTTCGTGCTCGCGTGCTTCGTCGGCTACATGGTGATCTGGAACGTCACGCCGTCGCTGCACACGCCGCTGATGAGCGTGACCAACGCGATCTCGTCGATCATCGCGATCGGCGCGCTCGTGCAGGTCGCACCGCCCCTCGGTGAGCTGGCCAACGCCGGCGATCGTCCGTCCGGGCTGATCCTCGGTCTCGCGGTCGGCGCGCTCACGCTCACGGCCGTCAACATGTTCGGCGGCTTCGCGGTCACGCGCCGCATGCTGGCGATGTTCCGCAAATAAGGGGACGACAATAATGACTTCCAACCTGACTACCGTCTCCTATATCGGCGCCGCGATCCTGTTCATCCTGAGCCTCGGCGGCCTCGCGAACCCCGAAACCGCGCGCCGCGGCAACCTGCTCGGCATGATCGGCATGCTGATCGCCGTGCTGGCCACCGTGGCCGGGCCGCGCGTGTCGGCCGCGGGCATTCCGTACGTGATCGCCGCGCTCGTCGTCGGCGGCGCGGTCGGCCTGTACGCGGCGAAGAAGGTGCAGATGACGCAGATGCCGGAACTGGTCGCGCTGATGCACAGCCTGGTCGGTCTCGCGGCCTGCCTCGTCGGCTTCGCGAGCTACATCGACACGTCGCTGCAGTTCACCGGCGCCGAGAAGGCGATCCACGAAGTGGAAATTTATGTCGGCATCCTGATCGGTGCCGTCACCTTCGCGGGCTCGATCATCGCGTTCGGAAAGCTGTCGGGCAAGATCGGCGGCAAGCCGCTGCTGCTGCCGGCACGGCACTGGCTGAACCTGGCCGCGCTGCTGATCGTGGTCTACTACGGCCGCGCGTTCCTGCATGCGGAAAGCATCCAGGACGGCATGCTGCCGCTCGTCGTGATGACCGTGATCTCGCTGCTGTTCGGCGTGCACATGGTGATGGCGATCGGCGGCGCGGACATGCCGGTCGTGGTGTCGATGCTCAACAGCTACTCGGGGTGGGCGGCAGCCGCCACCGGCTTCATGCTCGGCAACGACCTGCTGATCGTGATCGGCGCGCTGGTGGGCTCGTCGGGTGCGATCCTGTCGTACATCATGTGCCGCGCGATGAACCGCAACTTCATCAGCGTGATCGCGGGCGGCTTCGGCAGCGGCGCGGGCGCACCGGCGGCAGCCGGCGGCGGCGCCGCGCTGCCGGCCGGCGAAGCGGTCGCGGTGAGCGCGGCGGAGACGGCCGAACTGCTGCGCGAAGCGAAGCGCGTGATCATCGTGCCCGGCTACGGGATGGCCGTGGCGCAAGCCCAGCACACGGTGTTCGAGCTGACGAAGCTGCTGCGCGAGAAGGGCGTCGACGTGCGTTTCGCGATCCACCCGGTCGCGGGCCGCATGCCGGGGCACATGAACGTGCTGCTGGCCGAAGCGAAGGTGCCGTACGACATCGTGCTGGAGATGGACGAGATCAACGGCGACTTCCCCGAAGCCGACGTGTCGATGGTGATCGGCGCGAACGACATCGTGAACCCGGCCGCGCAGGACGACCCGTCGAGCCCGATCGCCGGCATGCCGGTGCTGGAAGTGTGGAAGGCGAAGACGTCGATCGTGATGAAGCGCAGCATGGCGTCCGGCTATGCGGGCGTCGACAATCCGCTGTTCTACAAGGACAACAACCGCATGTTGTTCGGCGATGCGAAGTCGATGCTCAATGAAATCTTCGGCGCACTGAAAGCCTGAGTACGGCCACGCGCGCGGAGCGGCAGCAAGCCGCTCCAGCGCCGCGTGGCTTCGATACGCCGTCGCGGACGCCGAACCGGACGACGCGCAGCCTCCCCCGCCTGCCCTTTTCCCGTTGCGCCGGTTCAGTCAGCGCTTGTGGACGACGGAGTCGAGCACGAAACTGGTCGTCATGTTCTGCACGCCGTCCAGCGCGCTGATCGTTGCCCAGATGTCGCTGATGCGCTCGTGCGTGGCCGCCTCGATCTGCACCAGCAAATCGACTTCGCCGCTGAGGACCGCGCAATCGCGCACCTCGGCGATCCGCTCGAGCGCGGCGAGCACGTCCGCGCCGCGCATCCGGTCCCGGCGATACACGAGCATCACGGCGCGCACCGGCACGACATCGTCGGGCAATGCGAGCCGCACCGTATAGCCTGCGATGATGTTCAGCGCTTCGAGCCGGTCGATCCGGTTGCGGACCGCCTGCCTGGACAGACCGATCCGGTCGGCCAATACCGCGAGCGGTATCCGCGCATCGGCACACAATGCGTCGATGATCTTCTGGTCCAGGCCGTCGATCTTCATTGGCCGAACCCGGTGTGCGCGGCGCCGCGCGCATCGACCGCGTCGCGCAATGCCGCGATGTGGCCGGGGCCGATGCCGCAACACCCGCCGACGATCCGCGCGCCCAGGCCAAGCCACTGCTCCGCCCATCCTGCATAGCCGGGCGGATCGACGTCGCCGCGCAGGCCGTCGAGTTCCTCGTTCGCGCGCGCATCGGCGCGCTGAGGCGGAAACGCGTTCGCATAGGCGCCGATCGCGAGCGACGTTCCGGTGTTCGCGAGCGTGCGCTGCACCGTCTCGATCGCCGCACCCATCACCTCCGGCTGGCTGCAGTTGAACAGCAGCGCGGTCGCGCGCGCGGACACGGCGGCGTCGATCGCTTCGTCGAGCGTCTGTCCCGATCGCAGTACCGGCGTGGCGCCTGCGTCGACGTCGTCGCGCAGCGTGAACGAGACCCAGAGCGGCTTCGGATTCGCACCGAGCGCACGCCGGACCGCGCCGATCTCGTCGGTCAGGCTCTGCGTCTCGGCCAGCCACAGGTCGACGTAGGGATCGAGCCCGTCGACGAGCGTCGCCAGGATCGCATCCGCGCGCGCCGCGTCGAACAGGTCGGGCCGGTAGGAACCGCCGGTCGGCGGAAGCGATCCCGCGACGCGCACGGGCCGCGCTGCGCGGTCCGCCGCTTGCCGCGCGAGTTGCCCGGCAAGTGCCGCGAGCGCGACACCGTCGCGACGGAACCGCGCTTCGCCGATATGGAACGGCACGACCGCATAGCTGTTCGCGGTGATCACGTCGGCGCCCGCCGCGATGAACGCGTCGTGCGCAAGGCTGACGTAATGCGGCGCTTCCATCAGCGCGAGTGCCGACCATTCCGGCTGCCTGAACGGCGCCCCCATGCGCGCCAGTTCGCGCCCCATGCCGCCGTCGAGTACCGTGATGTCTTGCATAGTCCGTGCTCCGTCGTTGCAATCCGCGCAGCTCGTGCCCGCATCGATTCAAAGGTCGGTGCGACGCGCGTGGGGCGTCGACCGAGCGTGCGCGCGGGTCCGTGTCAGATCTGCTCCAATGCTTGCGCGATATCGCCTTTCAGGTCGTCGATGTGCTCGATGCCGACCGAATAGCGGATGAAATTGAGCGGGATGTCGGCAGCGCGCATCTGCTCCGCCGACATCGTGCCCGCCCACATCGATGCCGTATGGATCGCGAGCGAATCGACGCCGCCGAGATTGCCTGCATTCAGCGGCAGGCGCAGCGCCTCGACGAAGCGCTGCGCTTCGCCGTAGCTTCCCCGCACGCCGAACGCGACCACGCCGCCGAAACCGCGCATCTGCCGGCACGCGAGCCCATGCTGCGGATGGCTGCGCAGGCCCGGATAGAACACGCGCTCGATCTTCGCGTGCGCTTCGAGGAATTCGGCGAGCGCCTGGGCGTTCGCATTGATCCGCTCGACGCGCATCGGCAGCGTGCGCAGCCCGCGCAGCAGCAGCCACGCGTCCATCGGCGACAGCACCGACCCGAGCGTGATGTGCGTATGCCAGATCTGCTCGGCGAGCACGCGGCTCGTGCAGATCACGCCGCCCGTCAGGTCGTGATGGCCGCCCAGATACTTGGTCGCGCTGTGCACGACGATGTCGACACCGAGCCGGTGCGGCTGCTGGTTGATCGGCGACGCGAACGTGTTGTCCGCGAGCGTGAGGATGCCGCGGGCTCTGGCGATCTCGGTCACCGCGGCGATGTCGGTCACGAGCAGCAGCGGATTGACCGGCGACTCGAGCACGATCAGCCGTGTGTTCGGCCGGATCGCGCGATCGAACGCGGCCACGTCGGTCTGGTCGACGAACGTCACCTCGACGCCGAACCGGCGCAGCATGTCGTCGAGCAGCTTCGTGGTGCTCATGTAATGACGCGTCTGGCCGACGACGTGATCGCCGGCCTTCACGACACTGAGGATCGCGGTCGCGATCGCGCCCATGCCGGATGCCGTGACGAGCGCGGTCTCGGTGCCCTCGAGCTCCGCCATGACCGCCTTCACGCGCTCGTGAACCGGATTGCCGTAGCGCGTGTAGTTGCGCGGATGCTGCGGCACGCTCGACATCTCCGCGAATTCCTCGCTGCCGGCTGCCTTGAACACCGCCGAATAGTGGATCGCCGGCGCGACCGACTTCTCGTCGGTCACGTCGCGGTCCGCGGCGAGCGCCAGCGTTTCAAGCTTGTATCCCATGTCGTCCTCGGATCGTTCGTTGTGTCGCGTTCATGCGGCGCCCGTCAGGCACGCACGCTGCCCAGATGGCGATTCAGCAGACCTTCGACGCGCTTGAGCACGGTCGAAAGCACCGCCGTGATACCGACGTAGACGATGCCGGCCAGCATCAGCGCGTCGGTCGTATAGGTTTCGATGGAGATGCGTCGCGCGACACCGGTCAGGTCGAGCACGGTGATCGTGCTGGCAAGCGCGGTCGACTTCAGCTGCAGCACGATCTCGTTGCCGAGCGTCGGTGCGACGATGCCGATCGCGCGCGGCACGATCACGAACCAGGTGAGCATGAAGCGGCTCATCCCGAACGCGAGCGCGGCCTCCTTCTCGCCGGCGGGGACGCCGGCGATCCCGCCGCGGATGTCTTCGGCCATGTAGGCCGCGAGATTGAGCGTCAGCGCGCACAACGCACACGAGAACGATCCGCCGACCAGCAGCCACAGAGGCGATGCACGCACGATCGAGAACTGCGCGAGCCCGTAATACAGCACGAAAATCTGCACCAGCAGCGGCGTGCCGCGAAACACCGACATGAACAGCCGGCTCGGTGTCGACAGCCAGCGGCACGCCGACGTGCGCGCGACCGCCAGCGGCACCGCGAGCGCGAACGCCAGGGTGCATGACAGCACCAGCAGCTCGAGCGTGATCCAGATGCCGCGCGCGACGTCCGGGCCGGACTGCGCGATGAGGGAAACAAAGTCGTTCATCAGATGGCCCTCCTCAGGTGCGTGCTGCGTAACCGCGGCCCGCAATGCGCTCGAGCCACGCGAACACGGGGTTTGATGCGGCGAGAAAGCCGAAATAGACGACTCCGACCGCCACGTAGAAGACGAACGGCTGCTTGGTGAACTGCGCGGCGATGTTGGCCTTGCGCAACATGTCCTCGAGCCCGACGATCGACACCAGCGACGTGTCCTTCAGCAGGTTCTGCCACATGTTGTTCAGGCTCGGCAGGCAGATGCGCCACGCCTGCGGCAGCCGCACGTACCACAGCGTCTGCAGGCGTGTCATCCCGTACGCGCGCGCGGCCTCGATCTGTCCGGCCGGCACCGCGCTGAACGCGCCGCGGAACATCTCCGACGAGTACGCGCCGAACACCACGGCGAGCGCGATCACGCCGGCGGAGAACGGGCTGATGACAACGGCGCCATCGAATTGCGCGTTGAGAAAATGCGACAGCCCGAAGTAGCAGATCAACAGGATCAGGAACTCGGGAATGCCGCGCAGGAAATTGGTCAGCGCATAGGTCGCATGCCTGAGCCACCCGAGGCTCGACAGTTTTGCCGACGCACCGGCGATGCCGAGCAGCATGCCGACGCACAGCGCGGCGACCGCCAGCTCCAGCGTGACGAGCGCGCCAGCCGCGATCTGCGCGCCGTAGTTCACCAGGATATCCATCGTAATGTCGCTCCGTGTAAGACCGGAATCGCGCGGGCCGCCGTCCGGCGCCCGCGCGGTCCCGCTGCGCGGTTATTGCGGCGCGATGCTGAACGGGAAATAGCGCTTGTTGGCCGCGGCGAACGTGCCGTCCGCCTGCACCTGCGCGATGCCCTTGTCGAGCAGCGCCTTCAACGGCACGTCGCCCTTGCGCACCGCGATCGCCGTACCGTCGCCGAAGATCTCCGCATCGGCGATCGGCTTGCCGACGAAGCCGAAGCCTGCCTTCCTGCCGGCCTTCGTCAGCCAGTCGTACGCGACCGTGTTGTCGGCGAATACCGCATCGACGCGCCCGGCCTCGAGATCGAGCCAGGCCTCGTCGAGCGTCTGATAGACCTTCACGTCGATCCCCGACTTGCTCGCCGGCAGGCGGCGGCGCAGATAGGATTCGTGCGTCGAGGCCGTCTGAACGCCGATCGTCTTGCCGCGCAGCGTGGCGGCGTTGTCCGTGATGCCGGAGCCCTGCTTCGCGACGAGCTGCACGGGCGCCGTCGTGACGATGCGCGTGAAGTCCACCGACTGCTCGCGCTCCGGCGTCTTCGACATTTGCGCGAGCACCGCGTCGATCTGCTTCGCCTTGAGTGCCGGAATCAGCGCGTCGAAATCCATCGTCACCCACTGGCACTTGACCTTCATCGTGTCGCACATCTTCTTGCCGATGTCGATCTCCATGCCCTGCAGCTTGCCGGAGGCATCCTTGTATTCGAACGGCGCGTAATCGGCGAGCGTGCCGACCCGCACGACCTGCTCGGCCTGCGCGACCGATCCGAGCAATGCCGCGCCCACGCACAGCGACTGAAGCAGCTTTTTCATGGTTTCCTCTCCGGTTGGCATTGAATCCGCATCAAATGATGCTGGACAGAAACTTCTGGAACCGCGGCGATTTCTGGCTCGCGAACACTTCGTCAGGACTGCCGTCTTCCTCGATTCGTCCCTGATGGACGAACACGACGCGGTTCGCGACTTCGCGCGCGAACCCCATCTCGTGCGTGACGACGAGCATCGTGCGTCCCTCGTCGGCCAGCGAGCGCATCACTTTCAACACTTCGCCGACGAGTTCCGGATCGAGCGCCGACGTCGGCTCGTCGAACAGCATCACGTCGGGGTCGGTCGCGAGCGCACGCGCAATCGCGACGCGCTGCTGCTGGCCGCCCGACAGCTGGTTCGGATAGTGTTCGCACTTGCCGGCGAGCCCGACCCGTTCGAGCATCGCGATCGCCTTGTCGCGGGCGTCGCGCTTCGGCACGCCGAGCACGCGCACCGGCACGAACATCACGTTCTGCAGCACGGTCATGTGCGCCCACAGATTGAACTGCTGGAACACCATCGCGAGCCTGCGGCGCACGCGCATCACCTGCCGCGCGTCGGCCGCGACGAGCGCGCCGTCGCGGCCCGCCTGTTTCAGCGCGAGCGTTTCGCCGTTCACGCAGATCCGGCCACGGTCGGGCATTTCCAGCAGGTTGATGCACCTGAGGAAGGTACTTTTCCCCGACCCGCTGCTGCCGAGGATCGACACGACCTCGTGATTCTTCGCGGTCAACGAGATGCCCTTGAGCACCTCGACACCGCCGAACGACTTGTGAATATCCTCGACCACCAGCGCGTCCGCCGCCGGTTTGCATGCAGGAATTGCTGCTGGCATCCTCGACTCCTTCCTCGATACGTTGCTCATACCGCTGCGGTTCGCGCCGCGCCGGCCCGCGAGGGGCCCGCGCTCGCGCATCAGCCCGACAGCCGCCGGTTGCGCCTGAAGCAGACCACCTTCGGCTGCGTCATGTCCGTCATCGCGAACCGAACGCCTTCGCGGCCCAGCGACCCATGCTTGAATCCGCCGAACGGCATGCCGTCGAAGCGGTAATCGGACGAGTCGTTGATCATCACGCCGCCCGCCTGCAGACGCTCGGCCGCACCGAGCGCCACCTCCAGGCGGTTGGTGAACACGCCTGCATGCAGGCAGCTCTCCGCCGCGTTGGCCGCGTCGAGCGCCTGCTGCAGGTCGGTGAATTTCTCGATCGTCACGACCGGCGCGAATACCTCGTCGGTCCAGACACGCGCGTCGTGCGGCACATCCGCGAGCACCGTCGGTTCATACAGCGCCCCGCGTCGCCGATGGCCGGTCAGCACCGTCGCACCGCCCGACACGGCTTCGTCGACCCAGCGCTCGATGCGGATCGCCTGTTCCTCGCCGATCATCGGCCCCATGTCGGTCGCATCGTCCAGCGGATCGCCGACGACCATCCTGCCGGTCAGTTCAACGAAATACCGCACGAACGGCTCGTACGCGGCCTCGGCGACGAAGATCCGCTGCGTGCCGATGCAGTTCTGTCCCGCCGCCCAGAACGCGCCCGACACGCACGATTCGGCGGCATCCTTCAGGTCGCAGTCGGCCATGACGATCACCGGCGCATTGCCGCCCAGGTCCATCGCGATCTTCTTGAGTCCCGCATCGCGCGTGATGGCCTCGCCGGTCTGCGGGCCTCCGGTAAAGGTCACCATCCGGATCCGCCGGTCGCGCACCAGCGCGGACGCGAGATCCGCGCCGCCGTGCGCGATCTGCAGCGCGGCGCGCGGCGCACCGGCTTCCCACAGGACCTCGACGAGCGCCTGTGCGGACAGCGGCGCGAGCAACGAGGGCTTCAGGATGACCGCATTGCCGGTCGCGAGCGCCGGCCCGAGCTTGTGTGCGACGAGGTTCAGCGGGTCGTTGAAGGGCGTGATCGCGAGAATCACGCCCAGCGGCTCCAGCGTGTAGTAACCGCTGCGATCCTCCGAGCCGGGATACCCGTCGAACGGGATCGTCTCGCCGTTGAGTCGTTTCGCCTCCTCGCCCGACAGGCGCAGCGTGTTTACGCAGCGCGCGACTTCCTTGCGGGCCTGCCGCAGCGGCTTGCCCGCCTCCAGCGCGATCGTGCGTGCGAATGTCTCCGCTTGTGCCTCCACGCGCGAGGCTGCGCGAAACAGGACGTCGGCCCGCTGGCTGCGCGACATGGTTGCGGCCGCGCGCGCGCCGTCGAGCGCGCGCTCGACGAGGAGCGGCGCCGCATCGGCTCGCGACAGACGAACCTGGCCGACGATCGAGCCGTCATACGGCGACCGCACATCGGCCACGCCGGCTCCCGTGCAGTCGCTCATCACCGCATCGCGCGCGCTCATGCCGCCACCTCGTGCGAGGCCGCGCCAATCCGGTCCGCCAGTTCGATCAGGTCGGAGAGGATCGCGAACGCCGTTTCCTCGCGCCCGGCACCCGGCCCGCTGATCGTCACGCCACCGAGCACGTCGGTGTCGAACGTGATCGCGTTCGTCACGCCGCTCGCGGCCAGCAGCGGATGGCCGGCCGGCAGCTTGCGCGGCTCGACGCTCGCGGTAACGGTGCCGGCCGGATGGCGGGTGGCGGATCCGATCAACCGCCAGGACATGCGCTCCGCCACCGCCGCGCGCACGTCGTGCTCGGTCAATTCCACGATGCCGCGGCATGTCACGTCGGCGCGCTCGAGGCCGGCATTCCACAGTGCGTTCGCCAGAATGACGACCTTCAGCTGTACGTCCGAACCGTTGACGTCGGCCGCCGGGTTCGCCTCCGCATAGCCGCGCTGCTGCGCATCGCGGATCGCCGCATCGAAGCTCGCGCCGGCCTCGACCTCGCCGAGCACGTAGTTCGACGTGCCGTTCAGGATGCCGGCGAAGCCGCGGATGTCGCAGCCGCGCAGCGAGGTCGCGAGCTGCCGCAGCACCGGCGTGCCGCTCATCACCGTGCCCTCGTACATCACACACGCACCCGATTGCGCGGCGATCCGCGCCAGTGCCGGCTGCGCGAGCGCGATCGGCCCCTTGTTGGTCGTGATCACGTGCTTGCCGCATTCGAGCGCGGTACGGCAATGCGACAGCGCGGGCTCACCGGTGGTCGGATCGGTGAAGGTCGCCTCGATGACGACGTCCACGTGTTCCGACGCGATGGCCTTCAGCACCGCGCCGAGGCCGACGTCCGGCGACACCAGCGTGCCGGGATCGCGACGCAGCGCTTCGGCATCGACGCCCCGCCGGGCGGTTTCGTCGAGCACGTCCAGCGCGATACCGCGAGGATTCGTCGCGATCCCGAGCCGCAGGTCGGCGACCATCGTCACCGATACGTCGAGTCCCGCCGCACCCAGCATCGCGCGCTTCTTCTTGAGCAGTTCGACCAGTCCCTGATTGACTCCGCCGAAACCGACCAGTGCCAGTTTGAGTTCCATCTCGATCATCTCCTGTTCATTGACCACACGACACAGGTTAGTTATGCGAATCGATTTTCAAATTATGCGTTTCGCCCGATTCAAGCCACCACCCGTTGCGATTCGTCATGCGGGACGGACGGATCGCCCGTCCCGCGCGAAACCAGTCCGTCAGGCGGCCGGCGGTTCGTCGTCGCCGTCCTTGTCGACCGGCACGAACAGCCCGACCTTGACCGCGCTCAGCACGACATTCGTGTTGATCCGGCGGATCATCGGATTGCTCTGCATGATCCGCGCGGACAGCCGGTCGTACGCCTCAACGTCGCGTGCGGTGATAATCGCGATCAGGTCGGCGGAGCCGGTCACGTAGTAGATCTGCTGGATCTCGTCATGCGCCTTCGACCACTCGCGGAACCTCGCGACCGTCTCGTAGTTTTCGCGTTCGATCTCGATTGCCGCGATGAACGTCATCGGCCGGCCGACCGCCGCACGATCGACCACCGCGATTTCCGCCGAAATGATCTTTTCGGTGCGCATGCGCTTCAGCCGCTTTTGCACGGCCGACGTGGACAGGCCGATCCGTTCGGCAATGGCGTCCGCGGTCGCGCTGCAATCGCGCTGGACGATATTCAGGATCTTGCGGTCGAAGGAGTCGAGTGCGTCGGTCATCGCGTGGTCTGCCGGAGAACGGGGGCTTGCGTCAAAGATAGAAAGGGCGGGCCGACCTGAGCCCGACCAGATGCCGGACACGGTCGAACGCGGTGACGAGCGTTTCGCGCCACTGCGCCGCCGGCCCGCAGATACATACGGGCGCGAAATGGATCGTATCCACACCCGCGGGAATTCGGAACGGACGCTCGATGCCATCGTCCGATTCGGTCACGAGTGCGGTGCCGTCGACTTCGGTCAGGCTCATCAGCAGATGGGCGGGTGCAGTCGCACCCAGCAGGTCGCGCAGAGGCGACTCGCTCGCGGACAACTGTTCGAGCAGCGGCAACTCGTACGCGCCGGGCCACCAGGTGTCGTGCTCGTCGAGCCACGGGCCGACGCCCGGCATGCCGACCATCTCGAGGATCCGGTTCGCACCGAGATGCGCATACGCGCGACACCGGCCGGCTCCGTCGGTCGACGAGCGCGCCAGCCAGCCGCCGGCGCTCGGGACAGGGTCCGTCAACGCGACGTTCGCGGGCTTCAGTCGGCCGAGCGTTTCAGCCGTGCCTGCGGCGGATCGGTGCCCTCCACAGGACCTCGGTGCTTGATCCGGCACGATCCTGCACACCCACTTGGGACCACCCTGCAAGGCGGCGGGGACGTCGCCGGCCCGGACTTGAGCGGTTCGCCTGCGGGCGTGTTCGACGATGACGATTGGCGTGTCCGGCATACGACTCTCTTGTGCTTGCTGGGCCGCGTCGCAGCGATGCTGGCGCGCTTCATGGATCGGCCGACGGTGTTGGGGCTGGAGAAATCATATCGCCTCGATGCGACTGAAAAAATCTCAACCGCGCCGAACCTCGACGCAAAACGTCGAAAAACACGCCTTACCGGACGTTTCGCATCCAATCGAGCGCCGGCCAGTCCGCCGGCCATCACGACCGCCGAACCCGCAAGTCAATGCGATGCACCGAACAGTTGAATCACGACGCCGCGCAGCCAGCGGTTGCCGGCCTCATGGTGATATCGCGCATGCCAATGCTGCCGTACCGCAAACCCGTCGACCGGGATCGGACACGCATGAACCGCCAGATCGCTCGCCTGAGCCAGTGTCTGGCCGATATGACGCGGTAGCGTCGTGATCAGGTCGGTCGTCTGGACGATCGCCCCCAAACCCAGGAACCCCGGCAACTCCAGCACGACGTCCCGCTCGATGCGCGCCTGCCGCAGCGCCTGTTCGAGGAGTTGCGCCCCGGTTCCCGCGGTGATGGCGACATGTCCTTCGGAACGATACTGCTTTGCCCCGAGGCGGCCGCGAATCCGCGGATGATGCCGGTTGGCCAGGCATACCCAGTCCTGGTCGTACAGCTTCTGCTGATAAATGCCGCCACCCAGCCACGGCACATAGCCGATCGCGAGATCGGCTTCGCCGGATTCGAGTGCGCGTTCGGTATTGCCGTCGATCCGCGCGGCTTCCAGCCGGACGCCGGGCGCCTGTGCCCGGACATGGGCCAGCAGCCTCGGAAGCAGCGTGATGTGGCTCGCGTCGGTCATGCAGATGCGAAAGCGTCGCTGGGCCGTCGCCGGATCGAACGCGATCTCCCATGCGGTGAAGCGCCGCAGCGATTCGAGAATTTCCCGGCATGGCCCGATCAGCGCGTCGGCTTGCGGAGTGGGCGCCATGCCGCCGGGTGTCCGGATGAAGAGCGGATCGTGCAGGTGTTCCCTCAAGTGCCCGAGCCAGATGCTGACGGTCGGCTGGCTCTGGCCCAGTTGCTCGGCGACGCGCGTGACGCTGCGCACGTCGTACAGGAGATCGAAAAGCTGAAGCAGCTTCAGGTCGGGCAGGTCGGCAGGCATCGTGGCGTTATTGTCCAGGGCAATGACGACATTGTATCCATTGCATTGTCG
Organism: Burkholderia sp. BCC1998; assembly: GCF_905339875.1. Taxonomy (NCBI): domain Bacteria; kingdom Pseudomonadati; phylum Pseudomonadota; class Betaproteobacteria; order Burkholderiales; family Burkholderiaceae; genus Burkholderia; species Burkholderia sp. BCC1998. The sequence goes on from NZ_CAJPHE010000022.1 coordinate 19,064, forward strand.
GCATGAGCGGCGACTCCTATCGTGATGCCATACGTCAGCTTTGCATGGGACCAGAGTAAGGCGCCAAAGCGCCAACTCTGGTCGACAAAGGAGAAGCCATTGAAAATAGCAATTCTGGGCGCCGGCGCACTCGGCTGCGCGATCGGCGCCACCCTCACCCAAGGCGGCCACGAGACCTGGCTGATCGACCGCTCGCCGGCACACGTCGATGCGATGCGCCGTGACGGCCTGCGCGTCGACGACGCGGGCGGCACCCGCCACATGCGCGTTCACGCGACGACCCAGGCTGCCGATGTCGGCGTGGCCGACCTGGTGGTGGTGCTGGTCAAGTCGTTCCACACCGACGCGGCCATCCGCGGCGCCCAATCGCTGGTGGGGCCGGATACCACCGTGCTGTCGCTGCAGAACGGCCTCGGACACGAGGACATCCTGATCGACGCCGTCGGCCGCGAGCGCGTCCTCGCGGGCAAGACCTACGTCGGTGGCGTGCTGCGCGGCGCGGGCCACATCGAATCCGGCGTGATCGGCAAATACACCTATATCGGCGAACTCGACGGCCGCATCACGCCGCGCGTGCAGGCGATCGCCGCCGCGTTCGATGCCGCCGGCCTCGCCACGACGATCAGCGACAACATCGTCGGCACGATGTGGGACAAGCTGCTGGTGAACGTCGCGACGGGTGCGCTGACCGGCCTGACCGGCCTCACCTACGGGCAGCTTTACGACGAACCGCTGCTGAAGGCGACGTCGCTCGCGGCCGTGGCCGAGGCGATCGCGGCGGCGCAGGCGGCCGGCGTCAAGCTGTCGATGACCGATCCCGAGCAGGCCTGGACGCTCGCCGCCGAGGGGCTGCCCGCGTCCTTCAAGACGTCGATGCTGCAAAGCCTGGAGAAGGGCTCGATCACCGAAATCGATTTCATCAACGGTTCGGTCGTGCGCTGGGGGCAGCGCTACGGCGTGCCGACCCCGGTCAATGCAACGCTCGTCGCCTGCATCAAGGGGCTGGAACGCGCGATGGCCGACCGCCAACGGCTGGAGGCCACCGCATGAATGCCACGAAAGCCTATCTCGAACACGTTGCGATCTGGGTCAAGGACATCCGCTGGCACATCCGCTTCTTCGAGGACGTGCTCGGCATGACCCTGCGCGAAGTGGACGGCACGCTCGACGCGCCGCGGCAGTACTGGACGCTCGGCGGCCTGCAGTTCATCCACGCGCCGGAACACGATGGCCCGGAAGGCCGGCTCGCGCATCTCGGCGTGATGTGCGAAGACCTGGAGGCCGCGCTGGCCGCGGCGCAACGCTTCGGCGTGACGGAGATGCCGCAAGGGCGCAACTGGCTTCGCCTGCCCGACGGGCTCGCCGTCGAGCTGATCCAGGCCAGGCCGGCTTCCTGCGTCGCGCAGGCGCTGGCGATCAACCCGCGCGCGGAGGCATGACCATGACGATCGTCGAAAAATACTGGGACGACGCCCGCGAGGGCGACACGTGCACGAGCCCGAGCTACACCGTGACCAAGGAGCGCATTCTCGCGTACGCCGACCTCACCGGCGACCATACGCCCGTCCACGTGGACGAGGAATACGCGAACGCGAGCCATTTCGGCTGCCTCGTCGCGCACGGGCTGTTCGGCCTGTCCATCGCCGACGGCCTGAAGACGCAGAGCGACTATCGCTTTCTGCCGGGCATGTCGCTCGGCTGGAGCTGGGATTTCCTGCTGCCGATCAAGGTCGGCGACGTGCTGCACGTGACGTTCCGCGTCGGCTCGATGCGGGCGAGCAAGAGTCGCCCGGACTGGGGCATCGTCGTGCTGCCGTCGGAGCTGATCAATCAGGACGGTCAGGTCGTTCAACGCGGCGAGCATCGCCTGATGGTGCCGCGCCGCCCGGAGGCACTGTGATGCAGGCTCGCCCACTCGAAGGCATTCGCGTCGTCGACTACAGCCACTTCCTTGCCGGGCCGTACGTCGGGCGCTGTCTCGCGGCGCTCGGCGCCGAAGTCATCAAGGTCGAGCGCCCCGGCTCGGGCGATGCGGGACGCCAGCACGCGACCGTGCTCGACGACCAGCAAAGCGGCTACTTCCTGCAGCTCAACATGGGCAAGCGCGGCGTGAGCGTCAACATGAAGGACGCGCGCGGCAAGGCGTTCATGCAGCGGCTGTGCGACTCGGCCGACGTGTTCATCGAGAACTATCGGCCGGGCGCGCTGGACAAGCTCGGGCTCGGCTATGCCGAACTGTCCGCGCGCAATCCGGGCCTCGTCTACTGTTCGATTTCGGCGTACGGGCATACCGGTCCCGACGCGCATCGCGCGGGCTTCGGGCTGATCGCGGAAGCCAAGAGCGGCATCATGCAGATGGTCGGCACGCCCGGCGAGCGGCCGCCGCTGCTGCGCATCTCGCTCGGCGACATGTATACCGGCATTCATGCGGTCGCGGCCATCAACGCCGCGCTGCTGGGGCGCGTGAAGAGCGGCCGCGGGCAACACATCGACATGGCGCTGTACGACACGCTGGTATCGATGCACGAATACGCGGTGCAGTGCTACACGCTGCAGGGCGTGCTGCCCGAGCAGACCGGGCACGACATGCCGACCTCGACGCTCTACGGCGTATTCCGCGCCGCGGACGGCGATCTCGTGATCGCCGCGCAGGTCGACGACGCGTGGAAACGCTTCGCCGAGCTGATCGCGACGCACGGCGGCCCGGCGGAGTTCGGCGCCGACACGCGGTTTCACGACAGCACCGGGCGCAACGCGCACCGCGCGGAGATTCTGTCGGTGGTCGAGCCGTGGGTGGCCGCGCGTTCCGTCGCGTCGGTACTGGAACTGCTCGACGGCATCGACGTTCCGTGCGCGAAGGTGCAGCGCATCGACGAGGTATTGAACGATCCGCAGATCCAGGCGCGAGGCATGGTCGTCGAGCAACAGCATCCGCGCTACGGGACGCTGCGCCTGCCCAACCTGCCGTTCCGGTTTTCCGATTGCGATACGACGATACGCGACGTCGCGCCCGATCTCGGGCAGCACAACGCGGAAGTCGCGCGCGCCCTCGGGTTCGATCCGGCCGAAATCGACGCGATGCAGGCCGACGGCGTCCTCTATTCAAAAGCGAGCCAATGATGACCGACCAGTACGCGGTGATCGGCAATCCGATCGGGCACACGAAATCCCCATTGATCCACGGCCTCTTCGCGCAGGAAACGCGGCAGGACCTCAGCTATACGGCGATCGAGGGGCCCGTCGAGCCGGCAGGCGCTTTCGCTGCCACGGTCCGTGCGTTTTTCGACGGCGGCGGCAAGGGCATCAACGTCACCGCGCCGTTCAAGCTCGACGCGTTCGCGATGTCGGACGAACGCAGCGAGCGGGCGCAGCTCGCGGGCGCGGCCAACGCGCTCAAGTTCGACGGCGGCCGCATCCTGGCCGACAACTTCGACGGCATCGGCCTGGTTCGCGATATCGAGGCGAACCTCAGGCTGCCGATGGCCGGCAAGCGTGTCCTGGTGCTCGGTGCGGGCGGCGCGGCACGCGGCGCGCTGTTGCCGTTCCTCGAAGCCGGACCGGCTGAACTGGTCATCGCGAATCGCGACGTCGACAAGGCGCGCGCATTGGTCGCGCAGGTTGCCGGACGCGGTCCGCTCGTTGCCGGCGGCTACGCGGACCTCGCACGGATGGGGCGTTTCGACCTGGTCGTCAACGCGACGTCGGCGAGCCTGACCGGCGACCTGCCGCCGGTCCCGCCGAGCGTGTTCAGTCCGGCCGGCACGGCCTACGAACTTGCCTACGGCAAGCGTCTGACGCCGTTTCTCCGGCTCGCGAAAAACGCCGGCGTACACGGCATTGCGGACGGCGTCGGCATGCTGGTCGAACAGGCGGCCGAAGCGTTCGCGTGGTGGCGCGGCGTACGCCCCGAGACCAGCTCGGTGATCGATCGGCTGGCCGTGCCCTTTGATTGAACACGCGATGGAGATTCGCATGAAGAAGATCCTGATGCTGCATGGCATCAATCACAACATGTTCGGCAAACGCGACCCGGCACAGTACGGGACGATCACGCTCGCGCAGATCGATGCGCGGCTGCAAGGGCTGGCGAGCGAACTGGGTGTACAGGTGGAATCGTTCCAGACGAACAGCGAAGGCGCGATGTGCGAGCGCATTCATCGCGCTTTCGAGGAACGCCAGGATGCGGTGCTGATCAACGCCGGGGCATGGACGCATTACAGCTACGGCATTCGCGATGCCCTCGCCATCCTCACGTGCCCGATCGTCGAACTGCACATGTCCAACATTCATGCGCGCGAGCCGTTCCGGCATCACTCCGTGCTGGCTGAAATCGTCAGCGGGCAGATTTGCGGTTTCGGAGTCCAGAGCTATCTGCTGGCGCTGAGGGCCGCGGTCTCGGCGCTCGGCGACGCATAGGCCGATTCCCGCATCGGCCGCCGATGCGGGACCGACGCCCATGCGCAACCGTTCCCGGGTGCGCGGCGTGGCGCACCGCGCTGGTTCGCCGTGCGTCGGATCGACGGGCCCCGGTCAGGTCACACAGCGGAGTCGCCACATCGGGCAGTGACGACTCCCCGCATCACCCGCGTTGCCCGGCACACATATCAATATCTGGAGACGACGATGACCACGACCTTGCGAGACGAGCCTCGCGGCAGGCACCAATCGAGAAAAGCCGCCATCAGCGGCTGGATCGGCTCGGTGCTCGAATACTACGATTTCTTCATCTACGCCACGGCATCGGCGCTGATCTTCCCGCAGATCTTCTTTCCGCACGGCAGCCCCACGACCGCCATCATCGCGTCGCTGGCCACTTACGGTGTCGGCTACGTGTCGCGCCCGATCGGCGCGTTCGTGCTCGGCCATCTCGGCGACACGCGCGGACGCAAAACCGTCCTGCTGTTCTGCATGTTCCTGATGGGCATCTCGACCGTCGGCGTCGGCCTGCTGCCGACCTATCAGCAAGCCGGGCTGATCGCGCCGGCCTTGCTGGTGACGCTTCGCCTGCTGCAAGGTTTCGCCGTGGCCGGCGAGATCACCGGCGCGAGTTCGATGATCCTGGAACACGCGCCGTTCGGTCGGCGCGGATACTTCGTCAGCTTCACGCTGCAGGGCGTGCAGGCGGGACAAGTGCTGGCCGCCGCCGTGTTCCTGCCGCTCGCCTACTACATGCCGTCCGCGCAATTCGACAGCTGGGGCTGGCGCATTCCGTTCCTGCTGAGTGCGCTGGTCATCGTTGCGGGTTTGATCATTCGGCGCCAGGTCGACGAGTCGCCGGCCTTCGATGAAGCGGTACGCAACCAGGCGCAAGCCGGCTCGCCCGTCGCCGACGCTTTCCGGCATCACTTTCCCGACATGGTGCGCGTGGCCTGCATGTCGATGATGAACGTGATTCCGGTCGTCGCCACGATCTTCGGCGCAGCCTATGCGGTCCAGCCGGCGTATGGCATCGGCTTCCAGAAAGACATCTATCTCTGGATCACGGTGATGGGCAATATCGTTGCGATGATCGTGATTCCGTTCGTCGGCAACCTGTCCGACAAGGTCGGACGCCGGCCGCCGATCATCGTCGGCGCGCTGGCGGCCGGCCTGCTCGCGTTCGCCTACCTGTATGCGATCAGCATCCGCAACGTGCCGCTCGCGTTCGCGATGTCGATGCTCATGTGGGGGGTCGTGTACCAGGGCTACAACGCGGTATTTCCGTGCTTTTACCCGGAACTCTTCCCGACCCGCACGCGCGTCTCCGCGATGGCGATCGCGCAGAACCTCGGCACCGCGGCCACGGCGATGCTGCCCGCGCTGTTCACCGCAGTCGCGCCGCCCGGCGCACACCACGTGTGGCTGATCGTCGGCGGGATCGCGTTCGGCATCACCGTGATTGCGTCGCTCGCAGCCGCGAGCGCACGCGAGACCCATCGTGTCCATATGAACGACCTGGGGCAAGCGAACGCTCGACCGGTCGACAAGGCAGAGTACGACCGGCTGCGCGTCGCTGCGATGGCGCGCCATCGCGTCGTGCACGAACACGTGCCGGGATCGCTGGGCGGCTAGCCGGCACTCGACGGGGCGTCGTGTCCGGCGCCCCGTCCGCCGGATATTTCCGGCTTGCTGCTGCACCCTCGCCGGCAGAGCGCACTTGCTTTGCCGCTGTCTTCACCCGATGCCTGATACCGTGCCGAAAACCGTCATGCCGGACACCACGCGCCCTGCCCGCCTGAACTTCGCGCTCATGTTGCCGCTCCTGCTGGCGGCCCAGCCGGTGGCGACCGACAGTTACCTGCCGGCGCTGCCTGAAATCGCCGCAACGCTGGGGTCCGCCAGCGTCAGCCTGACGGTTTTCGCATTGATATTCGGTATCGGGCAATTGCCGATGGGCAGTCTTGCCGACCGGTACGGCCGCCGCCCCGTGCTGCTGAGCGGCCTTGCGCTCTATGCGCTGGCAGCGCTCGCGGCTGCGCTCGCGTCGAGCGCGGCGATGCTGGTCGCCGCTCGCGCGATGCAGGGCTTTGCGATGGCCGCGATCCTGGTATGCGCGCGCGCGACGGTGCGCGACCGGTATTCGGCGGCCGACGGCCCGTACGTGATGGCGCGCGGTTTCATGGGAATGGGGATGATGGCGTTCCTCGCGCCGATTCTCGGTGCGTATGTCACGCAGCAGGCCGGATGGCGATGGGTGCTCGCGGGGATGAGCCTGTATGCGTTCGGGCTGCTCGTCATGTGCTGGTACGGCTTCGAGGAAAGCTTCACCAGAGTGGCTTCGAGCCGGGGCTCGATCCGCGGCTCGATAGGCGGCTCGATCCGCGACGTGCGCGAGATATTCGGCAATGCCACGTTCAGGGTATGGGCGCTGCTGGCCGCCTCGACGTACACCGGCATGTTCTGCTTTCTCTTGCTCTCGCCCGCAATCTACATCCGGCATCTCGGCCTGTCGCCCCAGCGATATGGCTGGATACCGGCGAGCGGTACGTTCGTCTATGTGCTGAGTACGTATGGCTGCCGCCTGTTGCTGCGACGTCAGAGCATGCTGCGAACGGTGCGACAAGGCGCAACGTTGAGCCTCACCGGCGCGGTGATTCAGGCATTGGGGTGTGCGCTGCTTCCCGGAAGCATCTGGCCGCTGCTCCTCGGGCATGGCGTGTATTGCCTCGGGCACGGCATCCATCAGCCCTGCGGGCAGGCAGGGGCGGTCAGCAGCCTGCCCCATCTGGCCGGCCGCGCGGTTTCCTGGTCCGGCTTCATCATGATGTTCTTCGCTTTCGGCGTGGGGCAGACGGCAGCGGTCTTCACCGATCCGCGCTATCAACTGGGCGCGTGGCCGATGGTGGTGCCGATGCTCGTCGTCGGCGTGACGCTGGTCACGATCGCGTTTGCTTGGCTGCCGACAATCATCAACACAGCTTCGGTCGGCAGGCAATCCGGCGTATCGGCGAGTTCGAGCCGCTGACCGGGCCGCACGCACGCCGACGCCTGACGACGGGGAGCCGTCCATGGGAGCGCGCGAAGGATGCCGGTTATGGGAGCGGGATCGAAATCGGGTTTGAACGACCCGCGCTACGCGCGCCGCCGGTAAGTCCCCGGCGTACTCCCTGTCCAGTGCCGGAATGCGCGATGGAACGCGCTCGGATCGTCGAAGCCGATATCGGCGCCGATCGCCGCGATCGTGTCGAGCGTGTCGGTGAGCCGCTGGATCGCGATGTCGCGCCGCAGTTCGTCCTTGAGCGCCTGGAACGTCGTGCCTTCCGAGGCCAGATGGCGGCTCAGCGTGCGCACCGAACAATGCAGATGCTCGGCCGCCTGCTCGATCACCGGCAGGTCGGGCAGCGCTGCCGACAGGTATTGCCGCACGCGATGGCACACGAGCTGTTCGCTGAACGATTCGAAGATCCAGTCGCCGGGCGCGCGCGCGAGGAACTTGCGCAGGTTGCGCTTGCTCTGCCGGATCGGCGCGTCGAGGTAGTCGGCGCTGAAGCGCATCAGCGTGCGTTCGCAGTCGAACTGCACGGAGCCGGTGAAGAAGTACAGGTGCTCGACCGCATGGCGCGGCCGCGGGCACGCGAACTCGATCTGCAGCAGCGGGATCTTCTGCCCGATCAGCCAGGAACACACGCCGTGCACGAGCTTGAGCATCAGCTCCTGGCCGAGCGCGCCGATCGGGCCGACGGCCGGGTTCGGCCGCAGCAGCACCTGCGCGACGAGGCCGTCGCGCTTCGATTCGACGAAGAAGTCGTCGAGCAGGATATGGAAGAACTGGCCGAAACGGTGCAGCGCCGTTTCGAGGTTGCGCGCATCGAGCAGGCTCAGGCACAGGTACTTCAGCGTGCCGCCGCGCAGCGGGCGCGAGAAGATGCCGGGCATCTCGTCGTCGAGGTCGATCGCGAGCGTGCGGTACAGCGTCGAGAACTGCTCTTCCGTCACGCGCGCGTGCGGCTCGCCGAGCAGCTCGAGCGGGATGCCGGCCCCGCGCAGGTAACGCTCGACCACGTCGCGCTGCGCGCCCGCGCTCGCCAGAAAGCCGTTGACGAGCGAAATCGGCACCGTCGCGCTCGGCGACGGCAGCGCCTGCCCGGGCCGGGCGGAAGGTGAGTCTGAACCGGTCATCGCGTCCCCGTCGGTCGAACCGCTCGCATTGTACTTGAGCGGCCCGGGCCGGGCTTTCGGGGCTTTCGGGGCTTTCGGGGCTTTCGGGGCTTTCGGGGCTTTCGGGGCTTTCGGGGCTTTCGGGGCTTTCGGGGCTTTCGGGGCTCTCTCGGCTCTCTCGGCTTTCGGCGCGCCGGCCCGCGCGCCGCCGGGCGCGCGGCGTTTCGGCGCCATCAGTCGGCGCGGCTGAGTTCCCGGCGCAGGATCTTGCCGACCGTCGACTTCGGCAGCCGCTCGACCACGCGGATCAGCTTCGGCACCTTGTACGCCGCGAGGTTCGCGCGGCAATGCGCGACGAGCTCCGCTTCGGTCACGGCCGCGTCCGGCGCGAGCACCACGAACAGCTTCACGGCCTCGCCGGTGCGCGCATCCGGCACGCCGATGCACGCGCATTCGGCCACGCCCGGCAGCGCGGTGGCAACCGCTTCCACCTCGTTCGGGTACACGTTGAAGCCCGACACGATGATCATGTCCTTCTTGCGGTCGACGATCTTCAGGAAGCCGGCCGCGTCGAACACGCCGATGTCGCCGGTGCGGAAGTAGCCGTCCGCGGTGAACGCCGCCGCATTCGCTTCCGGCTTCTGCCAGTAGCCGCCCATCACCTGCGGCCCCTGCACGCAGATCTCGCCCGCTTCGCCGATCGCGACCTCGCGATCCTGGTCGTCGAGCAGCTTCACGTCGGTCGACGGCAGCGGCAGGCCGGTCGTGCCGGTGAACGCGTCGATCGACTGCGGGTTGAAGGTGACCACCGGCGACGTTTCCGACAGCCCGTACCCTTCGCGGATGAAGTTGCCCGTCACGGCCTTCCAGCGCGCGGAGATCACGTCGATCACAGCCGCGCCGCCGCCGGCCGACAGCTTCAGCCGCGACCAGTCGACTTCCTTCAGCCGCGGATGGCCCGCGAGCCCCGCATACAGCGTGTTGACGCCGACGAACACCGTCGGCCGCGCGGCCTTCAGCACGTCGATGAAGCCGTCCATGTCGCGCGGGTTCGCGACGAGCCAGTTCTCCGCGCCGATCGCGAAGTAGGACAGGAAGTTCACCGTCAGCGCGAAGATGTGATACAGCGGGATCGCCGTGACGACGACCTCCTCGCCCGGCTGCCGTGCGCCCGACACGATCGCCGCGAACTGCTCGATGTTCGCGACCAGGTTGCGGTGCGACAGCGCGGCGCCCTTCGACAGCCCGGTCGTGCCGCCCGTGTATTGCAGCAGCAGCAGATCGGCGCCGCCGAGCGCGACCGGCTCGAATGCGAGCGCTTCGCCGGCGGCGAGTGCATCCGCGAGCGGGATCGAGCCCGGCGGCAACGCGTCGCACGCGCCGGCCGGCGCATCGACGACGCCGAGATCGCCGCGGCCCACGCCCAGCACGGTCCGGATGCGCGTCTTGCCGACCACGTCGGCGAACGTCCCCATCGAGCCGCCGCACACCACGGCCACTTCGACGCCCGCGTCGTTGAGCTGGTGCTCGAGTTCGTGCGCGGTATAGAACGGGTTCACGTTGACCTGGATCGCGCCGAGCCGCGCGAGCGCGACGGTCGTCACCGGAAACGCGAGCACGTTCGGCAGCATCACGGCCACGCGGTCGCCCTTGCGCACGCCGACGACGTGCTGCAGGTACGCGGCGAGCGCGGCCGACAGGCGGTCGACGTCGGCGTAGGTCAGCGTGCGGCCGAGCGCGCGGAACGCGGGACGCTCGGCGAAGCGGCGCATCGCGTCGTCCAGCAGCGCGGTTACGGAAGGAAAGCGATCGGGGTCGATCTCGGCGGGGATCGAGCCGTACGAGCCGATCCAGTGTCTCTTCGTCATTGTCCTGCTCCTCGGGGGACGGCACCGGGCAGCGCCGTTCGCACGGCGGCCCGCGCACCGGATGCGCATGGGCCGTCGCCTGAGCGGGAACTATCGCCCGCCAACCGTGCTTTGGAAATGATCCGGGCGGTCGAAAAGATGATCGAAACGGACACGCGGACGCGCGGCGAGCGACCAGCCGCGGCGTGCGCTCGCGCGACGGTTTGCCCTTGCCGGACCGTGCAAGCCCGTACGCATCAGGGTGAACCCTATGGCGCGCCCGCGTGTTCCGGCGCAGAATCGCCAACCCGGAACGGTATCGAATCGGACGCAGAACCAGCCATGCCGCGCAGTGCGCTCTTGACCCCGACGGCCGCCGGCGCCGCCCCGCCGCCGGACGCGCCGCTTGCCCCCGCGTCGCGCGAGAAACGCTTCTCGCCGGCCAAGCTGGCCGTGCTCGTCGGCGTCGCGCAGGAACTCGGCCTCGACCCGGCCGCGGTGCTCGACGGCACCGGCCTGGCGCCGGACGCCGTCGCCGACCCGTTCACGCTCACGTCGCCGCTGCAGTTCCTGACCGCCGCGCGCAACGCGATCGGCCGCTACGACGGCACCGATCTCGGCGTGCGCGTCGGCCGCCGGCTGCATGCGTCGAGCTACGGGATGTACGGCTACGCGATGCTGTGCTCGGAATCGCTCGCGCATGCATTCGATTCCGCCGTCAAATATCACCAGCTGGCCAACGGGATGCTCGCGATCCGCTGGGTCGAACAGGGCGACACCGCGTCGTGGCTGTTCCCGGATCCGCACGAAGCCGCGCTGCCCGGGCCGGACCTGCCGCTGTACCGCTTCCTGATCGACATGCAGTTCGCGCTGCACGTGACGATCATCAAGGACGTGATGGGCGCGTGGTGCGTGCCGGCCCGCGCGCAGTTCGCGCAGCCGGAGCCGGCGCACGCGGCGCAGCTCGCCGATGCGCTCGAATGCCCGATCGCGTTCGACCAGCCGCACCATGCGTTGAGCTACCCGGCCGCGTGGCTCGCGCGCGCGCCGCAGCTCGCGAACCCGATCACCGCCGCGCAGGTGTCGTCGCACTGCGCGCGCCTGCTCGACGAGTTGCGCAGCCAGGCCGGCGTCACGCGGCGCGTCTACCAGGAACTCACGCGCACGCCCGGGCAGTTTCCGGACATCGACGCGATCGCCGATACGCTGTGCATGACGTCGCGTACGCTGCGCCGCAAGCTCGACGCCGAAGGCTCGTCGTACAGCGAACTGCTGACGAGCGTGCGCAAGGCGCTCGCGATCGATTACCTGAGCACCACCACGCTCAGCACCGAGGACATCGCGCTGACGCTCGGCTTCAGCGACGCGGTGGGGTTCCGCCACGCGTTCAAGCGCTGGACCGGCACGACGCCGAGCGAGGTGCGGCGCAAGCGTGGCGGGTGACGGCGAGCACCGCCGGTGGCGTGGACCAGGATCAGCGAAGTCGTCACCGGAGCAGCGCAAACCGACCGTGTTCTTTTTTCAGCCGAAAGAAGGCGCGCTTTCGCCAGCCGTCGCGCCGATCTTGCGCGTTGAACAGGGAGAATCATGAAACCGTTGCATAGCCGTTGCCTGGCACTTCTCGGTGGCGTCAAATCTGTTGCCTGGCTGCTCGTCTGTGCATCCGCGCATGCGCAGACTTCCGGGCCGTTCGAACTGAAGTGGACCCATCCAGGCGAGAAGCTCGTCTACCAGTCGCGCGGCTGTGCCGATGAATGCTGGGAGGCTGCGGTGGTGAACAAGCGTACCGGCGTCTTGCTTGCACGCCTGCGCTGCGACGGCACCGACTTGCCGTTGACCCTGCGCGGCTACCGGCCCGCCGCGACGCCATCCCAAGTGGATCTCGGCGATTGCAGCCCCGATTCGTGGCCGCCAGACGGCGTGAACAAGTTCGAGGCCATACCGGCGGAATTCGAGCGATTGCTCAGGATGCCTTGACGCTGGCGACTCGCACGGCAGCGCTCGGCACCGAGCGCTTTCAGCGTGACATCCTGATGCTGAAATCGCGACATCGTTCGACCGAAACGCGTTGATCGCCCCATCGTCCGAAGCCACGGACGACCGACGAGCGGGTGCCGGCCCGCCGCGATTTCCGCGCATGCATCCGGGCGGAAATCGCGCCAACGGCGCGGGTCGGCCTCAGTCGGCTTCACCGCGCGTCACCCGCCGCCGGATTCGCCACCGCCAGTGCAAACTCGAACACCGCACCGCGCCCGTCCCGATCGACGAGCCGGATGCCGCTGCCGTTGAGCGCCAGCATCCGGTGCACGATCAGCAGGCCGAGCCCGCCGCTCGTCGCCGCGCCGCCGCTGATCGGCCGCTGCGGCCGCCGGAACAGCCCTTCGCGCCGCGCCGGCGGAATCCCTTCGCCGGTATCCGACACGGTCACCACCACGCGATCGTCGAGCGGCGTCAGCGCGACCTCGACCTCGCCGTGCTGCGGCGTGTGCCGCAATGCGTTGTCGAGCAGGTTGGTCAGCACGCGCTCGATCATCCCGAGATCGGCCGACACGACCGGCACGCGCGGCGGGATCCGCGCATGCAGCGCGATGCCGCGCGACTGCGCGGCGAGTTCGAACTTCTGGAATACGTCCTGCACGAGATCGACGAGCGAGAACGCCTCGCGCTCGGCCTGCACGCCGCCCGACTCGAGCCGCGCGAGCTCGAACAGCGCCTGCGCGAGCCGGCCGACCTTCGAACTCTGCGCGAGCGCGATCGACAGGTAGCGGCGGCGCTCGGGTTCGGCGAGCGTGTCGGACTTCAGCGACAGCGTCTCCAGATAGCCGTGCAGCGACGTCAGCGGCGTGCGCAGGTCGTGCGAGATGTTCGTGATCAGTTCGCGTCGCTGCTGGTCCTGGCGCGTCAGTGCGCGCCACTGGTCGCCGATCCGGTCGGCCATCTGCGCGAACGCGGATTCGAGCACCGCGATCTCGTCGCCGCGTCGCCCCGGCGGCGAGCGCGGCACCGGCGGCTGCGCATCGGGCGCGGCGTTCGCGTCGAAGCGGCGCATCGCGTCGGTCAGCCGGCGCAGCGGGCGCGTGATGAAGCTGAACGCGATCAGGCCCGCGAGCAGGCCGAGCAGCGCGACGACCGCCATCGACCACAGCGTCGTGCGCAGCACGTTGCCGGCGTCGACGCGCGCGGCCAGCCGGTCGTGCGCTTCGCCGAGCAGCACCACGTAGATATAGCCGGACGGCGGCTGCCCTGCGCGCTGCAGCGGCGCGGCGCTGAACACCTTGCGCGCGTCGGGGCTGCGCGGATCGTCGCCGAGGATCGGCAGCGGCTCGCCCGCGATGAAGCGCTGCACCGGCGCGAGATCGACGCGCTCGCGCTTCACGTGGCCGGGCGGCGCGTCGTCGCCCTTGATGCGCCCCGCGTTGTCGAGCAGGTACACCTCGACGCTCGGGTTCACGCCCATCAACTGGCCGAACAGCGTGCGCACGGCGTCCGGGCGCAGCCCGTTCGCGTCCATCAGCGGCGTGCTGCCGGCGATGTGCGCGGCGAGATCGCGCGACAGGCCCTGCACGACTTCCTTCTCGCGCATGTCGTTCGCGCGGATCTGCAGCCACGCCGACGCACCCGAGCACGCGAGCAGCAGGATCGAGAACACGAGCGACAGCCGCTGGGTGAGGGTCAGCTTCATCACGTGTCCCGCTGGTCCGGCGCGGCGAGCTTGTAGCCGCGCCCCCACACGGTGAGGATCCGCACGGGCTCGGCCGGATCGGCCTCGATCTTCGCGCGCAGCCGGTTGATGTGGGTGTTCACCGTGTGTTCGTAGCCTTCGTGCTGATAGCCCCACACGGCATTGAGCAGGTCCATCCGCGAGAACACCTTGCCCGGATGCCGCGCGAAGAAATACAGCAGGTCGAACTCGCGCGGCGTGAGGTCGATGCGCGTGCCGTCGACGGCGGCTTCCCGCGCGATCGGGTCGATCAACAGCCCGGCGACGTCGAGCGTGCCGGCGTCGATCCGCGAATCGCGCGCGAGCGCGTCGACGCGCCGCAGCAGCGCCTTGACCCGCGCGACGAGTTCGAGTACCGAGAACGGCTTCGCCAGGTAATCGTCGGCGCCGAGTTCGAGGCCGAGGATCCGGTGCACCTCGCTCGAACGCGCGCTGGTGATGATGATCGGCGTGTAGCGCGCCATCGCGCGCGCGCGCCGGCAGATTTCCAGGCCGTCGACGCCCGGCAGCATCAGGTCGAGGATCAGCGCGTCCCAGTTGCCCTGCTCGAGCAGGCGCAGCCCTTCCGTGCCGTCCGCGCTGTGCACGACTTCGTAGCGCTCGTCGCGCAGGTGCAGGCTCAGCACGTCGGCGATGTCGGCGTCGTCTTCGACGATCAGGATGCGTTTGGGGTGGTCCATGGCGGTCGGCGGCGGCACGGCGGCGGCGGTCTTCGGTCTCGAACGGCGGTTCCGGCCGGCCAGGTCCGGCAAGCCGGCCTGCCCGGGGCGAATCGCGGCGCAATGCCGCGCTGCCGCCATTGTGCAAAATTTTGCGGCGGAAAGGGGTCACAAATCGTTTAAGTTTGGATCGTGGCTGTGTCCCGAGGCAATTCCAGCAAGGCTTTGCGCTCCGCCCCCAAAAATCGAACTTCCCTTACCCCAGTCGAACACTAAAAAGCAGCCGCGACGGAGCCCCAGATCCGGCGAGCGCGGGAAGTCGGCAGCGTTCTCGGCAGCATCCGAACTACTCGTCGTGTATGAGTGATCGGTACGATTACTTGATCAACTGCATCCCCGCGACCTTCGAGGCAGACACGTCGAAAGTAGCCGTGTACTCGCACTCGGCTACATGCCCGGAACGCTCGATCAGGCAGTCCGCGAAATCCGCCTTTGAAGATGCGAAAACGCGAAGTGCCTTACGTACCGTGTCAGCACTTTCGACGACCAGTTCTTTGGTCCCGATCATTGATTCGACGATGTCCTTCATCTGCTCTCGTTCGACACCGTAGCAGCGCCCAAGTACCCAGACGACCTCGATTAATGCGACCTGCGAAACATATCCCGGACGCTCGGGCGACAGGGACTCCATCAGTGCCGTCGCCTTCTTCGACTGAACTTCATCGTCTTGCGCGAAGTAGCGGACTAGCACGTTTGTATCCAGTCCGATCATCGCGCTGACGCCCCCTGCTCGGCGATGGCCTGATTCATGTCGTCAATCGACACCGGTTTCGCAGGCTTCTTCACAATGCCCTTGAGCGCCACGAGCGAGCGCGTCGCTGGATAGACCTCGTACCGGCCTGTTGCCTCGTTGAAGCTGAATTCGATCCGGTCCCCGGCCTCCAGGCCAAGCTGATTCCGCACGTCCACAGGGATCGTGACCTGGCCCTTTGAAGTAATAGTTGCTGCTGTCATAGTGACACCTCCTGATTCCTTACTTTATGGTAAGGAAAATCAAAAAGCAAGAATGACTTCCAGGCGCATCGCACCGATGACCCTAAATCCTCGGCCGGGATCACGCCCCAACAGCTTCCCCGTGACCGCCGCCAGCTTCTGTATCTCGCATTGAACTGGCACGGCGGTGCGCACAGGTGTGAACTGTTGACAACCGTTGCCCGCGCCCCGCCGATGGACCGTCTCTCGACAGAATCCGCCATCGGTGCTCCGTCCATACAGACGGATGGACCTGTCATGAATGCGCGTTTCCCGCCTTTCGCTCCTGCGATCTGCGCCGTAGGCAGCTAAACCCTGCGCCGGCCGAGTCGTCCGAGCGCCTCCCGCCGCTCACGCGCCGTGACCGGGCTTTCGCGTTTGCGCATCGAGCCGCGTCCCGCGTCTCGCCCCTGACGGGCTTCAATCCCTGGCGCGGCAGTCAACCCCGCCCCCTCCTATCCAGGCGTGGCCCTACCAGGCTGTTGAAAAGCGCCTCGTTTTGACGGCTGGAGCACTATTTAAAAGGGTTTCGTATGCGATTGGCTGCTGAGTTGCAGATAAATCGTCACGGCTGCCCTGCGGGCTAGCGGGCCAGCAGGCGCGTCGCCGCGCGACGGCCAAGCTTAGCCGGCTCGGGCCGCTTGCCCTTCCAGTCGGTGTCGACATTGCGGCCGCCGCCGGCCGGCGGATCGTCCGGGCCGTCCTTGGGCCAGAAGCTCTTGTGGCTGGCCCACGCCTGGATCAGCGTGCCATCTACCGAGAAGTGATCTCTGGACCGCAGCCGTTGCTTGTCCGCCAAGCTCATGACTTCGGTAAAGAACGCTTCGACCACTTCGTGCTCGAGCAAGCGATCCCGGTTCTGCGAGAACACCGAGTGATCCCAGACGGCGTCTTCGATCGCCAACCCGACGAACCAACGGAACAGCAGGTTGTAGCGCCTCTGCTCCATCAGCATGCGCTCGCTGCGCACCGAATAAAACACTTACAGCAGCAATGCACGCAGCAGCTTCTCGCGCGCCCGTCGACCGCAGGCGAATGCAGCGAAGCTGCATGAACGCATCGCCGCTCCCGCGCGTCAACCCTGCGTATGCCGCAATTCGCCGTCGATCTCCTGCGGCAGTCTCAGCAGGTTGAAGATCGGGCAGACCGCCTCGACCGCCTGATGCAGCGCGCGGATGGCCTCGGACGGCTCGGGCGACACGATGTCGAGCGTATAGCGGATGTTGTGCGGGAATACCGGGACATGCTCGAACCCCGGCTGCTGTGCGAGCGGATGCTGGTCGCCGGTCACCTCGACCGCGATCGAATCGATCTTCAGGCCGCGCTCGGCCGCCTGGATCAACGCGATATGCGTGAGGCAACTGCCGAGCACGCCAAGCTGCAGCTCCGGCGACGCGGGCCCGAGGTTGTAGCCCGCGAAGTCGGGCGGACTGTCGCTGATCACCTGGAAGTCGCGAATCCGGATCTCGCGCACGCCGCTGCGACCGAGCGCGCGCACGGTCGCCTTCAGCGGCGTCGCCTTGAAATCGGGATCGTTGCGGGCCGCCTGCTGCTTCGCGTGCCACGCATCGCGTTTTTGTGCGAGATAGTCGTTGAGTGTCGTCATGGTCGAGTCAGGGGTAGGCTGCACGCGGGCGACGGATCGATTCGCCGCGTGCCGAGGCGATCAGTCGGCCGCCGGAATCCATGCGGCGGTCGCCGCGTCGCTTGCGCGGAACGCAGGAAACTTCGCGCCGAGTTCGGCCACGGTGCGAATGTCGTTTTTCACGAGATCGTCGCGCGTGATCAGCGTCGGCTTGACCGCGATGCGCGCGCCCGGGTCCTGGCCGGCCACCAGCAGTGCCGCCGCGCGCACCGACACGGCGCCGACGACCGCGGGATTGGTCGCGGCCGTCGCGACCCACGCGCTGTTCGGCGCGCGGATCGCCTCGATGTCGGCCGTCGAGATGTCGGCACTGTAGATGCGGATCTTCGACGCCAGCTTCGCTTCGTCCGCGGCGAGCTTCGCGCCGCGCGCGAACTCGTCGTAAGGCGCAAAGACGACACGGATATCCGGATTCGCGCGATACGCCGCGGCCGCCTGATTCGCGACGGACTGCGCGATCGGATTGTCGACGGTGCCCCAGCGCGCCTTCTCCCGCACCTTAGGGTGTGCGCGCTTGAAGTCGCGCCACGCGGCATCGCGCCGGTCGAGCGGCGCAAAACCGGCGACGTAGACGTACCCGGCCGAGAACGCGTCGCCGTTGTCCTTGACGGCCTGCCCGAGCAGCAGGTTCGCGAGGTCGCGATCGTTCTGCTCGATCTGCGGCACCTTCGGGTTGCCGAGGTCGACGTCGAACGCGACGACCTTGATGCCTTTGTCCAGCGCACGCTGCACGACGTCCTTCAGCGATTCCGGCAGGCCGTGATTGACGATGATCGCGGACACGCCGACGCTGATCGCCTGCTGGATCTGCTCGCGCTGTTCGGCCGCATCCTGCCGGCCCTCGTAAATGCGCAGATCGACGCCGAGCGCACGCGCCTGCTTCTGCGCACCGGCCTCGTAAGCCTGGAAGAAGTCGCCGGTCGACAGATAGTTGACCAGTGCGATCTTCACGCCGCCCTTGTCGAACGGCGCGGGCGCGCCCTTGAGCGGACCGGCCTGCGCGGCGGGCACGCCCAGCGCAGTCGCGAACCACAGCATGCATGCACCGATCTTCAGATCGACGCGCGATTTCCGGCGAAGCAACGAGCGCATGGCGGGCCTGTCTCCAGATAGGACGATATCGGCCCAATCTATCAGCGCCGCACGCGAACTCAAACCGAGCGATTCGGAAATAGATATGACTTAGGACGACAAACCGTTCCGGTTCGGTGAGCCGGCCGATCAAGGCGAGCCGCTGCGGCGCATCGCGGCACGCGCATCACGCTCGCGCATCCGTGCGGCGCCCGACGCCGAACGTAAACGCCAGCGCGAGCACGAGCAGCGCGCCCTTGATGAAATCCTGCATGTAGTACGGCGCGTTCAGCATCGTCAGCCCGTTGAGCAGCACGCCGACGAATACCGCGCCGACGACGGTACCGAACACGTTGGGCCGCTTCGCGCCCCATACCGCGTGACCGATCAGCGCGGCGGCCACCGCGTCGAGCAGCAGCGAGTGGCCGGCGCTCACGTCGCCGCGACCGACCCGCGCGGCGATCAATACACCGCCCAGCGACGCGATCGCCCCCGAGACGACATACGCGGCGATCCGGTAGCGCGCGGCGGGCGCGCCGGCGAGCCGCGCGGCCGTTTCGTTGCCGCCGATCGCGTAGATTACGCGGCCCCATCGGGTGGCCTCCATCGCGACACAGGCCAGTGCCGTGACCGCTGCGAGCAGCAGCACCGGCAGCGGCACCACGTCGAACACGCGCAGCCGGCCGAGCGCGAGAAAGGCGTCGGGGAACACGCCGGTCGCGTCCGTGCCGTCGGGCAGCACCGAGCCGGTCGCGAGCGAACGGCCGCCGGTCGGAATCAATTGCAGGCCGGCCATCAGGAACAAGGTGCCGAGCGTCGCGAGTTGGTCGGGCACGCGCAGGCGCGCAATCAGCACGCCGTTGAACAGCCCGGCGGCCACGCCGAGCGTCACGCAGGCGATCACCGCCGCCAGCGTACCGCCGTGCCACACGACCAGCACATAGCTGGCCGCCATCTGCGCGGTCGCGGCCACGCTGCCGACCGACAGGTCGAAGCCGCCGGCCGCGAGCGTGATCGTCACGCCGATGCCGAGCAACGCGACGATCGACACCGACTGCAGGATGCTGAACAGATTGTCGACGTTCAGGAACGCGGGCTCCCTGAGCGCAAACCCGATCACCAGCAGGATCAGCACGAGCAGGATGCCCGTGCGCTCGAGTGTGTCGCGGACGCGGGCCGCCGCGGCGCGCGGCCGTTCGGCGGGCGCGGCATCGTGCCCGGCGGAAGAAGTCACGGTTTTCATGAGCAGTCACGCAAGGTGGAGGACGTCGGAGGCGGGTCATCGAGCGTCGCGCGATCGAACCGCACGATACGATCCGCGATCTCGGCAGCTTCCTCGAGATCGCTGACGAACACGATCGTCGCGCGCGCCTGCGCATGACGCCGCAGCGTATCGACGATATCGGCCCGCGCGCCGGCATCGATGCCCTGAAACGGTTCGTCGAGCAGCAACAGCCGCGCGGGTTCGGCATGCCAGCGTGCGAGCACGACTTTCTGCTGGTTGCCGCCGGACAGGTGAGCCACGCGATCGTCCGGGCCGGTGCAGCGGATGCCGAACCGCGCGATCGCCGCCGCGGCGGCCGCGCGTTCGCGCGCCCTGCCCACCGGGCCGCGCGCGAACCAGCGCGCCAGAAACGGAAAACCGATCGTGCCCGCGATCGATGCGAACGGCACGCTGTCGGGAAACAGCGACGTGCGCCAGCGGTCCTCGCCGGCCAGGAAGACGCCGGCGCGAATCGCATCCGCCGGCGAACGCGGCCGCCACGGCCGCCCGTCGAGCGTCATGTCGCCGGCCACCGCGCGCGCGGCGCCGAAGATCGTATTGGCGAGGCGCGACTTGCCGCCGCCCACCGGGCCCGCGATCGCGACGATCTCGCCACGCCGCACGTCGAGGTCGAACGGCGTACTGGCCGGCGTCAGCCGGATGCGCCGCATGCTGAATGCCGCGTCCGATTCGCGCGGCGCGGCGCGGGCCGGCACCGGCTCACGCGTGTTCGGCAACGGCCGCCCGATCATCGTCTGCACCGCCGCATCCAGATCGACGGGCGCGGGCAGGTCCGCGACGATGCGGCCGTCGCGGACGATCGCCACGCGATCGGCCATGCGGCGCAAATCGCCGAGCCGATGCGACACCAGCAGGATTGCCACGCCATCGCGGCGCAGCGCGTCCAGCAGCGCGAAGAGCCGCTCGGCCTCCGGGGCGGACAGGCTGGCGGTCGGCTCGTCGAGTATCAGCAGCGACGGCTGAGCGCCGAGCGCGCGCGCCAGCGTCACGCGTTGCTGGTCCGCCAGCGACAGCGACGCGAGCGGCGCGGCCAGGTCGACGTCGAGCCCGACCCGCGCGGCGAGCGGTCGCGCCGCGACACGCCGCGCGGCCGGCGTCGCGCGCCACGGCGACGCCCGATCGCACAGCCGGTCGAGCAGCAGGTTGTCGGCGATCGACAGCGTCGGCACGACCGCGTCGGCGACCGACTGGTGCACGGTCGCGACACCGAGCCGCTTGGCCGCGTGCGGCGACGCCGGCCGATACGGTTGGCCGCGCAGTGTCAGCGTGCCGCCGTCCGGCCGCAGCACGCCGCTCAGGATCTTGACGAAGGTCGACTTGCCCGCGCCGTTCGCGCCCATCAGCGCGACCACTTCGCCTGCGTCGATCGTCAGGTTCAACGCCGACAGCGCGACGGTCGCGTCGAAACGCTTCGCGATGCCGGCGACGCTCAGGACGGGCGACGACGCCGATCGACCTGCGTGCATCGCGCCGGCAACCTCGTTCGCCGTCGTAGTCATGCCGGCCACCCCTGTCGGGCACGGCGCGGTTGCAGCCGGAACAGCACGTCGTGGTTCACGTCACGCCCCTCCCCTGATAGTCGTCCGTATCGACCGGCGCGTCACCGTCCGTCAGATACGGATGGCGGATTGCCGGAACGACGCGCCGTGCGCGGTGTCCGGCAGGCGGTCGCGGCCGCTCAGCCGCGAGCGGAAGGTGCCGGCCGGCGCCGTCGTGCGGTACAGGCCGCGCTTTTTCAGTTCCGGCACGATCAGCTCGGCGAAATCGTCGAGCGTGCCCGGGCTGATCAGCGGATTGAGCATGTAGCCGCTCGTCGTCGACTGGCGCGCATGCTCGGCGAGCTGATCGGCGACCTCGTCGGGCGAGCCGACGAGGATCAGGTCGGTGCCGCGCGTGACGCTCGCGAACTTGCGCCGCACGTCGCCGGCGGTGAGCGGCTTGCCGCTGCCGTCGGGCCGCACCACGTAGGACGTGAGCCCTTCCGTGTGCGTCGTCAGCGGTTCGTCGTCCGCATAGCGGTCGATGTCGATGCCGGTGTCGCCCGCATAGCTGACGAGTTGCGCGTGCTGGTGATAGTGCTGCTGCAGCGTGTGGTATTTCTCCTTCGCGTCGCTCGACGAGCGCGCGGTCACGATCCGCAGCACGGTCAGCGACTTCACGTCGTCCGCCGCGCGGCCGCGCTCCGTCGCGAGCCGGCGAATCTCGTCGAGGCCCGCACGAATCTCGTGCGGATTCGACTTCGCGACGAACACCACCTCCGCGTGCTTCGCCGCGAACTCGCGCCCGCGCCCGGACCAGCCGGCCTGGATCAGCACGGGCGAGCGCTGCGGCGACGGCGCGCAGACGTGCGGCCCCTGCACGCGGTAGTGCGTGCCTTCGTGCGCGATCGGCCGCACGCGGTCGCCGCGCGCATAGCGCGGCGCTTGCTTGTCGGCGACCACCGCATCGTCCGCCCAGCTCCCTTCCCACAGCTTGTACACGACGTCGAGGAACTCCTCCGCGCGCGCGTAGCGTTCGTCGTGGCCGATCATCCGGTCGAGCCCGAAGTTGCGCGCCGCGCTCGTCAGGTAGGACGTCACGATGTTCCAGCCGATCCGGCCGTTGCTCAGGTGATCGAGCGTGCTGAAGCGGCGCGCGAGCGCGAACGGGTGTTCGTACGTCGTGCTCGCCGTCACGCCGAACGCGAGCCGCTCGGTCTGCGCGACGAGCGCCGGAATCAGCATCATCGGATCGTTCGCGGGCGCCTCGACCGCCCACTGGACCGCTGCGTCGGCCGATCCGCCATAGACGTCGTACAGGCCGAGCACGTCCGCGAAGAACAGCATGTCGAGATCGGCCTGCTCGGCCGTGCGCGCGAGGTTCGACCAGAACGGGAGCGTATTCGCGCGCAGCCGTTCGTCGGCGGGATGGGTCCACAGGCTCGGCGCGCCGCCGCAGCCGACGCTGGCTTGTTCATACAGGGAAAACAGCAAGGGGCGAGGATCGGACATCGTCAGGTTCGTTACCAGGAATCAGTTGGGGGCCGCCCACGCGTCCGGCGACGCGCGGCGGCGGCGTACGGGGACGCGAGCGTCGGGGGTGCGCGTCAAGTGGCGATTGACATGCCTCTCGAGACGAGCGGCCGGAATGGTGAGCAGCGCGACCAGCACGACATAGACGACAGCCGCGCCGACCAGCGGCTCGTACACGCGCAACGTCTCGAAGCGCAGCGTATTGGCCGTTCCCATCACGTCGAACACCGTCACGGTCGACGCGAGGACGGTCGATTTCAGCAGCAGGATCGCCTCGCCGGTGAGCGCGGGCAGCGCGAGCCGCCACGCGCGCGGGCCGACGATGCGGCGCAGCACCTGCACGCGCGTCATGCCGTATGCGTGCCCGGCTTCGATCTCGCCGGCCGGCACGCCGGCGATCGCGCCGCGCAGGATCGTCGCGACATACGCGCTCTCGTTCACGCTCAACGCGACGATCGCGTACCAGAACGCGTCGCGCAGCAGCGGCGACGCCCAGCTGTCGCGCATCCATTCGCGCGGGACGATCTGCCCGAATCCGTAGTAAAGCAAGTAGAGCTGGACGAGCAGTGGCGTGCCGCGAATCAGCATGAGCCAGCCGCGCGCGGACCAGCGCAGCGGCGCATGGCGCGCGCCGGCGGCGAGCGCGAGCGGCACGCCCAGCAGCACGCTGGCCGCGCCCGACACGAGCGTCAGCGCGAGCGTCGTCGGCACCGCGGCGAGCAGCTTCGGCATCACCGTGTCGAGCAGGAATGGCAGCGAGAAGATCATGCGGTTGCGCGCCTCGTGCCACGGTTCGCGTGGCGCTCGAGCGCCGCGAAGAGTCCCGTCGACGCGATGCTCAGCAACAGGAACAGCGCGGCCGTGACGAGATAGAAGAATACGTAGTGGCGCGTCGCGCCGGCCGCGAGCTGGCTCGCCTTCAGCAGATCCGTGAACGAGCCGAGCACGCTGATGAACGACGCATCCTTGGTCGCGTTCAGCCACACGTTACCCGTGCCCGGCAACGCGAGCCGCGCGGCGGCCGGAAGCCGAATGCGCGCGAACGTCTGCCACGGCGTCATCCCGTACGCATGCGCGGCTTCGATCTGCCCGGCCGGCACGTTGACGAGCGCCGCGCGGAAGATGTCGGTCAGATACGCACCCTGGATGAACCCGAGCGACAGCGCCGCGACGAGGAACGGCGGGAACGCGAAGCCGTCGGGCGCGAGGCCGCCGCGGTGCAGCGCGGCCTCGACGGCGGGCGCGAGCGCATAGAACGCGAGCAGCAGGCACAACAGCTCGGGCAGCGCGCGCACCAGCGTCGTGTAGAGCCGCGCGAGCCACGCGAGCGGCGCGTGGCGCGACAGCTTGCCGAGCGCGCCGGCGATGCCGAGCAGCACGCCGGTGCCGAACGACGCTGCCGCGACGCCGAACGTCAGCGCGAACGCGCCCGCGAACACGCGGCCATAGCCGCCGTCGCCGAATGCGAGCAACGCGAGCAGCGAATCGTCCGCGGCCATCGCGTCAGCGGCCCTTCTCGATCGTGCCCTTCAGATTCGGATAGCGGGCGGTGATCGCATCCCACGTGCCGTCCTGCTGCAGTTGCGCGATCGCGGTCGACAGCTTGCCGCGCAGCGCATCGCCCTGGCGCACGCCCGCGCCGATGCCGAGGCCCAGCACCGGATTGTCCGCGCAGGTCGCCTTGACCTCGAAGTCCTTGCCGTCGCGCGACGCGAGGAATGCCGTAAACAGCCCCTTGCCTTCCTGCACGTAGTCGACCCGGCCGGACACCAGATCCGCGAGCGCGTTGTCGAACTTGTCGAAGGCCTTGATCTGCGCGTCCGGCTTGAAGCGGGAGTCGAGGAACGCCGAGAAGTTCGTGCCGGCCTCGACACCGATCACGCGGCCCTTGAAGCTCGCGGGCACCGCGCAATCGACACGGCGCCGGTCGCTCTTCGCGCCGACGAACACCGTCGGCGACTCGTAATAGGCACGGCTGAAATCGATCGCCTTCTGCCGTTCGCCGGTAATCGTCATCGACGACCAGATCACGTCGATCTTGCGGTTCTGCAATGCCGGGATCAGGCCGTCCCATGCAATGTCGGTGAGCTCGCAGCGCACGTTCAGTTTGCCGCACGCGGCATCGAGCAGGTCGATTTCCCAGCCTTTCCACTTGCCGGCCGCGTCCTTCGAGAAGAACGGCGGATACGACTCCGCGTCGATGCCGACGCGCAACGTCGGCTGGGCTGCATGGGAAGCCGGCACGAGGCCGAGTACGAACAGCGCGGCCGCGGCACGGCGGACCCTGGAACGCATCAAACGATTCATGTGGCGCATTTCTGAAATAACGTCGAAACGACCGGCGTTGCAGCCGGCAGGAGGCCAGACTGTAAAGCGCGCGCAAGCGTGTACCAAATGGTTATTTTTTCGATGGATATCTGATCGCGCGATATGGCGCAACGGCGCACCGCCGAACGCGAAGCACGGTGCACCGTTCGGCCGTTCGCCCGCTCACGCCAGCGCCGTTTCGCGCTGCAAAGCCGGCAGCTCCAGGTTCGCGCGGAAATCGCCGCCCACGTAGTCGGTATCGAGCAGGTCGCGACGCCGCAACTCGGGCAGCAAGCCGTTGAGCAGCAGGTCTTCCTGATCGGGCTGGCCGAGCCCGTGCAGCGACAGCACGTCGACGAGCCCCGCGCGATAGCGCGCCTCGATCGCGTCGGCGAGCTGTTCGGGCGTGCCGGCGACGAACCAGTGGCCGGTCTCCTGGGCGCGGACGATCAGCTCGCGCAGCGTCAGCCGCTGGCGCGCATAGCCGACGAAGATCGCAACCCGCCCGCGCCGGCGATGCACGCTGTCGATGGCCGGCAGCAGCGACGCCGGCAACGGCTGGTCGAGCGGCAGGCCGCGCAGGTCGACGACGCCGCCGAGCATGTCGGCGAGCTTCAGCCTGCCTTGTTCGTAATCGATGCGTTCATGCTTGTCGCGCAACCGTCGCGCGACGTCGGCATCGGATTCGCCGATCACCGAATGAAACGAGTTCATCACGAGCGGCAGCCGGTCGCCGCGGCCGAACGCGGCAGCCTGCCGATGCAGCGCGGCGACGAACGCGCGCGCGTCGTCGTGCGTCGGCTGAGACGTGTAGACGACCTCCGCGTACCGCGCGCCAAGCGCTACGCCGCCGGCCGACTGCCCGGCCTGAAACAGCACCGGCCTGCGCTGCGGCGACGGCGGCACGTTCAGCGGGCCCTGCACCTGGAAGTGCTCGCCGTGGTAGTCGATCGCGCCGAGCTTGCGCGGGTCGACCGAAATGCCGCCGCCCTGAGCGCGCCGCGTCGCGCCCGGATCGTTCGCATCGAACAGCGCGTTGACGACTTCGACGAATTCGGCCGCTCGTGCGTAACGCCGTTCGGGGTCGGGCAGCGCCGCATCGCCGAAATTCTCCTCGCCGACCGACGACGTGACCGCGTTCCACGCGGCCCGCCCGCCGCTCACGTGATCGAGCGTACCGATCAGCCGCGCGAGGTTGTACGGATGGTGATACGTGGTCGATACCGTCGCGACGAGGCCGATCGCCGAGGTCGCCTGGCTCAGCGCGGCCAGCGCGACGATCGGCTCCTGGCTGCCGGTGGTGCCGGCGAGGCCGGCCGCATCGGCCTGCAGCAGGTCGGCGGTAAAAAGGCCGGTGATCTTCTCGGCCTCCGCCTTGCGTGCGAGCGACGCCGCGCGTCGCACACCGTGCGCGACATCCGGGTCGCCGGGTGCGTACAGCACGCTCGCCGCGCCGACGAGCGTCTTCAGTCGTCTGCGTGCGCCGCTCATGACGCGGCTCCGCTCGTCGCGCGATGGCGTGCGCTGCGCGTCGCGTTTCGTTCGCGTGGATCGTTCATCTGCACTCCTCGTGATTCCGTTTGATCGGCGGCCGCATGCCGGCATCGCGACGGCGAGCACGCTCGCGCCGGACCGTCCCGCATGCGCCGGGAACGCGCCGCGGGGCGCGCAGCCACCGACCATAACGCAAGCGCCCCGGTCGGCCGGAACGAATATTTTCGGCTTTCGATATTCTTCTTGATTGTTTGACCGTGCGAACGGCGGCGCAAAATAATTCGGCATGCCAAACCCGTTGATCAGGCCGCTTCGACTCGCGCCGATCGCTTCATCATGACGTTCGACGCCATCCGCTCCGACTCCGATTCGTCCGCTCCGTCCGCTCTGTCCGCGTTGCCGTTCCGCGTGAGCGTGCTCGACAAGAGCCCGGTCGCGCCGGGAGAAACGGCCGCCGACGCGCTGGCGCGCAGCGTATCGCTCGCGCGCTTCGCCGACACCGCCGGCTATCACCGCTACTGGCTCGCCGAGCATCACGACACCGCCGCGCTCGCGTGCCCGTCGCCGGAGATCCTGATCGCGCACGTGCTCGCGCATACGCGGCGCATCCGCGTCGGCTCGGGCGGCGTGATGCTGCAGCACTACAGTCCGTACAAGATCGCCGAGAACTTCAACCTGCTCGCGTCGCTCGCACCGGGCCGCGTCGATCTCGGTATCGGCAAGGCGCCAGGCGGCCTGCCGCTGTCGACGCGCGCGCTGCAGGCCGGCTACGATCCGGCCCGGCGCGCGTCGTTCGCCGACCTGGCCGACGCGCTGAATCGTCATCTTCGACACGACGGTACACGGCCCGACGCATCGGACACCTCAGACGCGGACAGCACGACACCGCACGCGACGCCGCTGCCGCCCGTACCCGCACGACCGTTCCTGCTCGGTGCGAGCGTGCAAAGCGCGGAACTCGCCGCACGGCTCGGCTGGACGTTCGTCTATGCGTCGCACCTGAATGCGTCCGCAACGGATCTCGAACGCACGTTCGACGCGTATCGAAGCGCGTCCGGCGGCCGCACGCCGCTGCTCGCGGTCTCCGCGATCGTCGCGGCAACCCGCGACGCCGCCACGCAACTCGCGCACGGACATCAGGGCTTTCGCGTGCAGGTGGGCGACACGCCCGCCGTCAACGTCGGCAGCCTCGAACAGGCGCATGCCTACCTCCGCCAGGCCGGCGGCGGCCCGCACCGGATCGATCCGCGCGAAACGCGGATCGTGCACGGCACGCGCGACGACGTGCTGCACGAACTGGATGCATTGCATCGCCGCCACGGCGTTGCCGAATTCATCGTCGACACGCCTCTCGCCGATGCCGCACCGCGAATTGCGTCGCTGCGGCTGCTGGCCGGCGCGTCGGCCGACGAGCGCGACGCGGCGGCGGCGCGGCACCAGCCCGATGCGCGCGGTTCGCGCGAGCGCGCGACGGCGCGGCAACCGGACTTCGAGGGCATCGCGCGATGACCGATACGATCCGCATCGCCGGCGCCGCCGACGTGCCGGCCCTTTATGCGCTGCTGCAGGATGCGTATGCGCCGCTCGTGCCGCAGGGCGTGCATTTCACGATCACGCGCTCGCCGATCGAACGCGTCGCGCAGACCGTCGCGCGCGAAACCACGTTCGTGCTCGAACACGCGACACCGGAAGGCCGTCCGGCCCTCGCGGCCACGCTGACCGTGCGGTTTCCGTGGGTATCCGGCGAACGCCATCGCACGCCGTATCCGTTCCTGCACTGGTTCGCGGTCGCCCCCGCGTACAAGCGGCGGGGATTCGGACACGCGCTGCTCGCGCACGTCGAGACGCAGTTCCTCGCGGCGCAGCTCAAGGCACCCGCGACCTGTCTCGCGACCGCGACCAACCATCCGTGGCTGCAGCCGTACTACGAACGCAATGGCTACGTGCCGTTCGATCGCTCGACGAACGCGCTCGGCACGCCGCTCGTCTGGCTGCGCAAAATCCTGATCCCGGATCTCTGTCCGGACCTGGCGGCGGACGATACCAACGCGCACGGCGCGCCGCTCCACGCGAACGCGTGACGCCCCGTCCGCCGGGCTTCGCCCCCCCCCCTGCTACCTCCTTCGTGAAAGGCTTCCACGCATGACATTCGCATTTCCGGATTCCACTCTCCGCGCTTCGCGCCGCACCGCTTCGGCCGCAGTGCTGCTCGCGCTCGCGTTGCCGTACGCGGCCTTCGCACAGGGCACGCCCGTCTCCGGCGGCACGCTGACCTGGGGCGTCGAGACGGAGCCGCGCACGCTGAATCCGCAACTGAACGGCCAGGACAAGGTCGAGCTGCTGCTGCGCAACGCGTACGAAAGCCTGCTCGCGCAGAAGCCGGACGGCAGCTACGTGCCGTGGCTCGCGACCGGCTACAAGGTTTCCGCCGACGGCAAGACCTACACGTTCACGCTGCGCGACGGCGTGAAGTTCACCGACGGCGCGCCGTTCGACGCGAAGGCCGTCGCCCGCAACTTCCTGAATGCGCGCGAACTGTCGTACTCGGCCGGCAGCCAGCTCGCGCGGCTGATCTCGCACGTCGCCGACGTGAAGACGCCCGACGAGCGCACGGTCGCGATCACGCTCGACGCGCCGTATGCGCCGTTCCTGACGTTCGCCGGCCGGCTGCCGCTGCTGTCGCCGAACGCGTTCGAGCGGCCAAGCCTGAAGTCGGGCGGCACCGATATCGCGGGCACCGGCCCGTTCATCCTGCGCCGCTACGTGAAAGGGCAGGAAATCGAGTTCGCGAAGAATCCCGACTATCGCTGGGCGCCGCCGACGGCGGGTCACCAGGGCCCCGCGTATCTCGACCGGGTCGTCTACCGGTTCCTGCCCGAATCGTCGGTACGCACCGGCGCGCTGCTGTCGGGCCAGGTCGACGTGATCGAAGGCGTGTCGGGCAACGACGCGGCGCTGATCCGCAAGAACGCCGATTTCACCTACCGCCGCGCGCTGAACACCGGCACGCCCTATTCGCTGTTCCTGAATGTCGCGTACGGTCCCACGCAGGACGTGAAAGTGCGCCGCGCGCTGCTCGAAGGGCTCGACACGAGCGGCATCGTGCAGTCGATCTATCGCGGCGAACGCACGCGCGCCTGGGGCGTCACGTCGCCGATCGATCCGTTCTACGACGCGTCGATCGAGAAGACCTACGGCAACAATCCGAAGCTCGCGAATCAGCTGCTGGACGAAGCCGGCTGGAACGTCCGCGACAGCGGCGGCTACCGCACGAAGAACGGCGAACGGCTGACGATCGCGGTGATCCAGGCGCAGGCGACGGTGCGCGACCAGCGCGACGTGCTGCTGCAGGCACTGCAGGCGCAGGCACGGCAGCGACTCGGCGTCGACCTGAAGATCCAGTACGTCGACGACGGCACGTACGTCGAAGCGCGCAAGAGCGGCAAGTTCGGCTCGATCGCGAACTCGAACACGCCGCCGGACGGCATCGACATCGAAGGCCACTACCTGCCCGTCGATCGCGGCGGCGCGCTGAACTACAGCCGTGCCGCGGCGCCCGAGCTGACCCGCTGGCTGCAGGCGGCCGCGCGCACGCAGAACGTCGCGGAACGCAGGAAGCTGTACGGCGAGCTGCAGCACTTCGCGCTCAACGAGCAGGCGTACGCGGTGCCGCTGTACGAGCCCGAAGACCAGATCGCCGCCGCGAAGGCGGTCCAGGGGCTGCGCTTCCGCTCGTTCGCGCAGATGCCCGAGAACCCGTACGACGTGTGGGTGAAGAAGTAAGCGGGCGCGCGTCGACCGCGCTCCCTCGCACACCGCGCCGAACCGACAGGAGATTTCACATGAACCCTTCGCCTTCCGCTCCCGTCCCCGTCCCGGACGCGCGGCCGGCCGCACGACCGCCGGCTGCCTGGCGCCGCTGGCCGCGTTCGCCGGTCGCGACGCGGCTCGCGACCGGCGCGCTCGTGCTGTGGGCCGCGGTCACGCTGTCGTTCGCGGCGGTGCATCTCGCACCGGGCGATATCGTGAGCATCCTGATCGGCGAGCAGCTGAGCACGCCGGAAATCGAAGCGGCGATCCGCCAGGAATGGGGGCTCGACGAGCCGCTCCCGCTGCAATACGTGCACTACCTGTGGCGCGTGCTGCACGGCGAGTTCGGCCGCTCGTACATCCTGAACACCGACGTCGCGCCGCTCGTGCTCGGCCAGCTGTGGCCGACGCTGAAGCTGACGGGCGCGGCGCTCGTCGTGACGATCGCGTTCTCGGTCGGCCTCGCGGTGCTGACCGCCGGCCGCCGCTGGGCCGGGCGTGCCGCGTCCGGCGTCGAGCTGCTGCTCGCGTCGACGCCTTCGTTCTGGCTCGGCATCATGCTGCTGTTCGTGTTCAGCTTCACGTTGAAGCTGTTCCCGGTGGCCGGCGATCGCGGCTTCGCGTCGCTCGTGCTGCCCGCGCTGTCGCTCGGGCTCGCCCAGGGCGCGGTGATCGGCCGCGTGCTGCGGCAAGGCATCGAGCGCGCGCTCGACGAACCGTACGCGCTCACGGTGCGTTCGTGGGGCGTCGGCGGGCTCGCGCTGCGCGTGCGCCATGCGCTGCGCCACGCGGCGCTGCCGGCCGTCACGCTCGCCGGCTGGCTCGTCGGCGGCTTGCTGAGCGGCGCGGTGATCACCGAACAGGTGTTCGGCCGGCCCGGCCTCGGCAAGGTGACGGTCGACGCCGTGCTGTCGAAGGACATGCCGGTGATCCTCGCGATCGCGATCCTGTCCGCGGCGATCTATGTCGCGCTCAGCACCGCCGTCGACCTGCTGTACCTGCTGATCGATCCCCGGCTGCGCGATCGCCGCGCAGCCCGCTGAACCGGAGGCTTCGATGTCCACGCCCGTCGATCTCGCGTTGCGCGCCCCGGCGACATCCGGCGCCGCCGGCTGGCTGCGCCGCCACCCGGGCCTCGCGCTCGCCGCCGTCTATCTGCTGCTGAACGTGGTTGCCGTCGTCGCACCCGGATGGCTCGCACACTACGACCCGCTGGCGGCCGATCCGCTGTCCGCGCAGCTCGGCAGCAGCGCCGAGCACTGGCTCGGCACCGACCAGCTCGGCCGCGATGTATTCTCGCGGGTCGTGTACGGCGCCCGCTACTCGCTGTCGATCAGCGCGGCCGCGATCGGCGTTGCGACCGTGTTCGGCACCGTGCTCGGTTTGTTCGCCGGCCTCGCGCGCGGCTGGCTCGACGAGCTGATCACGCGCGTGCTCGACGTCGTGTCCGCCTTCCCCGACCTGCTGCTCGCGCTGATGCTGATCTCGTTCACCGGCCCCGGCGCGGTCAATCTCGTGTTCGCGCTCGGCGTCGCGTCGGTGCCGCGCTTCGCACGCGTGGTGCGTGCGCAGACCTTCGTCGTCGCGGCATCCGGCTATGTCGAGCACGCGCGCACGCTCGGCCTCGCACCGGCGGTGCTGGTGTGGCGGCACGTGTTGCCGCACGCGATCGCGCAGGTTCCGGTACTCGCGACGATCGGACTGGGCACCGCGATCATCGGCGCGTCGGGACTGAGCTTCCTCGGCATGGGGCCGCAGCCGCCCGCGGCGGAATGGGGATTGATGCTCGCCGAGGGCCGCAACTATCTGTACAACGCGTGGTGGATCGCGGTGTGGCCCGGCCTCGCGATCACCGCGGCCGTGATCGCCGTGAATGCGCTCGGCGGCTACTGGCAGGCCCGTTTCGAACGCCGGGAGGCCGCATGAGCACGATTGCATCCACTGCGCCGGCAACGCCGACGCGCGCCGCACCACTGGTCCGCATCGAAGGCCTGACGATCGGCTTTCGCGGCACGCACGGCACGCGGCCCGTCGTCGGGCCGCTCGAGCTCGCCGTGCATGCCGGCGAATGCGTCGCGCTCGTCGGCGAATCGGGTTCCGGCAAGTCGGTCACCGCACGCAGCCTTGTCGGGCTGAACGGACCACACGCGGTGCTCGACGCCGCCCGCTTCGAGATCGCCGGCGCCGATGCGCGCGGCCATCGCGAGCGCGACTGGCGCGCGATACGCGGGCGCCGGATCGGCTACGTGCTGCAGGACGCGCTGGTGTCGCTCGATCCGCTGTGGCGCGTGCGCGACCTCGTGGCCGAGGCGCTGCGCGACACGCGCGGGCGCGACGTCGCGGCGCGCAGCGCCGACCTGCTGCGCGCGGTCGGCATCGACGACCCCGAGCGGCGGCTGCCGCAGTATCCGCACCAGTTGTCCGGCGGCTTGCGGCAGCGCGTGCTGATCGGCACCGCGATCGCGGGCGGCGCATCGCTGCTGATCGCCGACGAGCCGACCACCGCGCTCGACATGACCGTGCAGCGCCAGATCCTGTCGCTGCTGCGCGCGCGCCGCGATGCCGGCGACGCGGTGCTGTTGAT
Organism: Burkholderia sp. BCC1998; assembly: GCF_905339875.1. Classification (NCBI taxonomy): domain Bacteria; kingdom Pseudomonadati; phylum Pseudomonadota; class Betaproteobacteria; order Burkholderiales; family Burkholderiaceae; genus Burkholderia; species Burkholderia sp. BCC1998. The sequence continues at coordinate 52,107 of NZ_CAJPHE010000022.1, forward strand.
CAGCCACGATCTCGCGGTCGTCGCCGAGCTCGCCGATCGCGTGCTCGTGATGCGCGCCGGCCAGGTCGTCGAACAGGGGCCGGCGCGCGACGTGCTGACCGCGCCGGCGCATCCGTACACGCGCGAATTGCTCGCGGCGATTCCCACCGCGGCATCGCGCGGGTTCCGGCTCGCGACTGCCGCGCGCGTTCCGCTGCCGCCGAAGCGCATCGATGCGCATGCACCGGTACTGGCCGTCGACGCGCTGACGAAACGCTACGGCGATCGCACCGCGCCGGCCGCGGTCGACGGCGTGTCGTTCACGCTCGCGCGCGGCGAGACGCTCGGCATCGTCGGCGAATCGGGTTCCGGCAAGTCCACGGTCGCGCGCATCGTGCTCGGGCTCGTCGAGCCGGACAGCGGCTCCGTCACGCTCGACGGCCAGCCGTGGAGCGGTGTGCCGGAAGCCGCACGGCGCGCGCGGCGCGCCCGGCTGCAGCTGATCGCGCAAGACCCGTACAGCTCGTTCGACCCGCGCTACCCGGTCGGGCAGATCGTCGGCGAAAGCCTCGACGCGGCCGGTATCCGCGGCGATGCGCGCCGCCGCCGCGTGCTGCAACTGCTCGACGAGGTGCAACTCGGCGCCGGCTGCATCGACCGCTACCCGCGCGAATTGTCCGGCGGGCAGCGGCAGCGCGTCGCGATCGCGCGCGCGTTCGCGTCGAACCCGGCGCTGCTCGTCGCGGACGAGCCCGTCAGCGCGCTCGACGTGTCGATCCAGGCGCAGGTGCTGGATCTGCTTGCCGATCTGCAGGCCGAGCACGGCACCGCGATGCTGTTCATCTCGCACGATCTCGGCGTCGTGCATCACGTCGCCGACCGGATCCTCGTGATGCGCGGCGGCCGGGTGGTCGAAAGCGGCCCGGTCGAGCGCGTGTTCGGCGCGCCGTCGCACCCGTACACCGCATCGCTGCTCGATGCGCTGCCGACACTGCCGCCGCTGGCCGGCGCGCATGCCGCGCCGCCGCTCGCCGCTCTCGCATGAACCTTGCCCGTCCTCACCGAACCGCCACCATGAGTCAACCGATCCACACTACTCCCCGCCAGATCCATCTCGGCGCCATCATCCAGGGCGCATCCGGCAACATGTCCGCGTGGCGCCATCCGGATGCGGTCGCCGACGCGAGCATCAACGTCGACTTCGTCCGCACGCTCGCGCGGCAGGCGGAGGCGGCCAAATTCGACCTGCTGTTCGTCGCCGACGGGCTGCACATCAACGCGAAGTCGATTCCGCATTTCCTGAACCGCTTCGAGCCGCTCACGCTGCTGTCGGCGCTCGCGCTCGTCACCGAGCGGATCGGGCTGGTCGGCACGCTGTCGACGTCGTACAGCGATCCGTTCACCGTCGCGCGGCAGTTCTCGAGCCTCGATCATCTGAGCGACGGCCGCGCCGGCTGGAACGTCGTCACGTCGCCGCTCGAAGGTTCAGCGAAGAATTTCTCGCGTGGCGCGCACCCGGAGCACGCGCTGCGCTACCGGATCGCGTCGGAATTCCTGACGGTGACGAAAGGGCTTTGGGATTCGTGGGAAGACGATGCATTCGTGCGCGACAAGGCAAGCGGCGTGTTCTTCGATCCGGCCAAGCTGCACACGCTGAATCATGTCGGCGAGTTTTTCTCGGTGGCCGGGCCGCTGAACATCGGCCGCTCGCGGCAAGGTCGCCCGATCCTGTTCCAGGCCGGCGCGTCGGACGACGGCAAGGGCGTCGCGGCGGAACACGCGGACGCCATCTACACGCGCCAGGAGACGATCCCGCTCGCGCAGGCGTTCTACGCGGACGTTCAGCGACGGCTCGCCGCGCGCGGCCGCGCGCCCGACAGCCTGAAGGTGTTCCAGGGCATCAGCGTGATCGTCGCGGCGTCGGCCGCCGACGCCGAAGCGCAATACCAGGACACCGCGCGGCTCGTGACGATCGACAACGCGCTCGACTATCTCGGCCGCTACTTCGATCACCACGATTTCTCGCAGTACGCACTCGATGCACCGTTTCCCGACCTCGGCGACCTCGGCAGCAACCAGTTCCGCAGCACGACCGACTCGATCAAGCGCGACGCCGCCGAACGCGGCCTGACGCTGCGCGAGGTCGCGCTCGAGGCCGCCACGCCGCGCCCGAGTTTCGCGGGCACGCCCGAGCAGGTCGCCGACGGGTTGCAGGCGTGGGTCGACGCGCGTGCGACGGACGGCTTCATCGTACGCGGCGGTACGCCCGCCGCGTTCGCCGAGTTCGCTGCCCGGGTCGTGCCGATCCTGCAGGAGCGCGGCGTGTACCGGCGCGATTACGCAGGCGCGACGCTGCGCGAGCATCTCGGGCTGCCGTATCCGCCGAACCGGCACGCCCGCGCGGCATGAGCGGCAGCGCGTCGTGCGCGTGGCCGGGCCTTGCGTGACGGCCGTGTCGCACGACCCGGCTGCCACGCATGCCGCGGGGAGTTTCATGCCGCCGCGTAGCGATTGCGCGGGTAGGTTACGTCCAGATGGTCGCGCAAGGTCTCTCCCTGATACTCGGCACGGAACAGCCCGCGCTGTCGGAGAATCGGCACCACCTGTTCGACGAAATCGGTGAATGCCGAAGGCGTCCCGCCACCGACGATGAAACCGTCAGCCGCACCGGCCTCGAACCATTCCTGCAAGCCATCCGCGATCTGCTCCGGGGTCCCGATGAAACGCGGGCGCGGCGCAGCCGATTCGAGCGCGACCTCGCGCAGCGTCAGGCCGCGCTCGCGCGCATTGCGCTTGATCTCGTCCGTCCCGCTGCGGAAACTGTTGCTGCCGAGGTCGCCGATTTCCGGAAACGGCGCGTCGAGCGGATACTGGCCGAAATCGTGATGCTCGAAAAACCGGCCGAGATGGTCGAGCGCGCTTTCGATCGTGATCAGTGTCAGGCTCTCCTGGTATTGCCGTTCCGCGTCCTCGGCAGAAGCGCCCACGATCACGCCGATGCCCTGGAAGATCTTCAGGTCGTCGGGATGCCTGCCGTGCCCGCTCACCTGGCGCTTGAGATCGGCATAGAAATCGCGCGCCTGAGCCAGCGTGTCGTGATGCGTGAAGACCGCATCCGCATGCTTCGCCGCGAGCTGCTTGCCCGCATCCGACGCGCCGGCCTGGAACAGGACGGGACGCGCCTGCGGCGTACGCCCGACGTTCAGCGGCCCCTCGACGGAGAAATACTTGCCCTTGTGATCGAGCGTATGGAGCTTGGCCGGATCGAAGAACACGCCGCTCGCGCGGTCGCGCACGAACGCGTCGTCCTCCCAGGAATCCCAGAGCCCCTTCGTGACCTCGAGATATTCGTCGGCGATCCGGTAACGTTCGTCATGTTCGGGATGCGCGGTGCGCGAAAAATTCCGCGCGGAACCTTCGAGCGGCGACGTCACGACGTTCCAGCCCGATCGCCCCCGGCTCAGGTGATCCAGGCTCGCGAACTGCCGGGCAACCGTGAACGGTTCACTGTAGGACGTCGACAGGGTTCCCACCAGCCCCACCCGTTCCGTGACGGCCGACAGCGCCGACAACAGCGTGAGCGGCTCGAACCGGTTCAGGAAGTGCGGAATCGACTTCGCGTTGATATGCAGGCCGTCCGCCACGAATACGAAATCGAACTTGCCCGCCTCGGCCTGGCGGGCCACGTTCTTCGCGAAGTCCGGGTTGATGCTTGCGTCGATCACCGCGTCGGGGTGCCGCCATCCCGCGTAATGTCCACCGGGTCCGTGGATCGTCGCGCCAAGATGAATCCGCCTGGAACGCCCGTTCGCCCGCTCTGCCTGCGCTTCGCTCATGATTTCACTTTCATTGGTTGTACTGATGTTGTGAGAAACTACGTTTCCTGTTCCGCTTCATCCGCTTCGTCTTCATCGGCACGGCGGTGCGGGAAACGTCGCTTGCCTGACGATCGGCACCCGGCCGCCCCGCTCCGGCACCCGAGCGCTCGACGAACCTTCCGCGCGACTCATTGCATGTACTGTTCGTTGCCGATCAACCCGATCTTCGTCGCCCCTTCGCGCTGGGCCGACGCCAGCACTTCGGCCACCGCCCGGTAAGGCGCCGCCTTGTCCGGGCGCAACCGGATCTCGTCCTGGTCCGCCTCGGCCGCCACCTCGCGAAACTTCGCGTCCAGCGCCGCCCCGCCCCGCACGGCCGCGCCGTTCCAGTTGACCGAGCCGTCCGCGCCGATGTCGATCTGCACCACCTGAGGCGGATGCGGCGGGACGGGCGGATTCCCGACCGGCAAGTTCATCTTCACCGAATGCATCTGGATCGGGATCGTGATGATCAACATGATCAGCAGCACCAGCATCACGTCGATCAGCGGCGTGGTGTTGATGTCCACCATCACGTCCGGCTCGTCCCTGCTCGCGCCGGAACCTGCGTTCATACCCATCGTTCGAACTCCCTAGCCGCCCCGTGCGGGGGGCTGAGTAATGAAGGAAAGCTTGCCGATCCCGGCCCGCTCGCACGCCGTCACGACCTTGCCGATGTACTGATACGGCGTGGCCTGATCGCCACGGACGTGCACGTCCGGCTGCGGCGTCTGCGCGGATAGGTCCTTCAGCCGCGCCACCAGCGTCTGCAGGTCCACATGCTCGGTGCCCCAGAAGATGTCGCCCTGCCGGTTCACCGCGAGCTCGATGCTTTTCGGCTGCGTCTGCAGCGGCTGGACCCGCTCCTTCGGCAACTGCACCTGGATCGTATGGGTCACCACCGGGATCGTGATCAGGAAGATGATCAGCAGCACCAGCATCACGTCCACGAGCGGCGTCGTGTTGATCGCCGAGATGACCTCGTCGTTGTCGTCACCGCCGACACTGATCGCCATGACAGCCTCCGCTCACGACTGAACCGCCAGCGCCTGCGGCGCCGGTGCCGCGGGCGTCGCGCTGCTGCCGGCCGCGCGCCGGCCGCCCGCGAGCAATACCGTATGCAACTGCGCGCCGAAGTCGCGCACGCGCTCCATCACGGACTTGTTCCGGCGCACGAGGAAGTTGTAGCCGAGCACGGCCGGTACCGCCACGGCGAGGCCGATCGCGGTCATGATCAGCGCCTCGCCCACCGGGCCGGCGACCTTGTCGATCGATGCCTGGCCGGCGATGCCGATGGCCGTCAGCGCGTGATAGATGCCCCACACCGTGCCGAACAGCCCGACGAACGGCGCCGTGGATCCCACGGTGCCCAGAAACGCGAGGCCGTCCTGCAGCCGGTTCGACACGTTGGTGATCGAACGCTCGATGTTCAGGTCGATCCAGGTATTGCGATCGACCGAATCGAGCAGCGCCGTGTCGTGATGCTCCCCGGCCTCGATCGCGTTCTCGGCGATGAAACGGAACGGCGACGCATCATCGAGCTGGGCCGCGCCTTCGGCCAGCGTCGGCGCACTCCAGACCTGCTCGTCGGCCGATTTCGCGCGGCTGTTTGCCCGCACCTGCTCGAGGAACTTGGTGATCATGATGTACCAGCTGCCGAGCGACATGACCACGAGCAGCCCAAGGACGAAGCGGGCCACGAAGTCGCCGTTCGCCCACAGGGCACCGAGGCCATACGGGTTCTCGACGGTTGCCGACGTCGCGGGCGCGGGCGGCGGCGCCGAAAGATCGGCCGCACTGGCGGCAGCCGGTGCCGCCGCGGTCGGTGCCGCGCCGGATGCCGCCCGGCCGGGCGCCGATGCCGCTGCTTCCTGTGCGAGCACGGTGTGCGGTGCGACCAGGGTGCCGCCAATGCCGGCGGTGATCATCAGACTTGCCGCAAGTGCGGCGCGAAAGCGCTTTTTCATAAGGACTCCATCCGTATACGTCGTGTGTCGATTCGTGAAGCCGGCCAGCTCGAACGGCGTGCGGCCGGCATCAATTCAGATTGAAGGAAAACGGTACCCGCACCCGCACGGGCTGCCCCTGCGCAATGCAGCGAAAGCGCTTGACCGCACTGAGCGCCGCCCGATTGAGCACCGGGTCGGCCGGCTGCGCGAGCCTCAGGTTCGTGACGCGACCGTCCGGGTCCACCGTAAACTCGACCGTCACATCGCCCGTGATGTTGTTGTCCTGCGCGTCGGGCGGATAGACGATCGACGAGCGGACTTCGTCCGAGTTCGGGCAGACGACGCCCACCTCCTGGTTCACCGGCCTCGCGACCGGCGCCGGCGCAGGCACCGGCGCGGGCGGCGCCTCGTGCACGGGTGCGCTCGGGGCCGGCGCGGCCTGGTGCGTGATGGTCGGCGGCGGCGGCGCCTGCACGTGCACCTCGGGCGGCGGCACGAACGGCGGAGGCGGCGGCGCCACCCGCGGCTTCGACACGACCTTCTCGACCGGCTTCGGCGGCGGCGGCGGCGGCGGTTTCACCGGCACGATGATGCGAGTCTCGATCGGTTGCTGGACGATCTCGACGACCCGGGTCGCCAGACCGTTCACCAGCGCCCAGATCAGGACGAGATGCAGGCCGATGGCGATCGCGATGCCGCCGAAGCGACGGACCGGATGGGTCCGCTTGTTGCCGAACTGGCGCGGACGGCCGATTGCCGCGAGTCGGGTTTGAGAAGCGCTAGTCATGTTCAGTCCAATGGCAATAAGGTCGGGCGTTCGGCGCCGCCTGACATCGGCGCGCCGGCGCACGGACGACGGCGCAAGCGATTCGCCGGCGCGTGACCGCCCCGCGTGCGTGGCGGCGAGACGGTCCCGGCCCGCGCGGCCGTATCCGCCCCGTCGCCGATTCCGGTCACGCACGCCGCCCGACGCATGTCGTGTCGCTCCCGTCAGGCCGCGACCGGCTCTCGCCGGTCGGCCGGACGCCAGCCGAGTGCCGGGGCGATACACGTGACGAAATCGTCGAGAATCTGCCGGTAACTTTCGAACGGCAGGTCGTAAGGCAATTCCAGGCGCAGTTCCCGCACTTGTCCGACCACGGGGTCGGCAAGCAGCCGCTCCACGATCTCGTCCGAGGTGCCGACGAGATCCGGTGCGAAGAGCGTGCGCCGTTCACCCTGCGGCGCCAGCGTGCGGGCATGGCGCGCGTCGGCAAACGCCCGATAGCGTTCACGCTCCCGCGCATCTGCACTGTCGGTCGGGACGATCACCCGGCCCAGCGCGATACGGGGTGCGGCGGCTTCGCTCCAGTGACGGCGGTACAGCTCGAGCTGCCGAAGCTGGGCGTCGACATAACTGTCGGTTCCCTCGCCCGTGGTCAGATTGCCGATCAGCAAGTTGAAGCCGTTTCTGGCGGCCCACTCGATCGAGCGCCTGGAACCGCCCCCATACCAGAGCCGGTCCGTCAGACCGGGCGCATACGGGCTCACCCGCGGCCGCACCCGGCCGGCGGCCGATTCCACGAACGTGTCGTCGTCACCGAGCCAGTCGCCGGCGAGATTGCGACGCAGGCGTGCCACCCGTGCGTGCGAGAAGTCGACCAGGTCGGGATCGGTGTCGAACAGCCGCTCGCCCAGCAGCGCGCCGTGATTCGGCGCGCCTGCGCTGAGCCCCACATTGAGCCGGCCGTTCGACAGCACGTCCACGGTCGCGAGATCCTCGGCGAGCCGGAACGGATTCTCGTAGCCCATCTGGATCACCGCCGTGCCGAGCCCGATCCGGCTCGTCCGCTGGCTCGCCGCCGCGAGAAACGTGGCGGCCGAGGACACGGCGCGCTCGAGATGACGCTGCCGCACCCAGGCACTGTCGTAACCGAGCGCCTCGCCGACGCGAAACAGTTCGAGCGTCCGCTCGAATCCGGCGGCGGCGTCCTCGTCGGGATAATTCCCCGGTGTGAGGAATGCAATGTGATCGATTCGTCCGTTGCTCACTTTTTCATCCTTCGTCATTTGCCACGGTGTCGATGCGTTGTCGTGCCGGCCGCAAGCCGGGAGACCCGCACATGACTACGACAGCACCCTGGACAGGAACTCGCGCGTACGCGGATGCGATGGCGCCGCCAGCACCGCCGACGGCGGCCCCGACTCCACGATGCGTCCGCCGTCCATGAAAACGATCGTGTCGGCCACTTCGCGCGCAAAACCGATCTCGTGCGTGACGATGATCAGCGTCGTCCCGGAACGGGCAAGCTGACGGATCACGTCGAGCACTTCGTTGACGAGCTCCGGGTCGAGCGCGGAAGTCGGCTCGTCGAACAGCAACACCTTGGGCTTCAGCGCGAGCGCGCGGGCGATCGCCACGCGTTGCTGCTGCCCGCCGGACAGCTGACGCGGCCACGCATCGGCCTTGTCGGCCAGGCCCACGCGGGCGAGCAGCGCGCGTGCTTCCGCTTCCGCCCGTTCGCGCGGCAGGCCGGCCGCGACCGGCGCCTCGACGACGTTCTGGAGCACGGTCAAATGCGGGAACAGGTTGAAACTCTGGAACACCATGCCGACCTCGGCGCGGCGGCGCAGGATGTCCTTTTCCTTGAGTTCGTGGAGCGTGCGCCCGTCGCGGCGATAGCCGACCAGTTCGCCGTCGATGTCGATGAAGCCCTCGTCGACACGCTCGAGGTGGTTGACGGTACGCAGCAGCGTCGACTTGCCGGAGCCCGACTGCCCCAGAATGACCGTCACGCTCCCGGACGGGATGGCCAGCGAAACGTCGTCGAGTACCTTCTGCGCCCCGAAGCGCTTCGATATGCGATGAATGCCGACGGCCGCCCCGACGCGCTGTTTCGCCCAGCCGGTCGTCTCTGCACCCGCCGCCGCGTCGTCCGGCTGGCTGCCCGCCACCGCGGCCGGGGAAAGCAGCGTCTCGAGCGAACGGAAACCTTTGCGCAGGAATGCGGAAACCGGCGACACGGCCACCGGGTCGCGCGTCGCACCGCGCGCATAGTGGCGCTCGATATGAACCTGGATCGCGGACAATACCGTCAGGATCACCAAATACCAGACGGTCGCGACCATCAGCATCGGAATCACTTCCAGGTTGCGGTGGTAGATGATCTGGACCGTGTAGAACAGATCCGGCATCGCGAGGATATAGACGACCGCGGTGCCCTTCGCCAGTCCGATCACGTCGTTGAACGCGGCAGGCAGGATCGCGCGCATCGCCTGAGGCAGCACGATGCGCCAGGTCTGCCGCGCACGCGGCAGGCCGAGCGCCGCCGCGGCCTCGCGCTGCCCGTGGTCGACCGACAGGATGCCGCCGCGGATCGCTTCCGCCGCAAACGCGGCCTGGGTCAGCGTCAGTCCGAGGATCGCTGCCATGAACGGTGTGATCAGATCCGTGGTCGGGCCGTGCAGGAACACGATGTTCGTGAACGGAATCGCGAGCCTGACCGTGTCGTACAGATAACCGAGATTGTTCAGCAACAGCAGCAGGACGATGGTCGGAATCGAACGGAACAGCCAGATGTAGGCCCACGCGCACGAGGACAACAGCGGCGAGCGCGAAAGGCGCGCCAGCGCGAGCGGAACGGCCAGCGCGAAGCCGAGGACCGCGCCGAGCGCCGTCAGCAGCAGCGTCTGCCCGAGCCCCGCGAGCACGGCTTCGGAGAAAAACCACTGCGCAAAGACTTTCCAGCCCCAGTGCGGGTTGTCGAGCACCGAATAGAGAACGGCAGCGATCAGCACGATCGCCGCGGCGGTCCCGAGCGTCCTTGCCGGGTTGCGGGCGGGAACGACCCGGTATTGCGCGTAGTCGGGTGGCGCCGATGACGCGCCTTCGGCCACGAAGGGTGCATGACCGGCAATCCTGGAAATATCGTTCATCACGCTGCCTTTGCGCATGTCGTGTCGATCCGTCACGCAGTCTCTGCGGTTGCGTAACGGCTCGCGCGGCGCGGCAGGCCGAGATGGTCCCGCAGCGTGGCGCCCGGTAGCGCACGCTGGTAGCGGCCCCGTGCCTCGAGTGCGGGAATCACGTAACGGACGAAATCCTCGAGCCCTTCCGTCTGCACCTGGAAGCCGAGAATGAAGCCGTCGGCCGCGCCCGCATCGAACCAGCGGATCAGTTCGTCCGCGACCGTCTCGCCGGTGCCGATGAACCCGGGCTTCGGCGTTGCCACGTCGAGCGCCACCTCCCTGAGCGTCGGCCCGTTTCGCCTGGCCTCGTCCTTGATGCGATCGGTCGTGGAACGGAAACTGTTCCTGCCGAGCTCGCCCAGCTCCGGAAACGGCGCATCGAGCGGATACTGCGAAAAGTCGTGATGCTCGAAAAAGCGGCCGAGATAAGCGAGCGCCTCGTCGATCGTGAGCAGATCGCGAATCGCGCGGTACTTCTCCTCGGCTTCTTCGCGCGTCGCACCGACGATCGGCCCGATACCGGGGAAGATCTTCACGTCGGTGCGCGCGCGGCCGTGCGCCTCCGCGCTGTCGCGCACGCGCTCGGCAAATGCGCGCGTCTCGTCCAGCGACGGCGCGTGCGTGAACACGGCATCGGCATACTTGCCGGCCAGCGCGATACCGTCATCCGACGCTCCCGCCTGGAAAATCACCGGCTGCCCCTGCGGCGAACGCTGGATGTTGAGCGGCCCGGCCACCTCGAAAAAGCGGCCCTTGTGGTTCAGCGGGTGCAGCTTGTCGCGATCGAAGAAGCGGCCGCTCGCGCGGTCGCGCACGAACGCGTCGTCGTCCCAGCTGTCCCACAGGCCCTGCACTGCCTGCAGGTATTCATCGGCGATCTCGTAACGCAGCGCGTGATCCGGATGTGCGCCGCCGTAGTTCTTCGCCGAGCCTTCGAGCGGCGAGGTCACGACGTTCCACCCGGCGCGCCCGCCGCTGATCAGGTCGAGCGACGCGAACTGGCGGGCGACCGTGAACGGATGGCTGTACGACGTGGACAGCGTGCCCGCCAGCCCGATCTTCGACGTGGCCGTCGCAAGCGCGGACAGGATCGAGATCGGCTCGAAGCGGTTCAGGAAATGCGGGATCGACTTCTCGTTGATGTAAAGGCCATCCGCGACGAACACGAATGCCACGCCGTTGGCTTCGGCCGTCTGCGCGATGCCGGTGACGAAGTCGATGTTGACGCTCGCATCGGCAGGGCCGGCCGGATGCTTCCACGAATTCATGTGGCCGCCTGCGCCATGCAGCATCAGGCCGAAAGTGAGGTTGCGTTGGGTCATGTTCGAATCCGCGGTCTGAAGAATGAAAAGGCAGCCAGGCGCCGTCACGCGCCGACCGGCTGCTCGAGACCTGCCAGCGCCTCGATCGAGGCGAGGCGCTTGGCATGGTCCGCCACCGGGTTGTCGATGACGAACTCCTCGATGCCGAAGCGCTCATGCAGCGCATCCAGTTCCCGACGCACCTCGTCCGGCGTGCCCGCCGCGACCTGCGGACGCAACTCGTCGATCCGATAGTCGGTGACACCGATCTGGCGCGCGAAATCGGCCGCCGCCTCCGGGCTCTGCAGGTTGACGCTCTGCCCGTTGCCGAAACGCAGCTTGAAGATCCGCAACGCGCCGACCTGGCGTTTGGCGTCCTCCGACGATTGCGCGGCGACCGCGAACAGGGCGAGCAGCGGCACACGGCCCGTCGCGCTGCGATAGACGTCGAGCGACCTTTCGATATTGCCGATGTCGCCGTTGAAGTGGCCTGCGTAGCAGAACTGCCAGTCATGCCGAGCGGCCAGTTCGGCACTTTCCGGACTACCGCCCAGCAGGATGCGCTGCGGCGATTCCGGCGGCGCGGGCAAGGCGACCGCCCCGGCCAACGGGTGGTCCGGCGCGACGCCGTCGCCGAGAAACGCATCGAGTTCGGCGAGTTGCCCGGCAAAGTCGGGCTTCTTCGCCTTGTCGTGAAACCATTGCAATGCCCGCGTCGTGAGCGGCAGCCCGCCGGGCGCCTTGCCGACGCCCAGGTCGACACGTCCGGGCGCGAGCGAAGCCAGCGCACGGAACGATTCGGCGACTTTGTAGGGGCTGTAATGCTGAAGCATCACGCCGCCCGAGCCGACGCGAATCCGCGACGTATGCGCAAGCAAATGCGACACGATGATCTCCGGTGCCGAGCTCGCGAGACCCGGCGTGCCATGGTGTTCCGCAATCCAGTAGCGCTTGTAGCCGAGCGCTTCGGCACGCTTCGCAAGCGCAATCGTGAAGTTCAACGCGTCATGCGCGCTCGCCCCTTCTGCAATCGGGCTTTTGTCGAGAATCGAAAGGGAATAAGACATGAAGCTCAACCTTGTAAGTCGGTCGTCCCGCCGACATGAAACGGCCTCGGACGGGCGCCGAAAAAGCGGAACATGCCGGACAGATCATTCATTATGGATAACGGATCATCTGCCCGTTACGGTCATTTCTTCTATGAATATGGCCGATCGATCAGAACAGATAGCGTGCCCGCAGATAATAGAAACCACCGTTGACGCCGATCGTGCTGCCGCCGCTGTACTGGATGCCTTCCAGCTGCGCCTCGTACGGCAGCTTGCTCGGGCGGACGTCGAACAGGTTCTGCGCGCCGGCCGCGATCTGGAATTTCTTGGTCACGTCATAGCGCACCTCGACATCGGTGACATACCGCGCGGCCTCCTCGAAGTGAACGAACTGGGAGGTCGAGAACGCGTTCGGTCCGACGATGTAGGTCGCTTCTCCCGAGGTCTTCCCGTAACGCGTCTCGTGGAGCGTCACGGCCCACTTGTCGAGACGCCAGGTGCCGCCGACGATGATCTTGTTCTTCGGCGTCGTGGTGGACAGCGACGCGATCTGCTGCGCGTTCAGCGACGGCCTGCCGTTCGACCCGTTCGCCACGTGCGTGACCGAGGTCGTATTCAGGTTCACCCCGAAGTCCCAGTCCACCTGCCCGTACCGGCCGAAACCGGTGTGGTAGGTACCCGCCAGGTCGATCCCTCGCGTGCGCGTATTGGCGCCGTTGGTGAAATAACTCGCGCTGACCGCCGACACCGGCACCGATCCCGGGACCGTCAGCCCCGCCCCTTCGAGCGCGGCGATGGCCGCCGCGCCCGACGCGGTTCCGCCGAGCACGATCCGGTTGCGGATGTTGATCTGGTAAGCATCGATCGTCAGTTGCAGGTTGCGAACGGGATTGAGCACCAGACCGAAGTTGTAGCTGGTCGACTCTTCAGGCTTCAGCGCCTGCGCACCGATCAGGCGCGCGCCGGGCGAGGTCGTCGCCAGGATGCCGCCCACCGACGCCGGCGACGTGGTCACGCTGGTATAGGACTCCTGGGCCAGCGACGGCGCCCGAAAGCCGGAGCTGACGCTGCCGCGAACCGCAATGGCCGGCGAAAACTGGTAGCGGGTGGCGATCTTGCCGTTGGTGGTGTCGCCGACGTCGTTGTAGTGCTCGTAGCGGCCCGCCAGATTCACCTGCCATTTCGGCGTCAGGTAAGTCGACAAATCGATGTACGTGCCGATCACGTTGCGCGAGATGTCGCTCGCGCTGACGGGCGCCAGGCCCGGCAACGCAGCCGAGCCGCCGTAGATCCAGGATGCCTGCTCGCCGTTGCGGATCGTATAGGTTTCGCGGCGCTGCTCGACGCCCACCGCGACGTTCAGCGGTGCCGGCAGCAGCGGGACATTGAATGCCCGCGACAGGTCGAGGTTGTTGGTCAGCTGCGTATTGCTGACGGTCGACAGGTGGAAGGTGGTCGGCGTATAGCCCGATGCCGCGTACAACCCGGTGTTGGCGGAATTGCGCATTCCGAACACGCTGTAGTCCCCGCCGTAGGTCGTGCTGAAATCCCACGCCCAGCCGAACAGGTTCTTTCCCTTGATCCCCGCCGTCACCGAGTAGTCGTTCTCGTTGATCGTTTCGACCGGCACGAAGCCGTTCGGGTAGACCTGCGGCAGCACGAAAGGCGGACGAAAGTTCTGGTACGCATCGCCGTTCCGGTGTGCGTAAGTGCCGAACCCGTAGAGTTCGACCTCGTCGCCGAGGTAGTAGCCGGCATTGAAGCCGACCGTCTCGCGCGAACTGGCCGGGTCGCCCAGGATCGGGTTGTAGTAGCCCTGTCCTTGCGGAAAGCGCCCGAAATAATCGTCCGGCCCGGTGCGGATCGTATGGTTCTGCCGGTCGAACCCGGCGCTCAGGTCGAGGAAGCCCTTGTCGGCGAGATTCAGGCCGATCGTGGCCGACTCGCTCGTCTTGAAACCGTCGCCGGAGTAGGTCTGCCCGTTCGTCGTGGCAAGCTCGCCGCCGCGCGCATTGCGCTTCAGGATGATGTTGATCACGCCCGCGATCGCATCCGAGCCGTACTGCGCGGACGCACCGTCGCGCAGCACTTCGATGTGGTCGATCAGGCCGACCGGAATGGTATCGATGTCCACGCCGGTCGAGCCCTGGTTCAGGCCCGGGTCGAGCGTGATGTTGGCCGTCGTATGGCGGCGCTTGCCATTCACCAGCACGAGCACGTGGTCGGGCGTGAGGCCATGAAGCGACAGCGTATCGGTCAACACGCCCGTGTCGCCGGAGTACGAGGTCCGGGTGATCGACGGCGAGAGTTTCACCAATGCGTCGCGCAGGTTGGTTTGCCCCGTCGCGCGCAATTGATCGCCTCCGATCACGTCGATCGGCGTCAGGCTCTTGCTCGCACGCGTCTCCGTGCGCGAACCCGTGATCACGACCCGGTCCTGAACCTGTACCTTGCCGTCCGGCGCGGCCGACGCCGACGATGCCGGTGCGACCGCACTACTGGCCGGCGCCGCGACCGCCGCCGCTCCGTCCCCCGCTCCCGCTCCCGCTTCCTGCGCCCAGGCCGCGCCATGAAAAACGCCTGCCGCAACCGCCACCGATATCACCGTCCTGCGCGTCTTCGGCGAGACCCCCTCGCCCCGTGTGTGCCGCATGATTTCTCCGTTCTTTGCCGATTGAAGGCACGCTACATGCTGCCTTTTAGTAGTAGTCCGTACGATTACCCGAGGATTTTCCGCATGACGGCCGTGCTTCGGCCGCTCATGACCCGATCAGAGATCGGGGAGCCCCGGAGGATTCGTCGAGGCCTTCGTGATCGCCTCGCTGTCGAGATTCCAGCGTCCCAGCACCTGCTGGTACTTGCCGTTCCGGATCAGGTCGTTGATGGCGTAGGTAATGGGCACGGCCAGCCCGCCGCCCTTGCGGGTGGTGACGGCAACTTCCGCCGTGCGGGGCCACCCGCCGCTGACCGTGCCGACCTGCCGGATCTTCACACCCTGGCTCGCTTGATAGACCAGCGCGGCGTTGACGCTGAAAATCGCGTCGGCGCGCCCCGATACCAGCGCCAGCGTCCGCACCGACGGATCCTCGTAATACAGCACGTGAATCGGCTTCAGCCCGTGTGCGACGTTTTCCTTGTCCCAGGCCAGCAGGATCTTTTCCTGGTTGGTTCCGGAGTCGCCGATGACGCGCAATCCGGCGACATCCCTGGGCTCGCGAATCTGCTTGATGGTGCTGTTCTGCTCGACGTAGAAACCGAGCACGTCGCGGCGATAGGTCGAGAAGTCGAATTTCTGTTTGCGCGCTTCCGTCACGGTCACGTTCGACAGCACCGCGTCCACCTTGCCGGACGCGACGGCAAGCGGCCAGTCCGCCCAGGCGAGCGGCACGAGCTTGAGCTTCAGTCCGAGTTCGTCCGCAACCAGTTGGGCGAGATCCGGATCGGCGCCGACGATCGTTTTCGCGTCCGTTGCGTACGCACTGATCGGGGGAAATGCCACCGCGATGCCGACGGTCAGCACGCCCTTCTCGGCAAAACGGAAGTTCTCCGGGATCAACTTGATCGCCTCCGCATCCGGCGTGACGCGCGGGCGATCATGCTGATCGGGGCTCAGGTTGAACGACGTCGCCGATTGCGCGATGCCGGCAACCCCCATTACCACCACCGCAAACGCACCGGACAAGGCCAGGCCGATTCCGCGACGACGATTCATTTTTCGGTATCCCGTGGAAGTGTTCATGCGTCATGCACCGAACGGCCGACCCAACGGCCTGTCCGGCTTCAGATCCTGCAAATGTTCGATACGACCGGGTTCGAGCAGATCCTTTGCGAACGGCAGTCGCCAATGCACTTCTGGTGCGATCGCCGGATCGTATAGCGGTTCGTAGCCGGTGCCGAGATAAAGCGCCGAGGCCTCCGGTTGACGAAATCCGGTCGTGAGATAAACCCGCCGGTATCCCTGCTTCAATGCACGGGCTTCGAGTTCGGCCACCACGCGCCGTGCGACGCCCTGGCGACGAACGCCGGAATGCGCCCAGATGCGCTTGAGTTCAGCCGTCGTGTCGTCGTAGCGCTGAAATGCACCGCCGCCCACGACTTCGCCACCGCGTCGAATCAGGATGAAAGCGCCATCGGGTGGCGCGAACAGCGCCGCCGGGTAGGTCAGGAGTTCGTCACGCACGACTTCCGCGGGCACCGCGCGAAAGTCCTGGTAGCGCGTGGAATATTCGACCGACAACTCGTCGAACATGGGCAACGCGAGCAGGTCGAGTGGGGATGTGTCGATTACTTCGTCAGTCACTGATACGCCAGATGCTTCGAGCCATCTGCCTCTGATTTGCCAGGATCGGTGGATTCGCTCGACACGCTTGTTGCCGCGCATCGCATCCAGCAATAGTGCGCGCGAACCGTGCGCGCTCAAACCAAGCATTTTCGAAAACGTTATTCACACAGATACACATAATCAGGATTCCGTATCGTAGAGCCGAAACCGCATGGCAAATGCGATTCGCCGCGCAATGCAATTCACTCGGCCGCGTCACGCGCGTGCCTGATCGTCCAGTCCGCACACGCTGCCGCGAATGCGCCGGCCACCAGCAGCAATATCGGCACCGACACTTCGACGAACGCATCCCGGTATGCGGCCAGACCGGCCGAAGACGACGCCTGCACCAGGAATACGCCGGTTCCCCACGACATGCCGATCGAGCAGGCGAGCCGCTGCGACAACTGCAGGAACCCGGCAGCGAGCCCCCGCCCCTGATCCTGGCCGATCTCCGCGAGCGTCATGGCCTGGTTCGGCGCATGGATCAGGCCGCTGGCGAACCCCTGCAGCAGGACGATCGCGGGATACGCGAACACGATCCAGCGAACCGCGAAGTACTCGGTCGCCAGACCTTGCGCGGCGACGGCGAGCGCATAACACGCGATTGCGCACACCGTCCCGGCACGGCCGAAGCGCCCGACGAATCGCCAGCTCCACATGGTCGCGGCGATCGAGGCCAGCGCGGCAGGAATCGACAGCGCGGCAAACAGCAGCGGATCGAGATGCAAGCCGTCGAGAAAGAACAAGGCACTGACCATCCCGAGGGTCACGCCCGCCGCGAACTGGCACATCGCCACGAGCGTGCCGAGGACGTACCCGCCCGACCCGAGCAGATCGCGCGACAGAATCGGCGTGCCGCCGCGCCGCTGATACACCGCCTCCCACGCCAGAAACAGCGGCAACCCGGCCATCGCGACCACGAGACAAACGCGTCGCGGCGGTATGCCGGTGCCGCCGACCAGCGTGGCGAGCATCAGCGCGAGCGTGACCGCGGACAGCAGGGCCAGGCCGACCGGATCGATCGAAAACCGGGCGTCCGACAACCGGTGGCGCGGCAGATGCCGAAGCGCCAGATAGAACACGGCCATTCCGAACGGCGCGTTGACGAGAAACAGCAGCCGCCAGCCGAGATCCGGCGGAACCGACGCAAGAATCAGCCCGCCGAGAATCGGGCCGGCGAGCCCCGACAAACCGCCCGCCGACGCGTATCGCCCGAGTGCCCTGGCCTGCGCCGCGCCTTTGAACAGGTCCTGGATCAAGCCGAATATCTGCGTATTGATCATCCCCGCACCGAGCCCTTGCAGCACGCGCGCGACGATCACCGTGCGCGCGTCGTCCGCCAGTCCGCCCAGCACGCTGAAACCCGAAAACATCGCGAGCCCGACCAGAAACAGCAGGCGGCGCCCGATCACGTCGCCGAGCCGGCCTGCCGGGACGAGCGCGATGCCGAACGCAATGGAATAGACCGACGTGATCAGCTGTATTTCGGCTGTCGACGCATGCAGTTCGCGCCTGAGCGTCGGCACGGCCAGCGTGAAGATCGCCTGATCGAGAAGCGTGGTGAAGCCCATCGCGACACAGATGCCCAGCACGATGTTCGCACGGGCGCCCGCGTCGGTCGAACCGCTTCCGGCAGCGCGCCGTCGCACCGCCCACCCGGTCGCGCCATAGCGCCGACCCAGGGTGACGGGTTTCGCCGGATCATCGCGCACGGTCGCGTGCGGCTCGTCGTGAATCATCGATTCAGTCGGGGCTGGCCGGGTGCCGGGCCGGCAGCAGATATTTCTCGAACAACACGCCGGGCGGCGCGTCCTCGCCGAAATCGTGCGACGACAGCAGCGTATAGCCCGAGGACCGGTAAAGGCCCACCGCTTCGGGTTGCCGCGGCCCGGTGCCCAGATGCACGCGCGTGTAGCCTTGCCGGGCAGCTTGCGCCTCGAGCTCGGCCAGCACGCGGCGCGCGAGCCCCTGGCGGCGATGCGCGCGGCTGACCCAGATGCGCTTGAACTCCGCCGTCGCAGGGGTGTGATGGCGCATGAAGGCGCCGCCGGCGATGGCCTGCCCGTCCCTCAGCAGCAGCAGGAATGCGCCCTGCGGCGGCGCGAACGCTTCGCCCGGATAACGCACCAGTTCCTTGCCGAGTTCCTCTTCGGGAATATAGGCCGCGTAGCGGCTGCTGTACTCGTGCGCCAGCTCGTCGAAGAGCGGCCGGGTGAGCGGGTCCGTGGCGGACACGTAGACAAAACGATCATCCCGATCCAGCGAAGATCCGGTTTCAGACATCAACTGCCTCCTCACGAGCCGTTGCCCGGATGACGGGCCGGCTGCTGTTTCATGGTTCTTCGGCGGCCGCTCATCGCACGGGCGCCGCTTGCACGGTGCGCTCGAGCAGCGCACGCAATGCGGCGCCGACCGCATCCGGCCGCTCGAGCATCAGTTGATGGCCGCAGGCGGGCAGCACGCCGAACGACGCATTCGGCAACGCGTCGGCCAGCGCGCGTCCGCCGGCGGGCGGTGTCAGGCCGTCGCTGTCGCCAGCGAGCACGGCGACCGGCAAGTCGAGCGCGGCCAGCCGCGCCGCATCGGGCCACGGCGCGTCGCGCAGCACGGCCTGGAAGGTCGTCATCCGGTTGCGGCGCGCGACGCGCGACTCGTAGGCGACGAGCGCCGGGTCGGCCTGCGGATGCCATGCGAGCCGCCGGAAGCGCCGCGCGAACACCGGCTTGATCCATTCGAGCAGCCAGCCCGGCAACGCCGGCGGCCGCGTCACCGGGCGCGCGAGCTGCGTGCCGAGCAGCAGCGCACCGCTCGCTTCGTGCAGCCGCCCGAGCGCCGCCAGCCGCTCGAGCAAGGCGAGCGTGCTTCCCGTGCCCAGCGAATGGGCGACCAGCACGTTGTGCGCCCCCTTGTAGCGGTCGAACAGCGCGAGATAGTCGCGCAGCGTTTCGTCACCGTGATAGGCGCCGCTTCGCGCGGGCGGCCGCGGACTGTCGCCGTGACCGAGGAAATCACATGCGACGAGTTCGTAGCCCGCATCGGCGAACGTGCGCCACTGCGCTCGCCACTGGTTTTTGTTGCCGCCGCCGCCGTGCGCGAAGAACAGCACCGTCCCCGCATGCGGCGAGCCGCGCGGCGCGGCGCGATGCGCGACGCTCAGCGTGCGCCCGGCGCGCACCTCGACCGGCACACCGGCCACGACGGCGAAAGCCGCGACCGCGAAGTTCGAATCGGACGTCATGAGTGCTCCTCGTTGGTTCGATGGGCGTGCGCGCTGCCGTCCTGCGTGCCGGTCGCGCTCACGCGCGCCGGCAGCACCGGCATCGCATCGAGCAACGCACGCGTGTACGGATGGCGCGCCGCGCCGAAAACCTGCGCGGTATCGCCCAGTTCGACGATGCGCCCGGCCTGCATCACCGCGATGCGGTCGCAGATCTGCGCGGCGACGCGCAAGTCGTGCGTGACGAACACGATCGCCATCGCGCGGCGCTGCTGCACCGACGCGAGCAGTTCGAGCACCTGCGCCTGCACCGACACGTCGAGCCCCGACACCATTTCGTCGGCCACGAGGATCGACGGATCGAGCGCCAGCGCACGTGCCAGGCTGATGCGCTGGCGCTGCCCGCCGGAGAATTCGTGCGGATACCGGTCGAGCGCATCCGGCGGCAAGCCGACCTGCGCGAGCAGCTCGGCCGCCCGCCGATACGCCGCAGCGCGGCCGACACCGTGCGCAAGCAGGCCGGTCGCGACGATCTGCGCGATCGTCTGACGCGTGTTCAGCGATGCGTATGGGTCCTGAAACACCATCTGGACGTCGCGACGCAGCGGCCGCAACGCGTGGTCGGCCACGCGCGCGAGATCGTGCTCGCCGCGCAGCACGATGCGCCCCGCATCCACCCGCGCGAGCCGCACCAGTGCGCGCGCGAGCGTCGACTTCCCGGAACCCGATTCGCCGACGATGCCGAGCGTCTCGCCGGCATGCAGCACGAAGCCGACGTCGACCAGCGCATCGACGCGGCGCCGGCCGCGCGCCGGCAGGAACGGCAACGCGCGGCGCGACGCGTAGTGCTTGCGCAGGCCCTGCACGTCCAGCAGCGGCACGCCGCCGCGGGCGACGGCACGCGCTGCGACGCGACCGTGCGGCACGGCATCGAGCAGCGCGCGCGTATACGGATGGCGCGGCGCGCGCAGCACGTCGGCCGCGCGACCGCTCTCGACCTGCTCGCCATCGCGCAACACCACGACGCGATCGGCGACGCGCGCGACCACGCCGAAGTCGTGCGTGATCAGCAGCACGCCGGTCCGTTTCGTACGGGCTGCCCGCTCGATCAGCGCCAGAATGCGCGCCTGCGTGGTGACGTCGAGCGCGGTGGTCGGTTCGTCCGCGATCAGCAGGGCCGGCTCGAGCGCGAGCGCCATCGCGATCAGCACGCGCTGACGCTGGCCGCCGGACAGCGCGTCGGGATACGCATGCCGCAGCCGCTCGGGCTCCGGCAGGCCGACGTCGCGCAACAGCGCCGTCACGCGTGCCGCGCGCGCCGCGCGCGCCGCGCCGTCACCGCGGCCGCTCAGCACGCGATGGACGCGCAGCACCTCGTCGACCTGCGCGCCGACCGTCATCAGCGGATTCAGCGCGGCGAGCGGTTCCTGGAAGATCATCGACACGTCGCGGCCGCGCACCGCGCGCCATTGCGCGTCGCTGCAGTGCGTGAGGTCCCGCCCGCGCAGCGCGATCCGCCCGGCCGCGTGCCGCACGCCGCGCGGCAGCAGGCCGGCGATCGCGGCCGCGAGCAGCGACTTGCCCGACCCGGACGCGCCGACCACGCACAGCACCTCGCCGGGCGCGACCGTCAGCGACACGTCGCGCACCGCGTCGCGGCGCTCCGCGCGGGCCGGCAACGCGAGCGTGAGCCGCTCGACCGACAACAGCGGCGCGCCGCTCATCGCGCCGGCTCCGCAAGCGCCGACGCGTGGCGCAACCCTTCGCCGACCCGGTTGATCGCGAGCGCGGTCGCGACGATCGCGAGCCCCGGCCAGATGCTCAGCCACCACGCGTCGCGCACCACGTTGCGCGCCGCGCCGATCATGAAGCCCCAGCTCATCTGCGACGGATCGCCGAGCCCGAGAAACGACAGCGCCGACTCGGTGAGGATCGCGGTCGCGACCATCAGCGCGGCCAGCACCGCGAGCGGCGGCCAGACGTGCGGCAGGATCTGGCGCCGCACGAGCGCGGCCGGCGACTCGCCGGCCAGCCGCGCCGCGAGCACGAACTCCCGTTGCGCGAGCCCGATGAATTCGCCGCGCACGAGCCGCGCGATCGCCGGCCACGACACGGCGGCGATCGCGACGATCGTCGATTCGAGCGACGCGCCGAGCACCGCCGCGATCGTGACCGCGACCGCGAATTGCGGCACGGTCTGGAACAGCGTCGTGAGCGCCATCAGCGTCCGGTCGACCCAGCCGCCGCACCAGCCCGCGAGCGCGCCGATCGATGCGCCGAGCACAAAGGTCGCGACGGTCGCCGCGAGCCCGACGAACAGCGACACGCGCGCACTCCACAGCAGCGCGACCAGCACATCGCGCCCGAGCATGTCGGTGCCGAGCGGATGGCCGGCCTGCAGCGGCCGCAGCAACGGCTCGCCGGCCATGCGCCACGGCGACGGCAGCCACAGCGGCGCGCTCAGCGCGACGAGCGCGACGACGGCCAGAAACAGCGTGCCGGCCGCCGCGCCGCGTGCGCGCACGAAACGATGCACGAAGCGGCCCGTCATCGCGCGTCCCGCCAGCCGATGCGCGGATCGACGATCCCGTACAGCAGGTCGGTCAGCGCATTGAACAGCACCACGAGCGCCGCGACCACGGCGAGCAGCCCGAGCAGCACCGGATAGTCGCGCTGCAGCAGCGCGTCGTACATCAGTCCGCCGAGGCCGGGCCACGCGAACACGATTTCGGTCACGAGCGCGCCGCCCGCGAGCTGCCCGAGCTGCAATCCGCCGAGCGTGACGACCGGCAACAGCGCGTTGCGCAGCACGTGGCGGATCATCACGCGCGACTCGGACGCGCCCTTCGCGCGCGCGGTCCGCACGAAATCGCGTTCGATCACCTCGAGCATCGCGGCGCGCGTGAGCTGCACGTAGATCGCGCCGTACACGAGCCCGAGCGTCGTGGCCGGCAGCACGAGGTGCGCGGCCACGTCGAGCGCGTGGCGCCACCCCGTGTAGCCGGCGCCGACGCTTTCCATCCCGAACGACGGCAGCCAGCCGAGCACCACCGAGAACGCGATCACGCTCATCAGCGACAGCCAGAACAGCGGCGTCGCATAGACGATCACCGCGAGCGCGCCGATCGCGCGCGCGATGCGGCGCACCCACGGACCGCCGCGCGACTCGCCGTACGCGGCCACCGCACCCGCCGTCACGCCCGCGACGACCGACACGGCGAACGCGGCCGCCATCAGCAGCAGCGTCGCGGGCAGGCGCTCGGCGACGAGTTGCAGCACCGGCAGCTGGTTGCGGTACGAGAAGCCGAAATCGACGTGCGCGAGATCGCGCAGATACAGCGCGAACTGCTCGACGAGCGGCCGGCTCAAGCCGAGCTGCGCGCGCAGCCGCTCGACGTACGCGGCATCGCCCGAGCCCGCGTCGCCGGCGAGCATCAGCGCGGGGTCGCCCGGCGCGAGCCGCACCAGGAAGAAGTTCACGACGAGCACGCCCAGCACGACCGCCAGGCCCCGGAGCACCGTCGACGTCAAACGCAGCGCCGTGTTCATCGCGTCATCCGATCCACGTGTCCTCGAGGCTGTCGTTCACGCTGGTGGCCGTGCGCAGCAGGTTGTGGACGTTGCGCCGGTACAGCGTCGGGTTGACCATCTCGAAGATGTTCGCGATCGCCGCGTCGTTCGCGAGCGTGGTCTGGAGCTGCGCGTAGCGCGCGCGGCGCGCGGCCGGATCGGTGTCCAGCGCGGCCGCGTCCCACAGCGCATCGGCCTGCGGATTGCGGTAGCCCGCGACGTTGCCGAACGGCGAGCCCTTCGAGATGCCGTCGATCCGGTACAGCGGCGCGACGCCGAAATCCGGATCCGCGTTCTGGAACAGGAAGTTGTAGCTCAGGTCGAAATCCCAGTTCGCGACGCGCGCATACCAGCCGGCCGCATCGGTCGTCTGCACGCGCAGCCGGAAGCCGGCCTGGCCGAGCGCCTGCTGCGTGTATTCGGCCACGCGCTCCCACGCGCCGCCCTTCTCGCCGTTGACCAGCACGAGCGGAAACTTGCCGACGTCGACGCCCGACTGCCGGATCAGCGCGCGCGCCCGCTCCGGGTCGTACGCGAAGCGCGGCACGTTCGGATCGTAGAACGGCGACGACGACACGAACGGCCCGTTCGCGACCTTCCCGTAGCCGAAGAAGATCCGGTCGACGATGAACTGGCGATCGAGCGCGTGCAGCACGGCCTGCCGCACGAGCACGTTGTCGAACGGCGGCTTGCGCTGGTTCAGTTCGAGAAAGGCCATCCCGGTGAACAGCTCCCAGCCCTGCGTCGTGATCGCGACGCCCGGCAGCTTCGCGAGCCGCGCGATGTCCGCGTAGTCGACGTCGCCCGCGCGCAACGCGTGGATCTGCCCGCGCTCGAACGCGATCGAGCGCGCGGCCGCGTCGGGCACGACGTTGAATACGATCCCGTCGAGATACGGCAGCCCCTTCTTCCAGTAATCCGGATTGCGCGCGACGCGGATGTACGCGCCGCGCTTCCATTCGCGAAACACGAACGGGCCGGTGCCGACCGGATGCTGGTTCGCGGGATTGCTGCGCGGGTCCTTGCCCTGGTACAGATGGGCCGGCAGGATCGGCAGCAGTCCGCTGCCGAGCAGGTTGATCAGCCCCGCGTACGGCTTCTTCAGGCGGATCGTCACCTGCAGCGGGCCGCTCGCGTCGATCGACGCGACGTACTTGTCGAACGTCACCTTCGTGCGCGGCAGCGCCTGCGGTGCGATTTCCTTCAGCGTGACCACCACGTCCTGCGCGCCGAACGGCTGCCCGTCGTGCCAGCGCACGCCCGGCTGCAGGTCGAACGTCCAGGTCAGCGCGTCGGCCGACGCGCGCCAGCTGCGCGCGAGCACGGGCACCGCGCGCAGTTGCGGGTCGAAGCCGAGCAACCCCTGGAAGATCTTGCCGCCGACGTATTGCGACGCGACGTGCGGCGTCAGCGCGTTGACGAGCGACGGCGGCTCCGGCTGCGCGAACAGCGACAGCGTGCCGCCGCGCACCGGCGCCGCCGCGGCGTCGGCCGCGAACACGCGCGCCGCGCCGCCGAGCCCGGCCGCGGCCCACGCGGCGGCGAGCGCATAGCGGCGCCGCGCCGGGTCCTTCGGCACCCACGGCGATGGAGTCGATAGCGTGTCGGTCATCACAGGTAACCGTGGCGCGGCGGGTTGACGTGGTTGAGCACGTAGTTGCCGATCGCGTGGTATTTCCAGCGCACCGGATCGTGCAGCGTATGGGTGCGCGCATTGCGCCAATGACGGTCGAGGTTGTATTCGCTCAGCACCGAGCGCGTGCCCGACAGTTCGAACAGCTTGTTGGTCGCGAGGATCGCGAGCTCGGTGCTCAGCACCTTCGCGGCTGCAACCTGCACCGATGCGTGCGCGACCTGCGCGTCGTCGAGTTCGGCCGGCAGCGCGTCGAGCGCCGCGGCCGCACGGTCGAGCAGCGCTTCGGTCGCGAGCAGGCGGATCTGCACGTCGGCGACGTCGCGGATCACGTAAGGATCGTCCGACGCGCGCGCGATCCCGCTGTCGGCCCACGGCCGGCTGCGCGTGCGCACGAACTCGAGCGTGTCGTCCAGCGCCGCGCGCGCGATGCCGACGTCGATGTTCGCGTGCAGGTACTGCGACACGGGGCCCGCGAGCGTCGGCCGCTCGAACGCGGCCTGGATCGACACCACGTCCTGCTCGTCGACCTCCACGCCCGCCAGCGTCAGCGTGCCGCTCGCCGTCGTGCGCTGCCCGAAGCCGCTCCAGTCGTCGACGATCTCGAGCCCCGGCCGGTCGCGCTCGACCAGCGCCTGCACGTAGCGGCCGTCGTCGTCGAGCGCGAGCACCGCGATCCAGTCGGCGAACAGCGCGCCCGTCGAATAGAACTTCTGGCCGTCGAGCACGAGCCGCCCGCCGCGCCGCGAGAGCCGCGTGCCGATCTCGAGCGCGTTCTTCGTCCCGCGCTCGGACGCCGCATGGCCGATCCGCGCACCGTCGAGCACGAGGCCGAAGAACTTGCGGCGCTGCGCGTCGTCGCCCGTCAGCCGGATCACGTCGAGCGCGTGAAAGTGATTCTTCGGCAGCTGGCCGATCGACGGGTCCGCCTGCGCGATGGTTCGCACGACCTCGCCGAGCGTCGCGAGCGACACGTCCGCGCCGCCGAACGCGCGCGGCACCGTGATGCCCCACAGCCCGCTGCCCGAGAACAGGTCGAGCTCCGCGAACGGCAGGC
Source organism: Burkholderia sp. BCC1998 (assembly GCF_905339875.1). Classification (NCBI taxonomy): domain Bacteria; kingdom Pseudomonadati; phylum Pseudomonadota; class Betaproteobacteria; order Burkholderiales; family Burkholderiaceae; genus Burkholderia; species Burkholderia sp. BCC1998. The sequence continues at coordinate 77,991 of NZ_CAJPHE010000022.1, forward strand.
GCCGCTCGCGGTCGCGCAGCGCCGCGTCGCGCGACAGTTCGTCGGCGAGCCGGCGCGCGGTTTCGAGCGCGTGCGCGTCGTCGGCGATGCGGCTCGCGGGTGGACGGGAGGACAGCGGGGACGGCGCGCTGGCCGGCGTGTCGGCGGACGTGAATGCGTTCATGAAGATCCTCGTGGACGGGTGCATGGCCTCCGTCGACAGCAAGCACCATGCCAATGCGGTCCCGTCGGCCTGTGCGGCCATCGCGCCGCGCGCGGCGCGCTGGATTTCCAGCGAGATGCCGCAAATGCAGCACGCCGCGCGATGCGCGACGGCGCTGCTGGAATTCCAGCAAAACGACTGGAACGCATGCGCGCGCGCTGCGTCGTTCGGCCGCCGCTTTCGGCACCCATCCGTTGCGGGGCGTGCCCGAGCGCCCATTGGCACGCCTGTTGCAAAGCCCCGCTCACGCACTGCCGAGCCGCGGCGCCATCGACTCGATGCGCGGCACCGCGCCGGACCACACGCATAACAACGCTTCGATTTGGGGATAGACGGATGAAATACACGATGTTGAGCGCCTCCCTCGGCGCGTCGGCGCTGCTGGCCGCCGCGCCGGCGCTGCATGCGCAGCAGCAGCCGGCGGCCACCGCGGCGCCGATCGCCGCTTCGGCGGCCGCGGCGGCACCGGCTGCATCGGCTGCATCGGCTGCATCGGCTGCATCGGCTGCATCGGCTGCATCGGCGGCACCGGCTGCGTCGGCGGCGTCGGCGGCGTCGGCGGCGTCCGGCGCGACGCACGCGAGCGGCAGCGCGCCGGTCGCGGAGGCCCAGCTGAAGGACGTGATCGTCACGGCCCAGCGGCGGCGGCAATCGGCGCAGCGCGTCGGCACGTCGATGTCGGTCATATCGGGCAACGACCTCAAGACGCTGAACGTCGAGACCGTCAACGACCTGCAGCATGCGACCGCGAGCGTCGAAGTCGAGCCCGCGTTCGGCGGCGGCCAGCCGCAGTTCCGGATTCGCGGCGTCGGCTTCAACGACTACACGTCGAACAACGCGTCGACGGTCGGCATCAACGTCGACGACGTCGCGTACGCGCTGCCGATCCAGACCCAGGGGCAACTGTTCGACATCGCGCGCGTCGAGGTGCTGCGCGGCCCTCAGGGCACGCTGTACGGCCGCAATACGACGGGCGGCACGGTGAACTTCATCACGAACCAGCCGACCCGCGACTTCCAGGCGGGCGCGAGCGTCGAATACGGCACGCACAACCTGCTGACGACCGAAGGCTACGTGTCCGGACCGCTGAGCGATCGCGTGCGCGGCCGCTTCGCGTTCACGACGCAGGACTTCGGCGCATGGCAGAACAACCGCGCGACCAACCAGACGCTCGGCAACCACGACAGCGCCGCCGCGCGCGCGCAACTCGACTGGGACGTCGCGCGCGATTTCAAGCTGCACTTCGGCGCGCACGGCGGATTCGACAAGTCCGACAACACGGGGCTCTACCTGTTCACGCCGTACACGTCGACCAGGACCGGCGAGGTCATCCCGGCCGACGCCGATCACACGAAAACCGGCTGGAGCGTGAGCCCTGCGTTCTCGCGCGCGACGGGCCTGTCGACCGACGCGAAGCCGGGGCGCAACAACGCGAACGGCGGCGTCGACCTGACCGCGACGTGGAATCTCGGGCCGGTCGAACTGAAGAGCATCACCGCGTACAACTACCTGCACCGCCGCGAATATTCGGACTGGGACGCCACCCGGTATCACGACTCCGACGAGTACTTCGACGACACCGTCAACGAAGTCACGCAGGAACTGCGCGCGTCGTCGCGCGGCGACACGCGGCTGCGCTGGGTCTCCGGCCTGTTCTACTCGCACGACGATCTCGACGAGAAGTTCTATTCCGACTTCAGCGACCGGCTCGGCTTCATCGCGCTCACGCGCTACCGGCAGTCGGTCGACACGCTCGGCGTCTACGGCCAGGCGACCTACGACATCACGAAACGCCTGCGCGGCATCGTCGGCTTGCGGCAGGAACACGAGAAGCGCGAACTGCGCGGCTTCGCGTCGGGCATGCTGACGCCGTCGTTCGTGCCGTTCGCGGGCTTCCGCGGCGGCGACGCGAACCAGTCGCTGACGTCGAACGGCACGTCGGGCAAGGTCGGCCTCGAATTCGACCTCGCCCCGGCGACGATGCTTTACGCGACCGTGAGCCGCGGCTACAAGTCGGGCGGCTTCACCGCGCACAACACCGGCAATTCGAACGCGCTCGCGCCGTTCAAGCCCGAATCGCTGACCGCGTACGAGGTGGGCTTCAAGAGCGACCTCACGCGCTCGCTGCGCTGGAACGCGTCGGCGTTCCATTACGACTATCGCGACCAGCAGGTGCTGTCGGCCACCTTCGACCCGAACTCGCAATCGCTGATCGGCACGTTCGTCAACGCGCCGAAATCGCGCATCGACGGTTTCGAGACCGACCTGAAATGGCAGCCGGTGCGCGGGCTGGAAATCTCGCAGTACGTCGGCTACAAGAGCGGCAAGTACACGTCGCCGTTCGTCACGTACAACACGCAGGCGTCGGCGGCGAGCGGCCACAACGTGTTCACCGACTACAACGGCAGCGCGCTCAGCTTCCCGCGCCTGAGCTACGGCGGACAGGTCGCGTACAGCTGGCTCGCGGGCGGCTACCGGCTGCGCGCGGAGACGAATTACAGCTACCGCGACGCCTATTCGCAATTGCTGCTGCTCGGCCCGAACTACACGGTCGACAGTTACTGGCTCGTCAACGCGAGCCTGACCGTCACCTCGCCCGACCGGCACTGGGACGTCGCGCTGTGGGCGCGCAACCTGTTCAACCGCCAGTACGACCTGACGAAGAACTTCTTCCTGCCCGGCACGAACGTCGCCGCCGCGGGGCAGCCGCGCACCGTCGGCGTACGCGTGACCTACACGTATTGAGGAGTCCATCCGGATGACGCGCCGCACCGAGACCCTGAAACTCAACGCGATGCTGAACGGCGGCGGCAGCCATGTGGTCGGCTGGCGCCATCCGCTCGCGCAGCCGAACGGCAACCGCGACTTCGCGCATTTCCGCCGGATGGCGCAGACGGCCGAGCGCGGCAAGCTCGATGCGCTGTTCGTCGCGGACGTGGTCGCGACGCAGGGCAGCCACATCGATTCCCTGCGCCGCAGCGCGCGCGCCGACACCTTCGAGCCGCTCACGCTGCTCGCCGCGCTGGCGGCCGTCACGCAACACATCGGCCTGATCGCGACCGCGACGACGACCTACAACGCGCCGTACCACATCGCCCGCAAGTTCGCGTCGCTCGACCACCTGAGCGGCGGCCGCGCGGGGTGGAATCTCGTCACGTCGGTCGTGCCCGACGAAGCGGCGAACTTCGGCGCGACGCCGCACCTCGCGCACGCCGATCGCTACGCGCGCGCCGACGAATTCCAGCGCGTCGTGGCGGGGCTGTGGGACAGCTGGGAAGACGACGCGTTCATCGAGGACAAGGCCGCCGGCCTGCATTTCGATCACCGCAAGCTGCATGTGCTGGATCATCACGGGCCGCACTTCAGCGTGCGCGGCCCGCTGAACGTCGCGCGCGCGCCGCAGGGCCATCCGGTGCTCGTGCAGGCCGGTTCGTCGGAGGCGGGCCGCGAACTCGCGGCACGCTGCGCGGAAGTGATCTTCACCGCGCAGCACCGGCTCGACGACGCCCAGGCTTTCTATGCGGACGTCAAGGGCCGCCTCGCGCGTCACGGCCGCCGCCCGGAGCACCTGAAGATCCTGCCCGGCGTGATGCCGATCGTCGGCGCGACCGAGGCCGAAGCACGCGACAAGCTGCGCGCGTTGCAGGACCTGATCGATCCGGTGCTCGGGCTGCGGCTGCTCGCCGACAACGCGGGCGATTTCGACCTGTCCGGTTACCCGCTCGACGGACCGTTGCCCGAGCTGCCGCCGAGCAATCGCAGCAAGAGCCGGCAGCAGTTGATCGTCGATCTCGCGCGCCGCGAGAACCTGACGATCCGCCAGCTCTACGAGCGCTTTGCGAGCGCCGGTGTCGTCACCGGCACGCCGAAGACCATCGCCGATCGCTTCGAGGAATGGTTCCTGTTGTACGGCGCCGACGGGTTCAACGTCGCGTTCGCGTGGGTGCCCGGCGGCCTCGACGATTTCGTCGATCTCGTCGTGCCCGAACTGCAGCGGCGCCGGCTGTTCCGCACCGAGTACGAAGGCCCGACGCTGCGCGATCAGCTCGGCCTGCCGCGCCCGCCCTTCGTTCGGCGCCCGTCGTCGCTGCGCGGCGATACGGTCGCACCGGTGCGCGGCGGTGCCGCATGACGCGCCCGTTCCGACTCGGCGTGCTGACGCGCGTCTACGCGCCCGATTCGTCGCCGCGCGTGCTGCACGACACGCTCGCGCTGATCGAAGCGGCGGAAGCGCTCGGCTTCGACAGCGCGTGGGTGGCCCAGCACCATTTCGGCAGCGAAACGGGCCGGCTGCCGTCGCCGCTCGTGCTGCTGGCGGCCGCCGCGCGCCGCACGCGGCGCATCGCGCTCGGCACCGGCGTGATCGTGCTGCCGCTCGAAGCGGCGCTGCGCGTCGCGGAAGATGCGGCCGTGCTCGACGCATTGGCCGACGGCCGCCTTCAGCTCGGTGTCGGCGCCGGCTTCAAGGCGGACGTGTTCGCCGCGTTCGGCCGCGATTTCGGTGCGCGCGCGGCGCTGCAGGCCGACGCGCTCGCGGCGTTGCGCCGGGCGCTGGATGGCGCGCCGCTCACCCCGGCCGGGGCGACGCTGCAACCGCCCGCGCCCACGTTGGCCGCGCGTGTCTGGCAGGCGACCGGCGATACCGAAGCGGTCGCGCGCAACGGTCACGGGCTGATCGTCGCGCGCACGCGTCCGGAACAGGACGGCGAAGCAGTGCTCGTGGCGCGCTATCGCCGCGCGTGGTCGCATCCGGGCGCGCCCCGTGTCGCACTCGTGCGGGCGGTCGTGCCGGGCGCGGATGCGGCCGGCGTCGAAGCGACGATCGGCCCCGACATCCTGCGGTACGCCGCGCGGCTCGCCGCGGCCGGCGGCGCACCGGCGCCCGGGCCCGCCGACCTTCCCGCGCTGCTCGATCGCTTCGGTGTACTACGCGGTGCGCCCGCCGACATCGCGGCCGCGCTTCAGATCGATCCCGCGCTGGCCGGCGCAACCGAGCTGGTCGTGCAGGTGCAGACGGCCGGCACCTCGCAGCGCGACGCGCTGCACCGGCTCGAGACCGTCGCCGGCGCGATCGCGCCGGCGCTCGGCTGGAGGCCGGCCTCGGCAGGCCCCGCAGCCGCTTCGCTCACTTCCGATCCGATCCCGACATGACTCGATCGTCCACACCCGCACCGGCCGAGCGCCGGCCGTTCAAGCTCGGTTTCCTCACGCACGTCCACGGCAGCGGCGACGCGCGCCGCGTCTACGCGGATCTCGAAACGCTGTTCGTCGCGGCCGAACAGCTCGGCTTCGACGGCGGATTCGTCGCGCAGCATCATTTCCGCGCGGAATACGGCCGGCTGCCGTCGCCGCTCGTGCTGCTGGCCGCCGTCGCGCAACGCACGCGCCGCATCGAACTCGGCACGGGAATCGTCACGCTGTCGCTCGAGGATCCGCTGCGGCTCGCCGAAGACGCGGCGGTGCTCGACGCGCTGGCGGGCGGCCGGCTGCAACTCGGTCTGGGCAGCGGCGGCGCGAATCTCGACGCGTTCGCCGCGTTCGGGCTCGACGTCGACACGCGGCAGGCGCGCTTCGCGACCGCGCTCGAACGTTTGCAGGATGCGCTCGCGGGCCGCCCACTCGCGCACGCGGCCGCCGCCGACGCGCCGCCGCTCGTGCTGCAGCCCGCGGCGCCCGGCGTGCGCGCGCGCCTGTGGCATTCGCACGCGTCGCCCGACGGCGCGCGGTTCGCCGCACGGCACGGCAACGGCCTGCTGCTCGGCACCGCCGTGCACGATCCGCGCACCGTCCAACTGCCGCTCGCGCACGCGTATCTCGACGCCTGGCGCGAACACGCACACGCCGGCGCGCCGGCACCGCGCATCGGCGTGGTGCGCGCGGTGTTTCCCGCACGCGACCGGCGCACCGCGCTCGCCGCGCTGGCGCCCGACGTCGTGCGCCATATTCCATGGCTCGCCGCGAGCGGCCATCCCGACGTGACCGATCCCGAGCAGATCGTGCGGCTGCTGAACGTCCACTACGGGCATCCGGACGACGTGATCGAAAGCCTGCGCGGCGACCCGGCGCTGTTCCCGTTCGCCGACTATTTCCTGCCGGTCGTGCAATCGGAAAGCTCGTCGCTCGACGACGCGCTGGCGCGGCTGCGCGCGCTCGCGGAAACGATTGCGCCGGCGCTCGGCTGGCGGCCGGCGCACGCACCCGCATGAGCGCGCCGCGTCTGCTGCTGCGGCTCGACATCGGCTGCGACGACACACGCGCCGACCCGGCCGCCGACTGGATCGCGCTTGCCGAGGCCGGCGTGGCGGCCGGCTGCGACGCCGTGCTGCTGCCCGCGCGGGCCGGCGGCCCCGACCCGTGGATGGCGGCCGCGGCGCTCGTCGATGCGCTGCCGGCGCTGCGCGTGATGGTGACGCTGCAGGCCGGTGCGATGCTGCCCGTCGCCGCTGCCCATCTCGCGCAAAGCCTGCAGTCGCTGAGCCGCGGCCGCGCGCTGCTCGCATGCGAAGCCGACGCGCAGGACGTCGACGCGACCGACCGCGCCATGCATCTGAACCGCGACCAGCGGCTCGCGCGCAGCGCCGAATTCCTGTCGCTCCTGCGCGCACTGTGGGCAACCGATTCGCCGCTGCAGTATCGCGGGGTCTACTATCGCGTCGAGCATGCCCGTTTGCCCGATCTCGCGGCGCAGCGGCCTGCCGTCTACTGGTCGGTCGCCGAGCGGCGCGAAATCGCGTTCGCCGCGTCGTGGTGCGACGGGCTGCTCGTACCCGCCAGCGCGCCGCCGGTGGCGGCGGCCGTCGAACGCGCGTATCGCGCGCGCGGCCTCGCGCCACCGCCGGCCGATGCGCTGCTCCGGCGCACGGTCGGGTTCGACGACGTGCGACGCGCGCGCGTCGCGCGTCGGGCAAGCCGCGGGCGAGGCGACGCATGAGCGTCGATTTCGCGTGGTTCCTGCCGACCAACGGCGACGGTCCGCATCTCGCCAACAGCGGCCTGCCGCGCCCGCCGAACTACATGCAGGACTATCGGCCGGCCACGCCCGAATACCTGCGCGGCGTCGCCTGCGCGGCCGAGGCCGCCGGCTTCGACAGCCTGCTGCTGCCGATGGCCGCGGGCTTCGAGGATCCGTGGCTCGTCAGTGCGCAGCTCGCGCGTGCAACGCACCGCATCGCGTTGATCGTGACATTCCGCCCGGGCCTCGAGCAGCCCGAGCAGATCGCGCGCAAGGCGGCCACCCTGCAGCGCATGAGCGGCGCCCGCCTGCGCCTGTTCGCGGTCAACGGCTCGAGCGCTTACGACCAGCGTGCGCTCGGCGACTTTCTCGATCACGACGCGCGCTACCAGCGCACGTCCGAATGCCTGCGGATCCTGCGGCGTCTGTGGCAGGGCGCCGGCCACTCCGTCGCCGGGCGTTACTACATGCTGAACCCCGCGCATGCCGGCGTGCCGCTCGCGACCCCGCCGGCGCTCTATCTCGGCGGGGCGTCGACGCTTGCCGAACAGGTGGCCGCGAGCCAGGCCGATACGTACCTGCTGTGGGGCGAGCCGCCCGACGCCGTGCGGGAACGCATCGCGCGCCTGCGTGCACTGGCCGCGATGCACGGCCGCCGGCTGCGCTTCGGGCTGCGCGTGCACGTGATCGCGCGCCCGACCGAACGCGCCGCATGGGCGCGCGCCGACGAGTTGCTGAGCGAGATTTCCGACCAGACCTATGTCGACGCGCAGCGCAAGCTCGCCGCCTACGAATCGGTCGGCCAGCAACGCCAGACCGCGCTGAGCCGCGGCGCGCTGCGCTCGCTGCGCGAGCTGGAGGTATCTCCGAACCTGTGGGCCGGCGTCGGCCTGATTCGCGGCGGCGCGGGCACCGCGATCGTCGGCAGCTACGACCAGGTTGCCGCGCGCGTCCACGAATACCGGCAACTCGGCATCGATACCTTCCTGCTGTCGTCCTATCCGAACCTGGAGGAAGCGGCGCGCGTGGGCGAGCACGTATTGCCGCGCGTACGCACGCGGCTGGCACGCGCCAGCCTCTCTTGACGCGCCGGACGGCGAGCCGGCGACACAGCCGACCGCCGCGACGCGTCAGTCGTCGAATGCGGATTCCGGGCGCGGCTCGCTGAGCAGCCCGTGGCGCGCGAGCAGCGTGCGCATCGTGTTGCGCGTGACACCGAGCAGCGCGGCCGTGCGCACCTGGCTGAACCGGCAATGCTCGAACGCCTCGCCGACGACCAGTTCCTCGATGTCGCGCAGCAGGCTTTCGCCGGGCGCGCGGAACAGGCGGCGCACGCCCGCGCGGATGTCGTCCTGCGGCAACGTCGCCGCGCCGGCGTCGGCTTGCGCATAGCCTGCGAGTGCCTCGGAGAACTTCAGGTGCTCCGGGCGGATCAGGTTGCCGTTCGACACGAGCAACGCCAGATGCATGACGTTTTCCAGCTCGCGGATATTGCCGGGCCACGGATACGCGTGCAGCGCCTGCACCGTGGCCTCGGACAGCATCGGTTGCGGCCGCTTCAGCTGCGCGCAATAGCGCCCGCGGAAATGCTCGGCGAGCGGCAGGATGTCCTGCGGCCGCTCGCGCAACGGCGGCAGCCGCACCCGGGCGAGATTGATCCGGTAGAACAGGTCCATCCGGAAATTGCCGGCCAGCACGGCCTGCTCGAGGTCGACGTTGGTCGCCGCGACGACGCGGACGTCGACCGGCCGCGCACGGGTCGCGCCCACGCGCGTCACCTCGCCCTCCTGCAGCACGCGCAGCAGCTTCGCCTGCAGCGGCGGCGCGAGATCGCCGATTTCGTCGAGAAAGATCGTGCCGCCGTTCGCTTCCTCGAAATAGCCGACGCGGCGCCCCTGCGCCCCCGTGAACGCGCCGGCCTCGTGGCCGAACAGTTCGCTCTCCGCGAGCTGCTGGCTGATCGCGCCGCAGTTGACCGCGATGAATGCGCCGGTGCGGCCGCTGACATGGTGGATATGGCGCGCGACCAGCTCCTTGCCGGTGCCCGTCTCGCCGAGGATCAGCGCCGGCGCGGCGCTGGGTCCGATCTGCTCGACGAAGCGCAGGACCGCGCGCGAGGCGGGATCGGCGAATACGAGCGCCTTCGCGCGCACCGAGAGCGGGCGATGCTCGCTTTCCGGCAGCGAGATGAGCGGTGGAGAATCTGTAGGGTTGTTCATGATCCGGGCACGGGCGGACCGGTTGACGATACTGGCGTCCGCCTGAGGGTTTGATCTTAGTCAACCTCGGGCGCACGCAAAATACCGATTGCTGTGATGCTTCGCTGCCGCGCGCAGATAACGAATCCCGTGTGGGTCGCGCAGCATGCCGTCCGATGCGTCAGGACGTCGCCGGCCGGCAGCCCCGCATCCCTTGTGCCGACGAACCCGCCTCCACGCCGCTTCGCACGGCGAGGCCGGACACGGAGCAAGGCCGCTTCACGCGTGCGGCCTGCCGACACGCGCAACGCCCGCCGATTCGGAGGCGCTCCGGCAACGCTGCACTGACGTGCCGTTCGAGCGGACCGCGCCTCCGGGCCGCGGCAAGTAGGCTCACCGGAAATGCAGAAGGCCGGTCAGGTTGAGCTGACCGGCCTTCTGCATTTCACCCCGCCACCGCGCGCGAATCCGGCTCAACCGTGAAACACGAGCAGCACCAACGGCATCGTGACGGCCGCAAGCGCCGTCTGTACCGTAATGATGCCGGCGGACAACCGGTGATCGCCGCCGAGCAGCTTCGCCATGATGTACGCAGACGGCGTGCACGGCAGTGAATTGAACAGCACGATCGTCGTGAGTGCCGGGCCGCGGATACCCAGGCTGAAACCGATCCAGAAAGTCAGCAGCGGCACGAGCAGCAACTTGATCACCGACGACTGGAACACGGGGCCACGCGCCGCCTTCGCGGCCTTCACGTCGAGGCCCGCTCCCACCGCGAGCAACCCGAGCGGCAGCGACGCGGCGCCGAGAATCGACAGCACGCTCGATATCACCGCCGGCAGACCCAGCCCGCCGAGATTGAACGCGGCGCCGAGGACCACCGACATGATGACCGGATTCCTCAGCAGCGCGCCGCCGACCTGCCATGCCGACGGCGCGCCGCCACGACCGTGGCGCATCAGGACAATGATCGACGCGACGTTCAGCAGCGGTATCGCGACCGCGATGCTGATCGACGTGAGCGTCAGTCCGACGCTCCCGTACAACGCCGCGGCCGCGGCAACACCCACATACGTATTCGGCCGTAACGCCCCCTGGATCACCGACGAGAACACGGCCCCCGGCTGCCGGCTCCACGCTCGCCACGCATACAGCAGCATCGCGCTCGCGCCCACCGCGCCAAGGATCGCGGTCGCGATCGGCCGCACCGGAAACTGCGTCAGGTTGGCTTTCGCGACCTGGCTGAACATCAGCGCGGGAAACATGTAGTAGTAGTTCAGCGTTTCGCACGGCAGCCAGAATTCGTCCGGCAGCAGGCGACGCTGCCGCAGCACGAATCCCGCCAGGATCAGCACGAAGATCGGCACCAGCGCACCCAGGACGTTCTGCATCGGCTGCGCTCCCGTCACGCGAAGACCGGCGTCTTCGCATGCGCGCGCGCGCCACGGACGCCGACGAACGCGGTCATTGCGCGTTCATCCAGCGGCGCGCGGGCTCGCGTGAACAACAGGTGGCGCGCGACGGTCATGCCCGAACGATGCGATGCAAGAAGCCTTTCAGCGGGATTCGACACCGTTCCGAGCGTCGCGATGATGGTGGTCTTCGACATTTTTCTGGTCCGATGAATTCGGTGCACAGAAATATGACAGAGCCGCGAAATTCCCAGAAAGAATAAAAAATTTGAAATCTAGATCGAAAGGTAATTTATAAAAGCCGCATGGGCACCTTGTCCGATTCGGTCGACTGCGCGCCGGAGCGGCATCGCAAGCCGTGACCGACGGCACGCGTCAACCGACGAACCGTGCCTCGACACCGCTGCGGACCACCAGATCGAAGCGCTCGGGCCGAATGTGAAACACCGTGGATTCGCACGTGCGGCCGTCCGCGAGGCGCGACGTGCGCCGCAGCACGAGCAGCGGCGCGTGTTTGTCGGCCTTGAGCCGGGCCGCGATATCGTCCGGCGCGGCCATGGCCGTCACCGACATGTCGGCATCCGTGATTCGCCAGCCGAGCAGGCTCTCCAGCACCTCGTAGGTCGACATGCGCTCGGCCTGCTCGAACGTGACGGCGCCGGCGTCGGGCAGCAGGCAGGTCTGCGCGAGCGCGACGGGCTCGTCGTCGACCCAGTGCAGGCGTTCGAGATAGATGCAGCGCGTGACGTCGGCGGCAAATGCGTGCCGCAAGCCCGGCGGCACGTCGCACGCTTCCATGCGCAGCAATTCCATCCGCGCCCGCGCGCCCTGCGCGGCGATCGAGTCGTGCAGCCCGCGCAGCACATCGAGTCGATGCCGCAGCCGCTGCTTCGCGGCGAACGTCCCTTTGCCCTGCTTGCGCTCGACGATGCGCGCGTCGCTCAATCGATCGAGCGCGAGCCTGACGGTCACGCGGCTAACCTGAAAACGCTCGCTCAACTGCGCCTCGGACGGCAGCTTGCCGGTCGGCTCGTACACACCGCGCTCGATCTCGTCGCGCAGCGTCGTCGCAAGCTGCTCGTAAAGCGATGTCGTGTCGTCACGCACCAGCGTCATCGATCCTTCCTCGTCGTGCTGGGTTCGCGCTATGCGCGTTTCCCGATATCGATATGAAAAGCAATTGGAATGCTCAACTTGTATTAATACGTATTATCACATCTCGACAGACGGTCGGGGCCGCGATTCGGGGTCCCGATGCCCCGGGGAGCATACCAGTGACTGAAAACGCAATCGGCACGCCGCCTCTCGATGGCGTGCAGGGCAGCCGGCCGACACGGGCCGAACCAGCCACGGCGCCACGCATCGATCCGCACGCGGCGGGACGATCGCGCGGCGCGCAGTGGCGTGCCGCGATCGGTTTTGCCGCCGCGTGGCTGGCGTTCTTCGCGATCGCCTGGTGGTTGCCCGCGCCCGCGCATCTTTCCGCCGAGGGCCGGGCGACGCTCGCGGTCGTCGCGTGGGTCGCGATCGTCTGGATCACCGAGGCGATTCCCGTCGGCGTGAGCGGCATCCTGCTGCCGATGCTGCTCGTGCTGTCGCATGCGAGCCCGTCGTTTCCGAAGGCGGCCAGCGGCTTCGCCGCGCCCGTCGTGTTCCTGTGCCTCGCCGCGTTCCTGTTCTCCGCGATCATGCAGGCGAGCGGGCTCGACCGGCGCATCGCCCTGCTGCTGCTCGATCGCCTGAAGGTCCGCACGGCCAACGGCGTGATCTGGGCAATGTTCGCCGTGAACTGCGTGATGGCGCTCGTCGTGCCGGCCGCGAACGCGCGTGCCGCCACGTTGCTGCCGGTCACCAACGGCATCGTCCGGCTGTTCGGCGAATCGCCGCGCGAACGCGCCGCGCGCAAGGCGATCGTGATCCAGACGCTCGTGTACGGCGCGATGATCAGCGGCATGTGCATCCTCACCGCGCATCTGCCGAACATGGTCGTGTCCGGCCTGCTCGAGAAGCAGCTCGGCATCCGGATCTCCTACCTGACGTGGCTGAAGCTACAGTGGCCGTATCTCGGGATGTTCGCGATCACGCAGGGCTGGGTGCAGTTCCATTTCCGCTCGCGCGCCGTCGCGCTTCCCGGCGGCCCCGGCGCGATCGCGGCGATGCGCCGTACGCAACCGCCCGCCGCCCGCAACGACTGGGCCGTGCTCGCGCTGTTCGCGGCCGTCGCCGTGCTGTGGGCGACCGAGCCGCTCCATCGCCTGCCGTCGGAAATCGTCGCGCTGATCGCGCTGGCGCTGTTGTTCGCACCCGGCGTGCTGCGCTTCGGCTGGGCCGAGGTCGAGCGGCGGACGATCTGGGGCACGCTGTTCCTGCTGGCCGGTGCGCTGTCGCTGTCGTCGGCGATCAGTGCGTCCGGGCTCGCGAACTGGGCCGCCGATCACATCTACGTCGCCGCGCACGGGCACGGCTGGTGGCTCGCGATCGCGATCGTGATGCTCGGCACGCACGTGATCCGCATCGGCATGCTGTCCAACGTCGCGGCCGTCACGATGATCGCGCCGATCGCGCTCGCGCTGGCGCCGCGCCTCGGGCTGCATCCGGTCGCGTTCACGATGCTCGTCAGCGATACCGACAGCTTCGCCTATCTGCTGCCCACGCAGATCACCGCCGGCGTCATCGCGTACAGCAGCGGCGCGTTCTCGACGGCCGACTACGCGAAGGTCGGCGCGGTATCGGTGCTGATCGCGATCGTCTATGGCCTCTGCGTGATCGCGCCGTGGTACGCGTACATGGGCATCCCCGTCTGGGACGCGAGCGCGCCCTGGCCGTTCGCGCATTGAAGCGCGCCGCTTTCCAACGACATCATTTTGTATTCCTCATGAACGAATCCACGGACGTCCCCGATTCCGTCGCAGCCCGCGCCGCCGCGCTGCGCGACCGCCTGGGCCCGCACGTCGCACCTGCGGGCCTGTACGAACGCCACAAGCGCCTGCCGTTCGCCGGGCGCGTGCATTGCAACGTCACGCGCCTCGAAGCCGGCGAGTGGAGCGAGATCGTGCTCGACTACGAGGTCGGCTCGTCCGGCATCGCCGACGGCGGCTGGCTGAAGGCCACCTTCAAGTTCTATTCCGACTGGGCGCTGTTCCAGACGAGCGACCCGGGCGCGGCGAACTACATCAGCGCCGAATACCATGCGGCGCCGCTCGTGCCGGGACAGAGCCCGGCCACCGTGCAGGCGCTGAACGTGCGCTTCGACCAGAAGGGGCACGAGCGGCCGTTCCAGAAGGCGGTGATCGTCGACGTCGTCGACGGCTACGTGAACGCCGGCGACCGGATCGTGATCCGTCTCGGCGATCGCCGTCGCGGCCCCGGCACGCGCGTGCAGACCTTCGCCGAGGACAACTTCCGGTTCCGGCTGTACGTCGATCCGTTGGGCACGTCGCGTTTCGTCGCGGTGCCCGGCGACGTCTCGATCGACATCCGCGCCGGCGCGCCGTCCGACGTACTGCTGAACGGCCCGCGCTTCGTGCGGCCGGGCACCCGTGCGCCATTCCGGCTGTCGCTGCAGGACCGCTGGGGCAATGCGTGTCGCGACGTCGGCGGCACCGCGCGCGTCGTTGCATATGACGCGCAAGGCGAAGCCGTCTACCGGCGCGAACATGCGCTGCCCGAGGCGGGATTCGCGAGCTGCGCGGTCGACGACCTGCCGGTCGACGCCGGCACGCTGCGCATCGTGGCCGACGTGCCCGCGCGGCCGGACGTCCGTGCGGCCGAAGCGTGGCTGACGCTCGACGCGTCGTTGCCGGTATCGCGCGCGCTGTATGCGGATCTCCATGTGCATGCGCACGACACGGTCGGCACCAACAGCCCCGAGTACAACGCACGCTACGCACGCGACATCGGCGGCATCGACGTGCTCGGCTATACCGCGAACGATTTCCAGATCACCGACGAGAACTGGCAGCTCGGCGTCGACGCGGTCGAACGCTTCAACGAGCCGGGCCGCTTCGTCGTGTATCCGGTGCAGGAATGGTGCGGCAGCTCGACCGCGGGCGGCGACCATAACGTGGTGTTCCTCGGCGACGCGCGGCCGGATTTTCCGTACAACGCGCGCGGCGAACACAACCGTACGCTGGTCTGGAACGAGGACATGAAAGGTCATGCGGTCGAGCTCGGCCGCTGGCCCGTCGAGGAACTGTGGGATGCGTATGCCGACGCTGCCGCGCAGCATCTGGTGATGCCGCACGTGGGCGGCCGCCGCTACATCCCCGACTGGCATCATCCCGAGCTCGAACGGCTGGTCGAGATCGCGTCGTCGTGGGGGCACTTCGGCTGGCTGTACCAGGACGTAATCGCACGCGGCTACCGGCTCGGCGTCGCGGCCAGCGGCGACGAACATCGCGGCCGGCCGGGTGGCGGCGCGCCCGGCGTGCAGGTGTTCGGTGTGCACGGCGGGCTGACGGGTGTGCTCGCCGACGTGCTCGATCGCAAGCACGTCGGCGACGCGCTGCGCGCGCGCCGCACATGGGCGACCACCGGCGAGCACAGTGCGCTGCTCGTGCGTTGCGGCGATCACTGGCAAGGCGATGCGTTCGCGCATCGCGGGCCGGCGCGGCTCGACTACCGGCTGCTCGGCCAGTCCGGATGGGAATACGTGGCCGCGTACGATCACGAAGGACGGGTGTGGGAACGCAACCTGCATGCGGAACTCGGCTACGCGGATCGCCTGATCCGCGTGCGCTGGGGCGGCGCCCGCATCCGGGACCGCTATCGCTGGGCCGCGTGGCGCGGCCGGATCCGCGTCGTCAACGGCACGATCCACCGCTTCGGCTCGAACGGCTTCGAGCATGTCGAGGAGTCGGCATGGCGTACCGGCGCGACCGACGTCGAGTTCCGCAGCGACACCTATGGCGATGCGGACAGCATCGAGCTCGACATCGGCAATCTCGCCGACGCGACGATCGTGGTCGAAGGCACGATCGACAGCTTCGCGAAGGTCGGCGATCCGCTGCAGCGCAATCCGTTCGTGCACGCGCCGACGTTCCGCTTCGAGATCAGCGGCGCGGACCTGCTCGCGCAAGGAACGGCCACGCATGCGCTCGGCGGCACCGAGTTGTTCGTCGCGGTCGAACGGTTGACGGACCAAGTGCTGCCCGTCGATCTCGCGGGCAGCATCGAAGTCGCGGCGGAAAATGCGTCGTTCGGATTCCGCCCCGTCTATTTCTTCGGGCGGCAGCGCAACGACAGCAAGGTGTGGTCGTCTGCCCAGTTCGTCACGTTCGAGTGACGCGCATGCGCGATCCGGGCGCCGTGCCGGCGGCGTTGCCGACGGGTCGGCCCCCGGCCGCGCATGGCCGGGCGCAAGGTACGCTACCCTGAAGCCGGCCCGCCCGGCTTGCGGAGGGAATGCCTCCCCCCGCCGAGCGGGCCGCGGTGCCTTGAAACGATCAACCGAGCCACGTCCTGATATTGGTCCGCATCGCGCCGGCCGAGATCCCGTAACGATCGTGCAGCGTCGGCAACGCGCCGGCGGCGAGGTACGCATCCGGCAGCGCGATCTGCCGGAACGGTGCCGCGACGCCAGCCGCAAGCAGGGCAGTCGCCACCGCTTCGCCGAGTCCGCCGATCACCGTATGGTTCTCGGCGACGATCACCAGGCGCCCCTTGCGCGACGCCTCCCGAACGATGGTCGCCGTATCGAGCGGCTTGATCGTCGGGACGTGCAGCACGGCTGCATCGATGCGGTCGGCTTCAAGCGCCTTCGCGACCTCGAGCGAACGCATCGTCATGATCCCGGACGAGATCAGCAGCACGTCGTTGCCGTCGCGCAGCAGCTTCGCCTTGCCGAGTTCGAAACGGTAATCGTATTCGTCGAGCACGGCCGGCACGTTGCCGCGCAGCAGGCGCGCGTACACCGGCCCCTTGTGCGCGGCAATCGCCGGCACCATCTGCTCGATGTCCAGCGCGTCGCACGGATCGATCACGGTCATGTTCGGCATCGCGCGCATCAGCGCCAGATCCTCGGCCGCCTGATGGCTCGGCCCGTAACCGGTCGTGAGGCCCGGCAGTGCACACACCAGCTTCACGTCGAGATTGTCCTCGGCGATCGCCTGATGGATGAAGTCGTACGCGCGGCGCGTCGCGAATACCGCATAGGTCGTGACGAACGGCTGCGCGCCTTCGTGCGCGAAGCCGGCGGCGGCGCCCATCAGCAGTTGCTCGGCCATGCCCATCTGGTAGTAACGCTCGGGAAATTCCTTCGCGAAGATGTGCAGATCGGTGTACTTGCCGAGATCGGCCGTCATGCCGATCACGTTGCCGTTCGTGCGCGCGAGCTTCGCGAGCGCATGGCCGAACGGCGCGGCGCGGGTCGCCTGCCCGTCGGCCGCGATGGACGCGATCATCGCGGAAGTCTTCAGGCGCGGCTTGTTGTCGACGGTGCTCATGCGTGTCTCCCTGCTTCGAGTGCGTCGAGCGCGAGCTTCCACTCGTGCGCATCGACGCGAATGAAATGGCTCTTCTCGCGTGCTTCGAGGAACGGCACGCCGCACCCCATCTTCGTGTCGCAGACGATGATCCGCGGCTGCGGCCTGTCATGTCGGCGCGCGTTGTCGAACGCGCGCTTTACCGCGTCGAGATCGTTGCCGTCGACTCGCTGCGTATACCAGCCGAATGCTTCGAGCTTGTCGACCAGAGGCTCGAACGCCATGACTTGCGTCGACGGGCCATCGGCCTGCTGGTTGTTCACGTCGACGATCGCGATCAGGTTGTCGAGCTTCCAGTGCGCGGCCGACATCAGCCCTTCCCAGATCGCGCCTTCGTCGAGCTCGCCGTCCGAAAAGAGCGTATAGACGAATGCGTCCGAGCCGTTGCGCTTGAGCCCGAGACAACGGCCGACCGCGATCGTCAGGCCCTGGCCGAGCGAACCGCCGGACATCTCCATGCCGGGCGTGTAGCTCGCCATCCCGGACATCGGCAAACGGCTGTCGTCGCTGCCGTAGGTTTCGAGCTCCTCGGCCGGCAGGATGCCGGCTTCGAACAGCGCCGCGTACAGCGCGATCGCATAGTGGCCGTTCGACAGCAGGAAGCGGTCGCGCCCTTCCCACTCGGGATCGTCGGGGCGATAGCGCATCGCGCCGAAATACGCGACGGCCAGCACGTCGGCGATGTCGAGCGCCTGGCCGACATAACCCTGCCCCTGGACTTCGCCCATCAGCACGGCGTTTCTGCGGATGCGGTACGCGCGCTCGGCGAGCGTGACCGCTTCATGAATGGTTTCGGTATCCATCGTTGGCTCCAGTATTGGATCGGAAGGCATGCAGGTCGAATCGGCGGGTATCAGCGATTGACGGAGCGCGGCACGAGGAACACCAGCAGCGCGCCGAGCGTAATCGCGACGGAGATGAAGAGGAGTCCGGCGGTGGACTTGCCGGTCAGGTCGTTCAGCCAGCCGACGATCGCCGGCGAGAAGAAGCCCGCGAGGTTCGCAAAGCAGTTGACCGCGGCGATGCCCGCCGCCGCCGACATCCCGCCGAGCAGCGCCGTGGGCAGCGACCAGAATTGCGACGACGACGCGAGGATGCCGGCGGACGCAATGCTCAGGCACACGATCGATGCGCCGACGCTGCCGAGCATCGGCAACGTCGCGAAGCCCGCCGCCGCGATCAGCATCGGCACCGCGAGATGGAAGCGGCGCTCGCGGCGGCGATCCGCGCTCATGCCGATCAGCGGCAGCGCGACGATCGCGCACGCATACGGAATCGCGGTGAACAGGCCGACCCACAGCGGATCGGCGACGCCGGCCTTGCGAATGATCGTGGGCAGCCAGAACGTGAGGCCGTACTGGCCGAGCACGACGCAGAAGTAGATCGCGGCCATCAGCCATAAGCGGCGGTCGGCGACGAACGCACGAATCGACAGGTGGGCGGTCGTGTGCTCGGCGTCGGCCGACACGTTGCGCGCCAGCAAGGCTTTTTCGGCATCGGTCAGCCATTTCGCGCCGGCAATGCCGTCATCGAGATACAGCAGGATCGCAAAGCCCAGCACGAACGAAGGCAACGCTTCGAGCAGGAACAGCCACTTCCAGCCCGCCATCGACATCGCGCCGTGCAGCGAATGCATGATCGCGCCCGACAGCGGGCCGCCGATAATCCCCGCCAGCGGAATCGCCATGAAGAACAGCGACAGTGCCTTGGCACGACGTGCCGACGGGAACCAGTAGGTGAGGTACAGGATCACGCCCGGCGCGAAGCCCGCTTCGGCGACGCCGAGCAGGAACCGCAGCACGTAGAACGCGGCGGGCGACTTCACGAACACGAAGCTCGCGGAAATCACGGCCCACGTCAGCATGATGCGCGCGAGCCAGCGGCGCGCGCCGACGCGATGCAGGATCAGGTTGCTCGGTACTTCGAACAGAAAGTAGCCGAGAAAGAAAATGCCTGCGCCCATCCCGTACACGGTCTCGCTGAAACGCAGGTCGTTGAGCATCTGCAGTTTCGCGAAGCCGACGTTGACCCGGTCGAGATACGCACCGAGATAGCACAACATCAGGAACGGGATCAGCCGTCGCGCGACCTTCGCATAGGTCGCCGCTTCGAACGTCTGCGCATCGTCCCGTTGCAGCAGCTCGCCCTGAACCGGCGAGGCGGGGTACTTTGCTCTCATCTTTGTCTCCTGCCATGGCCCCGGGTTGTCCCGGGTGCATGATGGTCGGCGCCGCGCGTGTCGCGGCGCCGTTCTCAGTGAATCAGCATCCCGCCGTTGACGTCCAGCGTGATGCCCGTCAGGTAGCTCGACAGGTCGCTCAGCAGGAACAGGCACGCATTGGCGACATCGGCGGCATCGCCGAGGCGGCCGAGCGGAATGCCCTTGACGATCTCCTCGCGCATGTCGGGCGTCAGCTTGTCGCCGGTGATGTCGGTCTGGATCAGGCCCGGCGTGATCGAATTGATGCGGATACGGTCGGCCCCGAATTCGCGCGCCATCGCCTTCGCGAGGCCGAGCACGCCGGCCTTCGCGGCGCTGTAGTGCGGGCCGCCGAAGATGCCGCCGCCGCGCTGCGCGGACACCGACGACATGCACACGATGCTGCCGCCGCGCTGCTCCTTCATCGCCGGCAGCACCGCCTGCGACATGTACAGCGTGCCGCGCAGGTTCACGTCGACGATCGCGTCGAAGTCGCGCCCGGAAATGTCCAGCGTGCGCACCGGCTGCGTGATGCCGGCGTTGTTCACGAGGCCGTCGATACGGCCATAACGCGCCAGCGTCGCGCGGGCCGCGGCCACGCACGCGTCGCGATCGGTCACGTCGCAGGCCAGGCCGAGGTGGTCGGGCCCGAGCTCGGCGGCGGCCGCTTCGGCGTCCTCGCGACGCAAGTCGAGAATCGCCACGCGCGCGCCCTGGGCGGCCAGCGTGCGGGCCGTGGCCTTGCCGATACCGCGCGGCGATGCCGCGCCGGTCACGATGATGGTCCTGTTGTCGAGCAACATCGTTCGTCTCCTGTGTTGATGTGTGTGCAGAGTGTCGGCTCGCCGGACACCCGCATCAACGCGGAAACGCTCAGGCATGGTTGAGAAAATTTCAGATGACGCCGCGCGGGCCGTTCCGGCGTGCTGCAACGCAATATTGCACGCGGCCCGGACGCGCGACGCTCAGTTCGCGCGGCGCTGCGCCGCGACCTCCCGCTCGATCCACGCAAGGAAGCGTTTCACGCGAGGCAGTTCCGCGTTCTGCCGCGGGTAAACGAGATGATGCGCACCGACTTCCACCGCATGCGTCTCGTCGAACACGGGCACCAGCGCGCCTTCGCGAATCTTCACCGACGCGAGCATCAGGCTTTCGAGCGCGATGCCGAGGCCGAGCGCGGCGGTTTCGAGCGACATGTACGACCGGTCGAATGAAAAGTCGAAGGTCTTGCGGGCCGCGAGCGATACGCCGGCCCGGCCGAACCACTGCTTCCACTGCACGAGCGGCGTTTCGGAATAGATCAGCCGATGCGCGAGGAGGTCTTCCGGCGCGTTCACCGGATGCCGTTCGAGGTATTGCGGCGACGCGAGCGGCGCGATGAACTCGCCGCGCATCGTCTTCACCTCGAGGTTGTCCCAGTTGCCGTAGCCGTGGCGGACGTCGATATCGTAGAAGCCGTTCGAGAACGATACGTTTTCGTAAGAACACGCCAGGTTCAGCTGGATATCGCCGTTCGCTTCCTGAAACGACGACAGCCGCGGCAACAGCCACATCAGCCCGAAGCTCGGGCTCGAATGCACGCGCAGGATATCGACCTCGGCGCGGCTCGACGCGCGCTCGGTGGCGCGGCTCAGGTCGGCCAGCGAGCCGGTGACGTCCGCCAGATAGCGCTCGCCGGTCGGCGTGAGGACGAGCCCGCGCCCTGATCGCTGGAACAACGGCTGGCCGATCTGCGATTCGAGGTTGCTGAGCTGGTGACTCACGGCGGACGCGGTCAGGCCCAGTTCTTCCGCGGCACGATTGACGCTTTTGGTCCGGGCGACACTTTCGAACGCGATGATTGCCTTGAGCGGCGGGATGCGCATGTTGGTATCCGTTGGAATGAGCAGATCGCCTGGCAAAGCGATATCGAAACGACACCTGGAACATTGTCCGGGCCAGGCCACTGCAATACGTTACATGCCAATTCTAGAGTGCCCGAGGGCCGCCGCTCGCCGCAACGCGGTCCGACCGGCGGGCGCGCACCGGTTCCCTAGGCGCGCGACGCACGCGTGGCGGGCCTGTCGGGTCAGGTTGCCCTGGCGCCCGGGCACCGCTTCGATCGATCATCGCGTCGGCGCGGCGGGTCGTCACTCCGGTTCAGGAACCGGCAACCCCAGCCGCCAGCTCAGGTTCCTGCGCGCCTGCCTCTCGCAGCGCACGTAGAAGAATTCCGTCAGATAGATGCGCGGACGCACGAGCAGCCCGCGCAGAATGGTCCGCTCATGAAAATCGTAGGCCCGGTCGTCGAGATCGGGACGCTCTGCCCGCAAACGCCGGCCGTCTTCGCGAAACCGGCTGCGGGAAGCGCCGAGCGCGGCCAGGTCGATGTCGCACGCGAAACGGGTATCCGGTTGCGCGGCAATGCCCGAGTGGGTCGTCGCGAGGATCATCGCGCAGACGGGGTCGCACGCGCGGATTCGCCCCCCGGCCTGGTGCCGGAACCAGTCCGCGCTACGCTGCTCGTTGTCCTTCGCGCCGGGCACGAAGATCACGTCATGGAACCAGAGCGCGAGTTCGACGGCGTCCGGCGCGGGAATCGCGTCGCGCGCCAGGTCGAGATGACGCAAGCATCGCCGTACATGCACGAGCGTATGGTAATGGCGCACCGGCTCCGCATAGCATTGCGCGAGCCTGCGATAGACCTCCTCGGCATGGGTCCCGCCGCTGCACGACCACAACGCGACGAACCGCGCCTGCATCCGGTTCACGTTCGCTCCTTGGATGGGGGCGTCCGCGCGGAATCGCCCCATGCCGACATGACTGCGATGCGCTCAGAGAAATTCCCTGCGGATGTCGATGCTCGAGCGCTGCCCGATGTTTCCGTAGTGATGCGCGAGCCACACATCCGCTTCGCGTCGCCCGTGGTCATGCAGTTCGCTCAGGAATCCCCAATCCGCGTTGTACTTGCTCGATACGCTCAGCGCGCACAGCGCATCGTCGGCGCGAATGGAATGAATCAGCATTTCCTTCATCTCGCCGCGTTGTATCGTGCCTTGCTGGATCAGGTCAGTGACGAACGCGATCGCCCGCATCTCGCGCATCAGCGACGAATTGAAACTGATCTCGCTGATCCTGTTGAGGATTTCCGCGGCGGTGATCGGCACGCCGCGACGCACGAGCGGATTGATGTGCACGATCACGACGTCGCGCGTCGCGCAGTTGTAGATGAGCGGATAGATGGCCGGATTCCCCATGTACCCGCCATCCCAGTAGTACTCGCCGTCGATCGAGACCGCCTGGAACAGGGTCGGCACGCATGCCGATGCCAGCACCGCGTCGGCACTGAGGTCCGCTCCGGTGAACAGGCGGATCTTCCCCGTCTCGACGTTGGTCGCGCACACGTACAGCCGGATCGGACAGTGCTTGCGCAGCGCGTCGAAATCGACCTGGCTTTCGAGCACCTCGCGCAGCGGATTCAGGTTGTTCGGATTGAACTGATAGGGTGAAAAGACCCGCAGCATCATGTCGGCGAACGCATACAGCGGCGAATGATCGAGCCCGAAGCTGTGCGTGCCCTTCAGCCAGGGCATCCAGCGCAGCGGGTTGTAGCGCTCCGCCGATTGCGCGACCGCGTGCCAGAAGTCGTGCAGTGCCTGACGCGCGCCGTCTTCGCCGCCCTTGTGCAGCCCGTACGCGAGTACCGCGGCGTTCATCGCGCCGGCGCTGGTTGCACTGACGCCTTCGATGTCGAGCCGGCCGTCTTCGAGCATGCGGTCGAGCACGCCCCAGGTGAAGGCGCCGTGCATTCCGCCGCCCTGCAACGCGAGCGCAATCGGTTTGCGCGGGCCATCGTTGCCGCGTCTTGCGTGCGTGGTTGCCATGCCCGTCTCCTCGGCGCTCCGCGCAGGCGGAGCAGCGGCAGGTCATCGAGCGCACGTCGTCACGCGATCCGTCGCCGTGCGCCGTTGTTCCATTCATCCTGCGCGCGCGTCCAATGCATCCAGCAGCGCTTTCGCGTCGCGCAGGTCGCTTGTATCGAAACCTTCCGTGAAGCAGGCGAGCACCTCGGACAGCGCTCGCCTCGCCTCCACGGTTTTCCCCTGCCGCTGCAACAGCCGCGCAAGGTCCGACGCCGCCCGCAACTCCAGCGCTCGGGCACCCTGGCGGCGCGCGCGCTCGATCGCCCGGTGAAAGCAGCCGGCGGCCTTGTCGTCGCGCGCCGCGACGGCCCCTTCGTCGCACGCCGCGACGGCCCCCTCTTCGCTCGCCGCGACGGCCTCCTGCTCGCTCGCCCCGCCGGCCAGATAGACGCCCGTGAGCCGGTACAGCTCGGCCTCGAAGCAGTGCTCACCGGTTTGCTCGACGAGCGTCGTCGCCTCTTCCAGCAGGTCCAGCGCTGCCCGCCGGTCGCCCGCGCGCCAGTAACTGTCGGCGAGCAGCGCAAGGGAATAGGGCCGCTGGTCTTCGCCGCCGGCGGCCCGCTGCGCGTCGAGGCCCAGCCGCATCTGCGCGATGCCGTCCCGGATGTTGCCTTGCGCGCTCATCGCCCAGCCCCGCAGAAGCGTCCCCCATGCGAGCCAGTACGGCAAGCCGTGCTCGGTCGATACGGCAATGACCGCTTCCGCGCGCTCGGCGGCAAGCGTCGGCTCGCGCCGCAGCTGATGCAGGTGTGCCGTGTAGGTCAGGCTGAACGCCAGGGACGGCCCATAGGAAAGGTGCCGTGCGAGCGCCAGTGCTTCGACGCTGCGCCTGAGCGCCTGGTCGGGATACCCCTGGATCCACAGGGTCAACACCAGGAAACTGAGCGCCCGGATGCCCGGATCGACCCCGTGCGCGAACACGTGGGCCTGATGCTGCTCCGGATCGTAGATCGCGATCGCCTGTTCCAGGTGGGTGCGGGCGGCCGTGAAATCGCCCTGCAGGAAGAAGCACGAACCCAGCGCGCTATGGGCCTCGATGAGAAAGCCGGGGTCGTTCGCATCGCGGGCCGTACCGAGCATCTGCCGGCCCAGGTCGGTCGCGAGCGCATATTCGCCGCGCACCACGTGGTGCATCCGCAATCCCAGCTGCGTCGCGAAGCGTTGCGATACCTCGCCCGTGCGCTCGCACAACTCGAGCGCGCGCGTATAGGTGGCGCCCACCTCCGTCGCGCCATACCCGCGCACATCCATCAGGACCGGCCCGAGGGACAGCAGCAGCGTCAGTTCCCAATGCGCGCGCATCGGTGTGTCCGGCAAGCCCTTCAGCAACGCAAGCGCCGCGCCGAGGTGATTCATCGCATCGTGATGGGCCGCATGGCGCAGCGCCTGCTGCGCCGCACGATGCAGGTATTCGACCGCCTTCGGAATGTTGCCGCTCTGACCGTAGTGATGCGCGAGTTCGCTGCAGTAATCGGCGATGCGCGTCGGGAACAGCACCTCGATCGCCTGCGCGGTTCGCTCGTGCAGCGCGGTGCGCCGCTCCGTGAGCAACGAGCGCCCGGCCACTTCCTGGGTCAGCGCGTGCTTGAACGAATAATTGACCTCGGGAAAGGCGGGCCGTTCGTAGATGAACTCCGCGGCTTCCAGATGGGCGAGCAGGCGACGCAGTTCGTCGTCCCGCGCCGCCACCTCGCCGCAGATGCGCCGGATCAGGCTGAACGGAAACTCGTGGCCGATCACGGCAAGCGCCTGCAGCAGTTCCTTTTCCTCGACGGGAAGCCGATCGATCCGGGCCGCCAGCACGCCCTGCACGGTGGTCGGGATATGCAGCGTCGCCGGCGTCTCCACGATGCGATAGCGCCCGGCCTCGCCGAGCAGCGACTTCTCTTCGACGAGCGTCTGGACCACTTCCTCCATGAAGAACGGATTGCCCTCCGTCTTCTCCAGAATGAGCTGCTTCAGCGGCACGAGCGTGCGATCCTCGCCGAGCAGCGCCGTGAGCAGCCCCTGCGCATCGGACGGGCCGAGCGGCTCGAGCCGGATCCTGCTGCAATGAACCGCGCCGGCCCACGCCGGCCGATACTCGGGCCGGTAGTTCACCAACAGCAGGATGCGTGCGTCCGGCACGTGGTCGATCAGATAACTTAGGAATGCTTCCGTTTCACGGTCCAGCCATTGCAGATCCTCGAACAGCAAATGAACCGGCTGATTCTGGCTCTCGCGCACGAGCAGCTGCCTGATCGCGTCGAAGGTGCGCTCGCGCCGGATCTGCGGGTCCATCTCGACCAGCACCGAGCCGCCCTCGCCGATGCCGAGCAGATAGAGAACGTACGGCACGAGGTCCTCGAAACTGCGCTCCAGCGCGAGCGCCTTGCCGATGACCTTTTCCCGGCAGCGCCGCTCGTCGTCCTGCGGCGTGATCTGGAAATAGTTCTTCAGGAGTTCGATCAACGGCAAATTGGAAAACGCCTTGCCGTGCGATACCGAAAACGTCTCCAGCACCAGCGCGCCGCGCCGTGAACGCTCCTTGAACTCGTGGAACAGACGAGACTTGCCGACGCCGGCCTCGCCGACCACGCCGACCACGCGCCCGTGCCCGGCCCGCATGGTCTCCAGGGCCCGGTTCAGGTGTTCCAGTTCCGTTTCGCGCCCGACGAACCGCGCGAGACCACGGTGCGCCGCCAGCTGCAGGCGCGTGCGCAACGCACCCAGCCCCAGCACTTCGTAGACGCATAGCGGCGCGGGAATGCCCTTGAGTTGCGTGGCCCCGAGCGCCTTGAACTCGAAATAGCCTTCGGCCAGCTTGTGGGTGGATTCGCTGACGAGAATCGACGTGGGCGCCGCGATGCCCTCGATCCGCGACGCGATGTGGATCGTATGCCCGAGCGGGTCGTATTCGGTGTGCAAGTCGTCGGTGCGGATCGAACGGACGACGACCTCGCCCGTATGCACGCCGACGCGAATCTGCAGAGGAATGCCTTCCTGCAGCCGAATGCGGTCGCCGTGCTGGCGCATCGCCTGCTGCATGCGCAATGCGGCGAAGAGCGCGCGCTGCGCGTGGTCCTCGTGGGCGATCGGCGCGCCGAACAGCGCGAGGATGCCGTCGCCGAGCGATTTGGCGACGTACCCTTCGTAGTAGTGGACCGCCTCCATCATCAGCTCGACCACCGGCACGATCAGGCGATGCGCCACTTCGGGATCGAGGTCGTGGATCAGCGCGGTCGACCCGGCCATGTCGGCAAACAGCGCGGTAACGGTCTTGCGCTCGCCGGCAGGCTCGCCGCGCGCTTCCATCGCCGCGTGTTCGGCACGGATGCGCTCGGCCAGATGATCGGGCGTGTAATGAATCGGGGTGGGCGACGGCGCGTGAGCCGACGGTCGGGACAATGGCGCCGCGGCGGCAGGTGTCGCCAGCGGCGCACCGCAATGGCTGCAGAAGCGGGCTGCCGGCGCTGCGTCATGCCCGCACTGCGGGCAGGTGCGGGACAGCACGGCGCCACATTCCTGGCAGAACCCAGCACCGGGAGGATTCTCCGATCCGCAAATTGTGCAGCGCATAAAACCCTCTTCCAGCCAAGGGTCGACCTCGAAACATTATGCGCCACTCGCTGCCGGTATTCAGGTCGGTGAATGCGCGTACGCATGCCGACGGGCGAAGGAACGAACGGTTCGATGGGCGCTCTTCGCGATTGTCACTCGCCGGGTCGAGTCAGCGGCCGCATCATTCGCCGACGCGCAGGACATCCACGCCGATTGCCTCGGCTCGATCCGGGCCGCTCGCCGCGTCCCTACATTTTCCCCGCCAGGTGAAACCGCGACGCCGGATGCCACAGCCTGACCGACGTCGCGACGTGCTCACCGACCCAGGTGCGGCGCTTCAACACCAGGCACGGCTCGCCGATTTCCATCACGAGATGCCGGCGCACCTGCGCATTGGGTTTCTCCGCATAGATCCGGAACTCGGCGCGCTGGATCGGCGCGAGCCGCACCATGTAGTGGTTCGGCGTCTCGATCGTGAAATCCTGCTCCAGGTAGTCGGGAAACAACGCCGGATTGACGTAGCGATCCTCGAACTGGATCGGCTCGTCTTCCTCGAAATGCACGATGCGCGAATGAAACACCGGCCCCGAGCGAAGCCCGAGCGCATCGATCGCGTCCGGGTCGACGCTGCGCTCGATCAGCACGACGCGCGCGCTGTGCCGATGACCGCGTTCCGCAATCTCGTCCGCGATGTTGCGGATCTCCAGGACCGTCGATTCGTAATGCCGGCGCTCGACGAACGTGCCGGCACCCTGGATGCGGGTCAGCACGCGTTCGTTCGTCAGTTCGCGCAGCGCGCGCGACACCGTCATCCGGGCCACGCCGAATTCCTTGACCAGCTCGGCCTCGGTCGGGATCGCGCCGCCGGGTTTCCAGTCGCCCTTCGCGATCCGCTCGACGACGTAGCGCTTGATCTGTTGATAGGCCGGCAGTGCGCGCGCCGGCACGGCCTCGCTCGATACCCTCGCCGGCCGTGCGGAAAGTTGTCGCTCCGTCTCGTTCATGCACCCTCGACCGAATGAATAATGGATGATCCGCCCGTCGTCGCCGGTCGTCGCCGGTCGTCACTGCAATGGCGGCGGCGCCCCCGCGACGATGCCGGCCGCGATCGCGATGTCGTCCGCGAGCGGCCGGTCGTCGCGATACGCCGGTACGCGTTCGCGCACGTGCCGCCACAGCGCGTCGGTCGACGCGGCCCGCCCGGTTTCACTCGCTTGCAAGTCGTATGCCTGCGCGGCGGCGAGCAGCTCGATCGCGAGCACGCGCGTCGCGTTCTCGATGATGTCGAGCGCCTTCAGCGCGGCCGGCGTCGCATGACACAGGTGATCTTCCTGCAGCCCCGACGTAATGCCGCCGTCGAGGCTCGCCGGCGCCGCGAGCCGCTGATTCTGCGCGACCAGCGCGACCGCCGTGTACTGCGCGATCATGAAGCCCGAACACGTGCCGCCCGGCGCCGCGAGAAACGCCGGCAGGCCGCTCACGAGCGGATTGACGAGACGGTCCAGCCGCCGCTCGGCGATTGCCGCCACCTGCGCCATCGCGGCCGCGAGGCTGTCCATCGCCAGCGCGATGCCCGCGCCGACCGCATGCGCCTGCGAATGAACGGCCGGCGCGTCGCGCGTACCGGCGACGATCGGATTGTCGGTGACGGACGCGAGCTCGCGATCGACGACGTCCGCCGTGACCGCGAACACGTCGCGCGCCGCGCCGTGCACGTGCGGAATCGTGCGCAGGCTCAGCGGATCCTGCGTATGCCGCCCGCTCGCCGCGGCGAGCATCGGGCTGTCGGCCAGCATCGTCCGCAAGCGCGCGCCGACATGCCCGATGCCGGGCGAGATCCGCAACGCGAGCGAGGCCGGGTCGAACGCGGCGAGTTGCCCGCCGAGATTCTCGAAGCTCGCCGCCGCGATCCAGTCGGCCCAGTCGAGCAGCCGTTCCGCGCGGGCCAGCGCGAGCGCGGCGAGCCCCGTGACGCACGGCGTGCCGTTGACCAGGCTCAACCCTTCCTTCGCACCGAGCACGAGCGGTTCGCGGCCGATGCGGCGCAGCGCGTCGGCGCCGCCGATGCGTTCGCCGCGGTGGCGCGCATGGCCGTGCCCGATGCAGACGAGCGCGACGTGCGCCATGTGGGTCAGATAGCCGACCGAGCCGTGCGCCGGCACCTCCGGCAGGCAATCGTGCTCGAGCAGCGCGACGAGCTGGTCGACGACGTCGGCATGGACGCCCGAATGCCCGTGCGCGAAATTGTTGATCGCGGCCGCGACGATCGCGCGCGTTTCGGCCGCGCCGAGCGGCATGCCGACGCCCACCGCGTGACTCATCAGGATGTTGCGCGACAGCGTGCTCTGCTGTGCCGGCGACACGATCACGTCGCACAGCGCGCCCACGCCGGTATTGACGCCGTAAGCGCGAATCCCGCGCGCGACGATCTCGTCGACGAGTTCGCGCGCGGCAACGACGCGCGCGCGTGCCTCGTCGGCCAGCGCCAGCGGCTCGCCGGCCGCCACCGTCGCAACCTGTCGCCAGTCGAGCGGCCGAGCCGCACGGAATACGGTCATGGCAGCCTCAGTTGGTGGTGCGGTCGTGGTGGCTCGACACGAATTGCCGGAAGCGCTCGGAGCACTGGCCGCCGAACAGGTCGTCGGGCGTGCCGTCCGAGTCGACTTCGCCCTGATGCAGGAACAGCACGCGATTCGACACGTGCCGCGCGAAGCCCATTTCATGCGTGACGACCAGCATCGTGCGCCCCTCTTCCGCCAGCGAGCGCATCACGCGCAGCACTTCGCCGACCAGCTCCGGATCGAGCGCGGACGTCGGTTCGTCGAACAGCATCACTTTCGGATGCATCGCGAGCGCGCGGGCGATCGCGACGCGCTGCTGCTGGCCGCCCGACAGGTGCGCCGGATAGTAGCCGCGCTTGTCGGCGAGACCGACGCGCGCCAGCAGCGCCTCGGCCTCCTCGACCGCTTCGGCGCGGCTGCGCTTTTGCACGCGCAGCGGCCCCTCGACGAGGTTGTCGAGCACCGTCATGTGGGACCACAGGTTGAAGTTCTGAAAGACCATGCCGAGCTGGGAGCGGATCCGGTCGACCTGGCGCCGGTCGCTCGGATGCAGCTTGCCGTCGCGCGCGCGCTTCATCGCGAGTGTTTCCCCGGCGAGCGCGACGGAGCCGTCGTCGGGTGTCTCGAGCAGGTTCAGGCAGCGCAGGAACGTGCTCTTGCCCGAGCCGCTCGCGCCGAGGATCGAGATGACGTCGCCCTCATGCGCGTCGAGCGAAATGCCCTTCAGCACATGATGGTCGCCGAACGACTTGTGGATGTTCTTGACCGACAGCGCAACGGGAGCAGCGGTGTTCATCGGATTCTCCTGGAAAGGACGGGGACGCTCAGGGCGCGACGCGTTGAGGATTGCGCGTCGCCGCGGCGGGCGCACCGGTGGGCTTCGGCGCACGCAGGTGCCCGGAAAGCCGCCATTCGAGCGCGCCGAGCAGGCGCACGACGATGAAGTTCAGGCCCAGATAGATCACGGCGGCGCAGACGAACACCTCGGTCGTCCGATAGGTCTGCTGGATGATCTGCTGCGCGACGCCCGTCACTTCCCATACCGTGACGAGGCTCGCCAGCGCGGTCGACTTGACGAGCAGTACCGCTTCGGTCGAATACGCGGGCAAGCACTGGCGCAACGCGATCGGGCCGATCACGCGCCGCAGCAGCGCGAAGCCCGACAGGCCGATCGAATAACCGGCCTCGATCTGCCCGACCGGCACGGCCATCAGCCCGCCGCGCAGGATCTCGGCCGTGTAGCCCGCCGTGCACAGCGCGAGCGACAGCACCGCGCAGACGTATGGCTCGCGCAGCAGCGGCCACATGAAGCTTTCGCGGATCACGCCGAACTGGCCGAGCCCGTAATACACGAGGAACATCTGGATCAGCAGCGGCGAGCCGCGAAACACGAGGATGTAAGCACGCGCGAAGCGGTTCGGCAGCCAGCGCGGCGACAGGCGCATCGTGACGATCACGAGCGACAGCAGGCCGCCGAGCACGAGCGAGGCGAAGAACAGGCCGAGCGTGGTCGGTACGGCCGCGAGCAGCTGGCGCAGCGTATCGAAGAGAAAAGCGAAATCGAGGGACATGCACGTTCTCCGTCAGTTGCGCGCGAAATTGCGGCGGAACGACCGGCCGACGATCGCTTCCGCGCGGTTGAACACGCGGTTCGACACGCCCGTCATCAGCAGATACAACGCACCGCCCGCGACGAAGAACACGAAGTACTGGTGGGTCGAGTTGGCGGCGATCTGGCTCGTGCGCAACAGCTCGGCGAGCCCGGTGACCGAGATCAGTGCCGAGTCCTTGAGGCTCAGCTGCCACACGTTGCCGATTCCGGGCAGCGCGAAGCGCAGCACCTGCGGAACCAGGATGCGCCGCAGCACCATGCTGCGCGGCATGCCGATCGCGCGCGCCGCTTCGAGCTCGCCCTTCGACACCGCGAGCACCGCCGCGCGATACACCTCCGCCTGGTAGGCGCCCGAGATCATGCCGACCGCGAGCGCGCCGATCACGAACGGCGGCACGCCGATGAAGCCTTCCGCGCCGAACCACTGGCCGACGGCCGTGACGAGCGTCGAGCCGCCGAAGTAGAACAGATAGATGACGAGCAGTTCGGGCACGCCGCGAAATACCGTCGTGTACAGGTCGCCGAGCAGGCGGGCGCTGCGGTAGCGCGACAGCTTCGCCGCCGCGATCGCCGCGCCGATCACCGCGCCGACCGCGAGCGCGGCGAGCGTCAGCGCGACCGTCATCAGTGCGGCGAGCAGCAGCACACCGCCCCAGCCTTCGGTTCCGAAGCCGAGCATTTCGAGAATCGCCATGCGTGCCTCCCGGCAAGCGTTGAGTGAATCGGCAGGATGCCTGCCGCCGCGCGTCGTTCGAGTCGCTCGCGCGGCGGCGGCGTGCTTACGGCGTGACGTCGGTCTTGAACCACTTGTCGGCCAGCTTCTTCACCGTGCCGTCCGCGAGTGCCGCGCCGATCGCCGTATCGAACTTCGTCTTCAGGTCGGCATCCTGCTTGCGGAACGCGAGCCCTTCGCCCGGCCCCCAGATCGGCCCGCCGAGCTTCGGCCCCGCGAGCACGATCGACGCGGTGTCCTTCTTCGTGTTGTTCGCCGCGTAGTACGTGACGTCGTCGAACGACGCATCGATGCGCCCGGCGACGAGGTCGAGGTCGCGTTCGGGCGAGGTCTTGTACACGCGAATCGACGCGATGTCCTTGAAGCTGTCGTTGATGAATTTCGTATAGACGGTGCCCGACTGGATGCCGATCGTCTTGCCCTTCAGCTGCTTGCGCAGCGCATCGACGGTGGGCTTGTCCGCGTTCGCGTCACCCGTCAGCTTGACCATCGGCGCGCCGGGCGCGGCCTTCGGCAGGATCTTGGTGTCGGTGACGGCGAACGTCGCGGGCGTCGCCGCATACGGACGCGAGAACAGCAGGATCTTTTCGCGCTCCGGCGTGATGGAAATCGCATCCATCAGGATATCGAACTTGCCGGCCTGCAGGCCGGGAATCATCCCGTCCCAGTCCTGCGCGACCATGTTGCACTGCACCTTGATCCGCTCGCACACGTTGGCGAGCAGCTCCGGTTCGAAACCGCCCAGCTTGCCACCCGGCAGCGTGAGGTTCCACGGTGCGTAGCCGCCTTCGAGCGCGACCGTCACCGTCTTCCATTCCTTCGCCTGCGCCGGCGCCGCGAGCGTTGCCGCCGCGGCCGCGATGACACCGATCGTCCTGATTGCCCACTTGATCCGCTTGCCGTTCACGAGATTTCTCCTTGCGTTGAGGTTCGTCATCCCTTCGGTGCTGCAGCAAGCCGCCTCAGGAATTTGTCTATACAAGCATGCAAGAAGAAAAACAGCGCGACAAGCAGCGATCAAAAAAAACCGGGTAAACGCGGGAAATCCCCTAATTTCGGGGCTCTGACGTGCCTCGTCGTGGGGAATTCAGGCACGCGTTTGGTGCATCTCGTACGATCCAATCGCAAGGATGACTAGACAAATTCCGGATTGGATCAGCGGGCGGTAATGCGGGGAACCGGCCCGCGACGGGCGCGGCGCGCTCGGGTGGTCACGCCTCGCAACGACGCTGGCTCGAACGGGAACGAAACTGATTCGGGCGGGCCGGCTGCCGATGAAACGCGAGCGGCCCGTGAGTCAAACGGTTCGGCGTCCTGCCTGAAATCGGCATTCGCGCAGAAAATCGCCCGAAGCCGGTATCGGACGCAAGGTTGACGTTGCCGTCGCGGTCCGGCGACGGCTTGCAATCGCGCTGCTACGAATCCGCGCGGCCGCCGGCGATCTCGATCGACGTCTCCCAGCGAAAGTAGCCGGACACCGCACCGCCACGGTCGAGCACGGCGAAATCGGCCGTGCACGTGGTGGCGCCCGCAGCCAGCACGTCGCTGCGCCAGTAATGGTCCGGCATCGGCCGGCACTGCGGATGGAGCAGGTCGTCGTCGGACGGCACCGGCGTCGCGGCGTCGCGCACCTGCGCTTCGATCGGCGCGACGATGCCGGCGTCCCGCAAGGCGAACCGGATGAACAGCACGCTCACTTCGGCACGCAGCGCCAGCGCCGTTTCGCGCAGGCGGAGCTGGTCGCCCGGCGACAGGCCGGCAAAGAGCCGGCTGTCGTTGCGGCCGAGCGGCCCGGTGTCGCCGGGGCTCACCACGTAGATGTGCCGGCCGTCGATCACGGTCGGCGCATCCGCGTTCCGGCTCGCATCGGGACAGGCCGACAGCAGCGTGACGGCATCGACGATCGCAAGCACGTCGCAACGAAGACCAGGCATGGCGCTTCCTCCGGAACGGGACAATGACGCGGGCGACCGTCGCACGGTCGCCCGCCTGCCGAGATCAGTTGTGGATCGAGATGAACGGGTCCCACTGATAGCAACCCAGCGACTGGCAATTGCGGTCGATGATCTGGAAGTAGAAGTGGTAGGTGACGCGGCCTTCCGACAGCGTTTCCGACGACCAGTAGTAGTTGTCCACCTTCTGGCAGGTCGGCGTCGACGGCGAGCTCGGGTTCGGAATCGGGATCGATGCGGTGGCCTTGCGCGGCGTCGGCGTCGAAATCAGGTCGCGGCCCTGGTTGGCGATGAAGCCGTAGAACACGACCTGCTTCTCGAAGCCCAGCGACAGGCTCGTTTCACGCCATCGGATCAGGTCGCCCACCTGGGCTTTCAGGTCGAGTTCGCCGCCCGCCTGCCCGGACACGACGTTGTCCTGGTTCGTGACCATGTAGACGTGCTTCCAGTCGATCAGCGTCGGGTTTTTCGGATCCCGGCTGGGATTCGGATATTTCTGGAGAATGGTTTCGGTATCGATCGAGACGAGCACATCGGTAACGCGTGACATAGAAGCTCCCGTTCAGGTAGATGGGTTGCCGGTGCGTGGACACCGTTCCATGCGACCTTCGATCACCGATCGGGTGATCGATTCGCACGAAACCTTGAAAACATCAATTTGTCCCGCGACTCGAATTTACATCGAGCGGTTAATCCAATGAACCTGTAAATACTG
This sequence comes from Burkholderia sp. BCC1998, assembly GCF_905339875.1. Classification (NCBI taxonomy): domain Bacteria; kingdom Pseudomonadati; phylum Pseudomonadota; class Betaproteobacteria; order Burkholderiales; family Burkholderiaceae; genus Burkholderia; species Burkholderia sp. BCC1998. Next base: position 112,452 of record NZ_CAJPHE010000022.1, read on the forward strand.
ACAGTTCTCGATTATTTTTTATAAGGACGTCAATTTGCGAAAACAATATTCCGGATTGAACCGATATTTCACATGATTTTCAATACTGCAAAATCGGCGCATCCGGGGCGAAGCCTTCGCCGGATACGCGGGAGCGCGGTTCAAATGCAGCAAGCACGCGTCAGGCGGGGCGCAGACCCAACAAGGAGTATTTCAGCGCTTCAATAATATTTTTATTAACGCCGCCATTTTCCGGGACGAACGCGCGACCTTGATGCGCATATATGTGAATTGAATCTCGCATTTCACGCAAAAACAGAAACAAAAAGACTTGCGCGAATCGCGCCCAACTTCGCCATTGCCGAACCACACGTGTAACGGCATTATTTCATCTCGCATTCCGCCGCGAGAGATCAAGAGAAAATCCGTAGCAAAACGACTGACGACAAATGTTCGCACTCGTGCGTGGTCGGGATCCCGTCATGCAGTCGCACGGATCACGCCCGGTACGAGATCCCGGGCGCGCACGCGCGCCCGGCTCCCCCGCTACTCGACATTGTCCGCGACGTCCGTCATCCGGATCATGTGCGGCCTGACGCCTTCGTCGTCCGCGGCCACCGCTTCCTTCGGATGGATCAGCGCTTCGAGCCGCGCCTTCGTTGCAATGAACTCGGGCGTATTGACCTGTGCATAATCGCGCGGCCGCGGCACCGGCACCTCGATCAGCTCCTGCACGCCGCCCGGGTTCGCCTTCAGCACCAGAATCCGGTCCGCCAGGAAGATCGCCTCGTCGAGGTCGTGCGTGATGAACAGGATCGTCACGTCGATATTGCGCCAGATGTCGAGCAGGTGGGTCTGCATCCGCGCACGCGTCTGCGCGTCGAGCGCGCCGAACGGCTCGTCCATCAGCAGGATCCGCGGTCGGTTCGCGAGCGCGCGGGCAATCGCCACGCGCTGCTTCATCCCGCCCGACAACTGGTGCGGATACACGTCGGCGAAACGCGTCAGCCCGACGAGATCGAGCCACTGCAGCGCCTCGCGCTCGGCCTCGCCGCTGCTGCTGCCGTTCATGCGCAGGCCGAACATCACGTTCTTCTTCACGGTGAGCCACGGAAACAGCGTATAGCCCTGGAACACCATCCCGCGGTCGGCGCCCGGCCCCTGCACGGGCTTGCCGTCCAGCAGCACCTCGCCGCTCGTCTGCGCGTCGAGCCCGGCCAGGATGCGGATCAACGTCGACTTGCCGCAGCCGGACGGGCCGATCACGCACACGAACTCGCGCCGGTGCGTACGGAAGCTGATGTCGTCGAGCGCGACGCACTCGCCCTGCGGCGTCGCGAAACGCTTGCCGACATGGCGCACGTCGAGAATCACGTCGCGGGTTTTCAGCCGCGCGAAGCGCTCGCGCACCGCGTCGGATTGAATCAGGTAATCGGGAACGGCTTGCGGATTCTGCATGATGCCCTCTGCGAAAATCGGTCGATGGATGCGCGTCGACGGGTGTCACGCCTTCAGCGTGCGATCCCACGGAAACAGCTTGCGGCCGAGCAGCCCGAGCACGATGTCGGTGCCGAGGCCGATGATCCCGATCATCAGGATCGCCGCGTATACGTTGTCGAAATGCTGGTAGCGGGCCTGCTGGCTGATGTACCACGTGATGCCCGAACTCGTGCCGACGAGTTCGGCGACGATCAGGTAGGTCCACGCCCAGCCGAGCAGGATCCGCTGGTCGCGATACAGGTCCGGCAGCACGCCCGGAATCACGACGTGCGTGAGCAGCTTCAGCTTCTTCGTGCCGAGCGTCATCGCGGCCTCGAACAACCCGTATTCGAGCTTGCGCGTCGTGTTCGCGACGATCAGCACCTGCTGGAACAGCGTGCCGATCACGATGATCGCGATCTTCGGCGCGTCGTAGATGCCGAGAATCGCGACCATCAGCGCGCCGAACGCCGGCGCCGGCAGGTAGCGGAAGAACTCGAGGAACGGCTCCTGCAGCCGCGCGAGCGCACTGAAGGTGCCGCAGACGATGCCGAGCGGCACGCCGATCGCGGACGAGATCACGAAGCCCCAGAAGATGATCCGGATGCTGTGCCACAGGCTCTCGTGCAGCCACACGCCGTCGCGCGATGCGGGCGGTGTCGTGAACGCCGTGTAGAACGCGCGCAGCACCTGATGCGGCGCGGGCAGGTAGACCGGGTTCGCGCGCACGCCTTCGGGCACGGCCGCGTGCGTCGCACGCGCATGCGCGAGCTCGTCGTCGAACACGTCGCGATCGATCTGCATGCCGGCCTGGAAATAGTCGACGCTCCCGGGATTCGTGATGCGCATCTGCGGATGCCAGACGAACGGCACATAGCTGATCAGGCACCAGACGGCGCACGGCAGCAGGAACGACGCGAGGCCGAGCGTCCATTTGCCGCGCGTCGTCAGTTCGCGGCGCACGGCCAGCCAGCCGGTCGTGTTGCGGGTCATTGACATGGGAATCTCCGTATCGTTGCGGGTGCCGGTCGCGCGCCGCCCAAGGGCCACGCGCGACCGGGCGTTCATTGCAATGCGCCGTTGGCGGCCTGGGCGCGGTAGGCCCGCCAGCCGCCGAAGCGCGTGATGTCCTGCGCATCGTCGAGCGCCGCGCTTTCGCACAGGAAACCCTGCACCCACGAGCCGTCCGCGAGCGTCAGCGTGCCGATGCCGAGCGGCGCCGCAATCCCGGCGACGAAGCTGCCGTACGCGTCGACCGGCATCTCCCAGATCTCGACCGCGATCGGCGCGCCACCGTCCGGCACGCGCACGAGGCCCGGCTTGGCGAGGCCGCCGCTGGCCGCCGCGGACAGCGCGTAGAGGCGATAGGCGGCGGCCGTCGTCGTCGCGGCGACGAAACGCGCGCCCCGATCCGTCAGCTGCCCGTTCAGCGGCTCGCCACGCAGATGCGCACCGACGACGGCCACGCGCACGACACCGGACGACGCGTTGAACGACACGTTGAACGACGCGTTGGACGACACACCGGACGACACGCCGGACGACACATCGGACGACACACCGGACGACGCGCCAGACGATGCGCCAAACGACACACCGGACGATGCGCCGGACGCAGGCGCCGCCGGCGCTGGCGCCCCGGCATCGCCGACAACCGCATCGCCGACGCCCGCATCGCCGCCCGCGACGGCGCCGCCGACCCACGCCTGCGCGAGATCCAGCAGCCGCGCATCGTCGTGCGCGCGGCCGACGAACGTGATCCCGAACGGCAAGCCCGCATGCCGTCCGCTTTCGCACGTGCCGGCCGGCACCGCGATCGCCGACAGGTCGAGCAGGTTGACGAAATTCGTGTAGTAGCCGAAGCGCGAGTTGACGCCGATCGGGTCGGCTTCGAGCGCGTCGACGGTCGCGGTCGTCGCCGAGGTCGGCATCACGATTGCATCGAGCCCGCCCCACGCGCGATCGGCCTCGACGCGCAGCGTCGCGAGCCGGTCGAATGCCGCGAACGCATCGGCCGCGCTGAAACGCGACGCACCGCCGACGATCTCGCGGATCACCGGATGCAGCGCATCGGGTTCCCGCGCGGCGAATGCGCCGATCGCGGCGAGCCGCTCGGCCACCCACGGGCCTTCGTACAGCAGCCGCGCGGCGGCCAGGAACGGGCCGAAGTCGATCTCGACGACCCGCGCGCCGGTCGCGCACAGGCGTTCGAGCGCCACGCCCCACGCCGCGCGATACGATTCGTCGCCGAAGAACTCGAGCTGATCGGCACGCGGCACGCCGAAGCGCAACTGCGCGAGCGGCCGCCCCGGATGCGCGCGCAGTCCGCTAGCGCCCGGCAGCGGCTGCCACGCGCGCCCGTACGGATCGCCTTCGGTCACGCCATGCGCGACGTCGAACACGGTCCGCGCATCGGCCGGCGAGTGCGCGAACACCGACACGCAATCGAGCGAGCGGCAGGCCGGCACGACACCGAGCGTACTCACCACGCCGCGGGTCGGCTTGAGCCCGACGAGGCCGTGGAACGCGGCCGGCACGCGCCCGGAGCCGGCCGTGTCGGTGCCGAGCGAGAAGGTCGCGACGCCGAGTGCGACCGCCACCGCCGACCCGGAACTCGACCCGCCCGACGCATAGCGCGGATCGAGCGCATTGCGGCACGCGCCGTAAGGCGAGCGCTGCCCCGAGAGCCCGGTCGCGAACTGGTCGAGATTGGTCTTGCCGACGGGAATCGCGCCGGCCGCGATCAGCCGCTCGACGACGGGCGCGCTGCGTGCGGGCGTGTACGCATAAGCCGGACAGGCCGCCGTCGTCGGGATGCCCGCGAGGTCGATGTTGTCCTTGATCGCGAACGGCACGCCGTACAGCGGCAGCGTCGCGATGTCGCGCCCGGCGAGCGCGTCGGCATACCGCGTCATCTCCGCGCGAGACAGCGGCCGGATCCACGCGTGATGCGGGTCGCCCGCGTCCAAATGCGCGGCGATCGCGTCGACGAGCGCATGCGGCGTCAGGTCGCCCGCTTCATAGCGCGCGCGCAGCGCGGCAATCGAGCGCAGCCCGGGCAGGAGGGAGCGTTCCGTCGTGTTCATGCGACCTCCTCGGCAGCGCCCGCCTTCATCACCATCAACCGCTGGCCGGCCACCACCGCCGCGCCCGGCGCGCAATCGATCGTCTCGATCGTGCCGTCTTCCGTTGCCGTCACAGCCACCTCCATCTTCATCGACTCGACGATCGCGACGACCTGTCCTTCGGACACGCGCTCGCCGGCTTCGACCAGCACCTTCCACACGCTGCCCGACACGTCCGCGGCAATCGCCCGCTGCGTGTCGTCGAGCACGCCCGCCGCGCGCGCCGCCTGCCCGTCGCCCGGCTCCGCTTCGCCGACGTATTCAGCCTGCCCGGCCGCGCGCCATCGCTCGCGCTCGGCTTCGAACGCGGTTTGCTGCGCGGCCTTGAACGTCGCGATCGAATCGGCCTCGTCGCGCAGGAAGCGGTTGTATGCGCCCAGATCGAACACGGATTCCTCGATCCTCAGCGCCGCGCGGCCCGCGATGAAATCCGCGCGCAGTGCGGTCAGCTCGGCTTCGCTGACTTCGTAGAAGCGGATCTCGTCGAAGAAGCGCAGCAGCCACGGCTTGCCGGCCTCGAATTCGCGCGTGGTGCGGTGGCGGTTCCACATCTGCACGGTCCGGCCGACGAACTGGTAGCCGCCGGGCCCTTCCATCCCGTACACGCACAGATACGCGCCGCCGATGCCGACCGCGTTCTCCGGCGTCCAGGTGCGCGCGGGGTTGTACTTCGTGGTCACCAGCCGGTGCCGCGGATCGATCGGCGTCGCGACCGGCGCGCCGAGATAGACGTCGCCGAGCCCCATCACCAGATAGCGCGCGTCGAACACGATGCGCTTGACGTCGTCGATGCTCGCCAGCCCGTTGATGCGCCGGATGAACTCGATATTGCTCGGGCACCACGGCGCATCGGGCCGCACCGACTGCATGTAGCGCTCGATCGCGATGCGCGTCGACGGGTCGTCCCACGACAGCGGCAGATGCACGATGCGGTTCGGCACGCGCATGTCGGCCACGTCGGGCAGTTCGCGCTCGGCTGCCTGCAGATGCGCGAGCAGCGTGGCGAGCGGCAGCGTCCGCGCGTCGAACTGCACCTGCAGCGAACGAATCCCCGGCGTCAGGTCGAGCATGCCGGGCAGTCGGTGCGCGTCGAGCCAGCACATCAGCGCATGCACGCGAAAGCGCAGGTTCAGGTCGAGCACGAGCGGCCCGTATTCGACCAGCACGTTGCGATCGCCGGAGCGCCGGTACACCACGCCGATGCCGCCGCCGGCCGCCGGATCGCGATGCAGCACGCAATCGTCCGGCGCGCCGGCGCAAGCCGCAGGCACGACCGCGGCGGCGGCAGGCCCGGGCGACACGCGGGCGCGCACGAACTGCACGGTGTCGCCCGGGCGCAACTGCCCGAGCTTCCACAACTCGTCGCGCACGACCGTCACCGGGCACACGAAGCCGCCCAGGCTCGGGCCGTCGGGGCCCAGGATCACCGGCATGTCGCCGGTGAAATCGACCGCACCGATCGCATACGCGTTGTCGTGGATGTTCGACGGATGCAGGCCCGCCTCGCCGCCGTCCACCCGCGCCCATTGCGGCTTCGGGCCGATCAGCCGCACGCCGGTGCGGCTGGAGTTGTAGTGGACCGTCCACTGCGTGCCGTAGAGCATCGCGATGTCGTCGGGCGTGAAGAAGTCCGGCGCGCCGTGCGGACCGTCGAGCACGCCGAGCGTCCATGCGTGCGTCAGCGCGGGAACCTCGGTCGCGGCCAGCGTCGCGCCCGCGTCGCCGCGCCCCGCGTCCGCGTGCAGATGCAGCACGTCGCCCTTGCGCAGCGCGCGCCCCGCGTGACCGCCGAACTGGCCGAGCGTGAAGGTCGCCTTGCTGCCGAGATAGTCGGGCACCTGCAGCCCGCCCTTCACGGCCAGGCACGCGCGCACGCCCGCGCCGGTCACGCCGCCGAGCTTGAGCACCGCGCCGGGCCGCGCGCGCAGCACCTGCCAGAACGACGCGGGCTCACCGTCGAGCGTGGCCGCGAGCGGCGCGCCGCCGAGCACGAACAGCGTCGCCGTGTTGAAGCGCAGCGTCGCGCCGACCATCGTGAATTCCAGCCCGGCCGCGTCGCGCGCGTTGCCGAGCAGCGCGTTCGCGAGGTCGAACGCGCGATCGTCCATCGGCCCGGACGGCGGCACGCCGACGCTCCAGTAGCCGACCCGCCCGGGGGCCTGCTGCACGGTGGTCTGCACGCCGCCGTCGAGCACGTCGATCGTGTGCGGCGCGAACGCGAAGCGCGACAGGAATGCTGTCGTCGGCGCGCCGCGCGCGAACGTGTCCGAGCCGGCGATCGCGCGCAGGTAGTCGAGGTTCGTCTCGATCCCGTACAGCTCGGTACGCGCGAGCGCGGCCTGCAATGCGGCCAGCGCGTCGCGCCGCGTATCGCCGCGCACGATCAGTTTCGCGAGCAGCGGGTCGTAATGCGCGCTGATCTCGGTGCCCGCCTCGATCCAGCCGTCGACGCGCACGTCGTCCGGAAACGCGACGTGCGTGAGCAGGCCGGCGCTCGGCAGGAACTGCTTGTGCGGATCCTCCGCATACAGCCGCACCTGGATGCTCGCGCCGCGCGGCGCGACGGCGAGCGTGTCGAGCGGCGGCAGGTCGCCTTCGGCCTGCAGGATCATCCATTCCACGAGATCGACGCCCGTCACCGCTTCGGTCACGCAATGCTCGACCTGCAGGCGCGTATTCACCTCGAGGAAATAGAACTGGCGCGCGTTCGCGTCGAACACGAATTCGACGGTGCCGGCCGATGCGTAGCCGACCGCGCGGGCGAGCCGCACCGCGCTCGCGTGCAGCGCGTCGCGCTCGGCATCGGTCAGGTCCGGCGCGGGCGTTTCCTCGATCACCTTCTGGTTGCGGCGCTGCACCGAGCAATCGCGTTCGCCGAGCGCGATCGCGCCGCCCCGGCCGTCACCGAAGATCTGCACTTCGATGTGCCGCGCGTGTTCGACGAACTTCTCGAGATAGACGCCCGCATGCGCGAAGTTCGCGTTGCCGAGCCGCACGACGGATTCGAACGCTGCCTCGAGCTGCGCGGCATCGCGGCAGAGCGACATGCCGATCCCGCCGCCGCCCGCGGTGCTTTTCAGCATCACCGGATAGCCGATCGCGCCGGCTTCGGCGAGCGCCGTCGCCACGTCGTCGAGCAGGCCCGTGCCCGGCAACAGCGCGACGCCCTGTGCGGCGGCGAGCGCGCGCGCGGTGTGCTTGAGGCCGAACGCGCGCATGTGATCGCCGAGCGGGCCGATGAAGCGCAGGCCCGCCGCTTCGCATGCATCGGCGAAGCCCGCATGCTCGGACAGGAAGCCGTAGCCGGGATGCACGGCCTGCGCGCCGGTCTCGCGCGCGGCGGCGAGGATCGCCGCGACGTTCAGGTAGCTGTCGGCCGCAGGCGCCGGCCCGACCCGCACAGCTTCGTCGGCGAGCGCCACGTGACGCGCGTCGCGATCGGCGTCCGAATAGATCGCGACCGACGCGATGCCGAGCCGCTTCAGCGTGCGGATCACGCGGCATGCGATTTCGCCGCGGTTCGCGACGAGGACTTTGGCGAATCTCATGCGGCCTCCCGCGAACGATGGCGAGCGTGGGCGTGGTTCATTCGGCCTCCCAGATCGTGAGGCGCACGGGCGTCGGGTTGTAGCCGTTGCACGGGTTGTTGAGCTGCGGGCAGTTCGAGATCAGCACCGTGACGTCCATCTCCGCGCGCATCTCGACGTACTTGCCGGGCGCGGAAATGCCGTCCTCGAACGTGAGCCCGCCGAGCGGCGTGACGGGCACGTTCATGAAGAAGTTGACGTTGCCGACGAGGTCGCGCTTGCCGAGCCGCGCACCCGCGCCGCACGTGCAGTGCGCGATCGCGTTGAGGAAGCTGTCGCGGCAGTTGTGCATGTAGCGCTTGTCGAGCGCATAGCGCACGGTGTTGCTCTCGGCCGCGCACGCGCCGCCGAGCGTGTCGTGGCGCCCGCACGTGTCGGCGACGATCGTCACCATCGGGTTGCCCCGGCTGGACAGCAGCACGCTGCCCGCGCTCAGGTACAGGTTGCGCTGCGCGCGAATCGTGTCCTGCGCGCTGTAGCGCTCCTCGGTGTCGTCGGTGCGATAGAACAGCGTGTCGACCGCCTGGTTGCCTTCCAGGTCGAGGATGCGGAAGACCTGGCCGCGTTTCAGGTCGTGCAGCCACGGTTCGCCCGCGTTCAGCGTGGTGTCGTGGATCGCGTCGCGCGGGTCGAGACGGCTTTCGATGATCGGCATGGTCCGGCTCCTTACGCGAACAGGCGGTCGGTGTTGGTGAAGCCGCGCATGTTCTCGGCGCACGCGCGCCGGCACGGATCGTCCTCGGGCGCGGCGCCGTCCGCCGGATACGCGCGGTACGCGATCAGCTTCACGGGCTTCGGCGCATAGTCCGGACGCGGATCGAGCGGATGCGGCGCGGTCGAGAACGCCGCGAGCGTGTTCATCTCGAAGCGCAGGTCGAGTGCGCTGCCGGCCGGCGAATGTCCGGCGACGAAATCGAGCGTGCCGTCGTCGCGCGTGTCGAGCCGGCTGAAGAAGTTGACGTTCGCGGCGAGATCGCGCGCCGACAATCCGTGTTTCGCGAGCTCGAGCACGAGGCTGTCGCGGCCGTTGCGGATCATCGCGTTGCGATCGGCCTGGTACGAGCTCGTGCCGTACTTGTGCGCGAACAAGCGCGCATCGCCGACGCCGCCGAGCGGGTCGTGCCAGCCGAGCGTGTCGGCCGTGATCGACGCGATCACGCGCCCCATGTCCGTGTACAGCGCATGGCCGCGCGTGAGATGCGCGGTGTGCTGCGCCTTCAGCGTATCGGCCATGTTGTAGCGTTCGAGCGGGTCTTCCTGGCGATGAAACACGGCGGACAGGTTCGCGCCGCCGTCGACGTCGACGACGCGCAGCGCGAGGCCGCGGCGCAGGATGCCGGACCAGTGGGTTCCCGCGGGAATCAGCGTTTCCCACACGACGTGCGGCGGCGGGGCAAGGAGGGCTTGGGGGCTCGGCGACATGGCGGCTCCGTGGAGGGTTGGACAAAAGGCGTGAGAGGGCGACCGAACGACATCGCGACCTCCCGGGCTTTTATCCCTCCGTGGAGCCTCGCCGTTTCCTCGAATCGAGGCGAAGGCAAGACCGGATTGCTCTCGGACCAGTCATCGCGCGGCGCGAACGCCGCACGACCGGAACCCTAGCGATCCTGAAGATGATGCAAATTGCTTCGCACCTCTCGAGCGTCAATCTAGCGAGTTGCGTGCCAGCCGCCGTGCAACGACCACACGACGACCGCGCAACGACCGCACGACGCGGCACGACGGCGCGACGACCCGCGGCATGCACGAATCGGCGGCGACGACGGCTTGCCCTCGCAGCGGGCGTGCGGCGCACCATGCGCATGCGATCGCGCACCGGCGCAGTGCGGATCGCGCGCACCTGCGCCGCGCGTTCGGCAATGGCATGGGCATTGCTGAACGGATGCATCGTCACTCGATATCTCACGCGTCATGAACAAGCTCGACCTGCTCCGGCGCGCATTGAGCGCGCTGTTCTCCGCCCGCTTCATCGAACTTCAGCGCGCCGTGCGGCGCCGTTGAATCGCGTGACCGCGTGCCATTGGCACGCTTCTCGCTCGGCATGACGCCGAGAGGTGCGGCAGCGTCGCATCTTAGGGGTGCTAGGGTTCCGGTTCATCGAACGTCTGGTCCGAGAGCAGCCCGGCGCGGGTGCGTCCGATCGCGAGACCGGACGCACCCGCGCTACACGGCGGGACAAAAGCCCGGGAGATTGGCGATGGCAACGGCCGTCGCGCCTCTCCGTGGCCGCTTCGTTCGTTCCGCATCCTCAGGAACCGGCCACGCGGCCGGACCGCGCACAGGCGCGGTCCGAATCGACGATCCCGATCCCGGTCTCCTGGAGAACAACGATGACCCGTCCCGCCCCGGCGTTCCGCCGCCTGCCGTCCCTCCGTTTCGTCCGTCATGCATTGGGGGCCGCCGTCACGGCCGCCGCGCTGTTGACGGCGCCCGCCGTGCACGCGGCCGCGCCGCTGAAGATCGGCTACAGCGACTGGCCCGGCTGGGTCGCGTTCCAGGTCGCGCTCGACAAGGGCTGGTTCAAGGAAGCCGGCGTCGACGTCGACTTCGAGTGGTTCGATTATTCGGCGTCGCTCGACGCGTTTTCCGCGGGCAAGCTCGACGCGGTCGCGGCGACCAACGGCGATGCGCTCGTCACCGGCGCGGCCGGCGCGAAGAACGTGATGATCCTGCTGACCGACTATTCGGCCGGCAACGACATGATCGTCGCGAAGCCGCCGCTGCGCACCGTCGAAGGCCTGAAGGGCAAGAAGGTCGGCGTCGAGCTCGGCCTGGTCGATCACCTGCTGCTCGAAACCGCGCTGCAGAAGCACGGGCTCAAGGACGGCGACGTCACGCTCGTGAATGCGAAAACCAACGAACTGCCGCAGGTGCTCGGCTCGTCGTCCGACATCGCCGCGGTGGCCGCCTGGCAGCCGAACGCGGGCGAGGCGCTGAAGCGCGCACCGGGCGCACGGGCGATCTTCACGTCGGCGGATGCGCCGGGGCTGATCTACGATGCGATCACGGTCGCGCCGGCGAGCCTCGCCGCGCGCCGGGCCGACTGGGCGAAGGTGGTCAAGGTCTGGTACCGCTGCGTCGCGTACATCAACGACCCGAAGACGCAGGCCGACGCGGTCAGGATCATGTCCGCGCGTGTCGGGCTCGCGCCGGAACAATACCTTCCGCTGCTGAAGGGCACGCACCTGCTCGACGAGGCTGCCGCGAAGCGTGCGTTCCGCAAGGGCGACGGGCTCGATTCGATCTATGGCTCGACGCGCAACGCGAATGCGTTCAACGTGCGTAACGCCGTGTACAAACAGTCGCAGGACGTCGACGCGTATATCGATCCGCGCTTCACCGCGCCGCACTGACCGTCGCGGGTTCGCTTGCAGGCCGGGCCGGGCATGCCGGTGGCGGGTCCGGCCCGCTCACCACGAACACCCGGGCACGCTCGTGCCCGATGGAGATCGAAGCAGCAGGACGCGGGAATCGTGCGCGGGCCGAACGGTTCCCGCGCATGCCGACCGCTCGCCGCGGCAAGCGTCCGGCCGTCGGCGAGCCTCGACGCCGCCATGCACGGCGCTCATGCGCTGCATGAAAACTAATCGATTGTTGGCAGCGCCGATCGACCCCGACAATCCGCTTCATGCCCGTTGCTTGCGGTACGGGCCACTCCCCCTCCCAATCGGCACGTCACGATCCATGAACCATCCCGCCCCTGTCTCCTGCATTGCCGAGGCCTGCGCGGCCACGGCCGCTCCGTTCCATGCGCGCCCCCGCACCTGCGGCGAAGCGCTCGTCGATCTTCTCGAACGCCAGGGTGTCGAATGCGTGTTCGGCATTCCCGGCGTGCATACCGTCGAGCTCTATCGCGGCCTCGCCGCATCGTCGATCCGTCATGTGACACCGCGCCACGAACAGGGGGCCGGATTCATGGCCGACGGCTATGCCCGCGTCACGGGCCGGCCGGGCGTCTGCTTCATCATCACCGGGCCGGGGATGACCAATATCGCGACCGCGATGGCACAGGCCTACGCGGACTCGATTCCGATGCTGGTGATCTCGAGCGTCAACGCGCGGCGCGAACTCGGCAGCGGCGACGGCCGCCTGCACGAGCTGCCGTCGCAGCGCGACGTGTTCGCGGGGCTCACCGCGTTCTCGCACACGCTGCTCGACGCGGCCGACCTGCCGCAGGTCCTCGCGCGCGCCTTCGCGGTGTTCGAAAGCGCGCGGCCGCGGCCCGTGCATATCGAGATCCCGCTCGACGTGATCGTGATGCCGGCGCCCGCGCTGCCCGCCGCGCCGCTCGCGCTGCCCGCGCGCCCCGCGCCGGATGCGAGCGCGCTCGCGGCAGCCGCCGACCTGCTCGCGCAGGCCCGGCGGCCGCTGATCCTGGCCGGCGGCGGCGCGATCCACGCCGCGACGGAACTGCGCGAACTCGCCGAACGCCTGCACGCGCCGGTCGCGCTGACGATCAACGCGAAGGGCCTGCTGCCGGCCGGCCACCCGTTGCTGATCGGTTCCACCCAGTCGCTGCCGGCCACGCGCGCGGCGATCCGCGAGGCCGACGTGGTGCTCGCGGTCGGCACCGAACTCGGCGAAACCGATTACGACGTCACGTTCGACGGCGGCTTCGCGATCGACGGCCGGCTGATCCGCATCGACATCGACGCACAACAGCTGATGCGCAATGCGCGCGCCGAAATCGCCATCGCCGGCGATGCGCGGCTGGCGCTCGGCGCGCTGTCGACCCGCGTGCACGAACGGCCGGCACCGGCACCCGAGCCCGGCTGGGGTGCGCCGCGGGTGGCCGCCGTGCGCGCCGCGATCGCGGCCGGCCACGACGACGACGCGCGTGCCCAGGCACGGCTGATCGAGACCATCGTCACCGCACTGCCCGGCGCGATCATCGCCGGCGATTCGACGAGCCCCGTCTACGTCGGCAATTTCACGCACGATGCGCCGGCACCGCGCAGCTGGTTCAACTCGTCGACCGGCTACGGCACGCTCGGCTACGGGCTGCCCGCCGCGATCGGCGCAAAGCTCGCCGCGCCTGCGCGGCCCGTGGTGTGCCTGATCGGCGACGGCGGCCTGCAGTTCACGCTGCCGGAGCTCGCGAGCGCGGTCGAGGCTCGCGTGCCGGTGATCGTGATCGTCTGGAACAACCGCGGTTACGGCGAGATCCGCAAATACATGGTCGAGCGCGACATCACGCCGGTCGGCGTCGATCCGTATACGCCCGATTTCCAGACGCTCGCACGCGGCTTCGGCTGCGCGGCGCAGGCGGCCGCGACGCCCGACGCGCTGGTCGACGCGCTGCGCGATGCGACGGCACGCCCGATGCCGACCGTGATCGAAATCGACGAGGCAACCTGGTTCGAACAGGTGGGGCGATGAGCACGACACCGGATCTCGCGTTCGATCCGCCGCTGCATACGCGCCACTTCATCGACGGCACGTGGCGCACGAGCGTCGGCGGCGCGACGCTGCCCGTCGTCGACCCGTCGACGGAAATGATCATCGCCGACGTCAGCGCAGGCGGCGAGGCAGACGTCGAGCGTGCCGTGCAAGCAGCATCGCGCGCGTTTCCCGGCTGGAAACGCACGACCGGCGCCACGCGCGCGGCGCTGCTGCGCGCCATCGCACGTGGCGTCGACGCACGGCGCACGCGGCTCGCGACACTGCAGTCGCTCAACAACGGCAAGCCGTTCGCCGAAGCCGAGATCGACGTCGCCGACGTGATCGCCACCTTCGACTACTACGCGGGCCTCGCGGAGGCCCTCGACACTGACGGCGAAACCGAGATCGCGCTGCCCGGCGGCGACCATCGCGCGTGGATCCGGCGCGAACCGGCCGGCGTCGCGGCGCTGATCGTGCCGTGGAATTTCCCGATGGTCACGACCGCATGGAAGCTCGCGCCCGCGCTCGCCGCCGGCTGCACCGTCGTGCTGAAGCCGTCCGAGATCACGCCGCTGCCCGAGCTCGAACTCGCCGCGATCGTCGCCGAAGCGGGCCTGCCGCCCGGCGTGCTGAACGTCGTGACGGGCACCGGCCACGAGGTCGGTGCCCGGCTGTGCGCGCATCCGCTCGTCGCGAAGGTGTCGTTTACCGGCAGCACGGCGGTCGGCGCGCAGGTCATGAAGACGGCCGCGGACACGATCAAGGGCGTCGGTCTCGAACTCGGCGGCAAATCGTCGATCGTCGTGTTCGACGACGCCGACCTCGATCACGCGGTCGACCTGATCGCGGGCGGCGGCCTGTTCAACGCCGGGCAGATGTGTTCGGCGACCTCGCGCGTGCTCGTGGCCGCCCCGCTCGCCGACGACCTGATCGCGCGCCTCGCGCGACGGATCGAGACGACCGTCGTCGGCCCGCCGTTCGCACCCGGCGTGCAGATGGGCCCGCTGACGAACCGCGCGCAATACGAGCGCGTGAAGCGCCACATCGCGCAGGGCCGCGCCGACGGCGCGCGGCTCGTGACGGGCGGCGACGCGCTCGCCGGCCCCGGCTACTTCATCCGGCCCGCGCTGTTCGCCGACGTGCCGGCCGGCTGCGCGCTATGGCGCGACGAAATTTTCGGGCCGGTGCTGTGCGTGCGCGCGTTCGACGCCGAGGACGACGCGATCGCGGCCGCCAACGATACCGAATACGGGCTCGTCGCAACCGTCGTCACGCGCGACGCCGAGCGCGGCAGGCGGGTCGCCAATGCGCTCGAAGCGGGCGTCGTGTGGATCAACACACCGCAACTGATCTATCCGCAAACCTCATGGGGCGGCTACAAGCGCAGCAGCGTCGGGCGCGAGCTCGGCCCGTTCGGGCTGGCCGCCTTCCAGGAGATCAAGCAGGTCATGACGGCGGCCCGCTGAGGCTGGCGACCCATGCGTTTATGTCATGGCGCGCATGCGGATATTTCGTTTGTTGCGGAAATTTGACCTCCCTACAGTTCATCCACACCCGCGCCGCCCTTCGGCGACCGGCATCGAACCACACGGCATCGTTCATCAGGAGACGGCCATGCAACACTTCAAGGCGGGCAGAAGGCAGGTGATCAAAACCCTCGGCACGGCACTCGCCGCATCCGCCATTCCGATGCCGTTCATCAGGACTGCGAAGGCTCAGTCGGGCAGCTTCGCGGGCAAGACGCTGCGCCTGCTCACCTGGTCCGACGATACCGGCGCGGCGGCGCTGCGCAACATCGCGGAAACTTTCAGCAAGCAGACCGGCGCGCGCGTGATCGCCGATCGCGCGGACGGCACGTCGGGGATGGTCGCGAAGGTCAAGGCCGCGGGCGAGCGGCCGACCTACGACGTCATCACGCTCGCGGGCGTCGGCGCGGCCGGCCTCGCCGACGCCGGCCTGCTCGCGAAGCCCGACCTGAACCGGCTGCCGAACCTGAAGGACGTCGCGCCGCAATACCGCACGGGCGCGAACGGCTTCGGCATCGGCTACCTGCTGTGGTCGGACGGGCTGATCTACAACACGGCGACCGTGAAGAGCGCGCCGTCGAGCTACGAGGCACTGTGGGATCCGAAATATGCGGGGCGGCTGTTCCTGCCGCCGCCGGAGTGGGCCGAAGCGGTCGACCTCGCGATCATCGCCGCGAAGCTGGCCGGCGGCTCGCAGCAGAACATCGATCCGGGGTTCCGGAAGCTCGCGCAGCTCAAGGATCGCGTGATGACCCTCGGCGAGAACCCGAACCAGGTCGCCGACCTGTTCCGCACCGGCTCGCTCGACATCGGCGGCATCTATTCGCCGGCGTTCTTCCCGGACCAGATCCGCAAGCCCGACTACAAGATGGGCGTGACGTACGGAATGAAGGAGGGCTTCGCGACGCAACTGATGTTCACGGTGATCCCGAAGGCGCATCCGGGCGACCTCGACCTGATCCACGCGTTCATCAACCATTCGCTCGACGCCGGCGTGCAGGGCCGGATGGCGGCCGACGTGCTGAACGGGCCCGTGAACGGCAAGGCCGTGATTCCCGCGGAAAGCCGCGCGTTCGTGCCGTCGCCGCAGCAGATCGCGGAGAAGGCCGTGCTGCACGACGACAAGGCGCTCGCCGTCGTCCAGCCGGCGTGGATCAAGCGCTACACGGGCCTCTTCGCGGCGTAACGACATGGCCTCCCTGTCCTCCCCCCGCGACGCGGCGCCGGCCGCCGGCACACCGGCCGGCGCCGGCTCGGACGCCGGGCCCGCGCTGGCCGGCGTGCCGCCGTGGCTGCTGCTCGCGCCGATCCTCGCGTTCCTCGCGTTCCTCGCGGTGCTCGTCGCCGCGACGCTCACCGTGTTGCGCATGAGCGTCGGCGTATCCGGCGACGAATGGCGGACCTTCACGCTGCAGAACTACGCCGATCTCGCGGACCCGTACTTCACGAAATCGCTGTGGCTCACACTGCGCCTCGCGTTCCAGAGCATGGTGTGCGCGGTGCTGCTCGCGATCCCGGTCGCGCTCGCGATGGCGCGCACCGAATCGCGGCTCGCGCGCCGGCTGATGCTCGCCGGCGTGTTGCTGCCGCTGCTCGTGAACCTGCTGCTGCAAGGTTATGGCTGGCTCGTGATGCTCGGCCCGGCGGGATTGCTCAATCGCGCGCTGCTGGCCTCGGGCGTCGTCGATCGGCCGCTGCAACTGCTGTACCGCGAGCACGGCGTGCTGCTCGGGCTGATCCAGACCGCGTTCCCGCTCGCCGTGCTGCCGCTGGCGAGCGCGCTGCGCGCGGTGTCCCGCGCCTACGACGAAGCCGCCGCGACGCTCGGCGCGAGCCGCTGGCAGACGCTGCGGCACGTGACGCTGCCGCTCGCGATGCCCGGCCTCGTCGCCGGCGCGCTGCTCGTGTTCGCATACAACGCCAGCGCATTCGCGGTGCCGCTGCTGCTCGGCGGCCGACGCGTGCCGATGCTCGCGGTGCTCGTGCACGACCAGGTCGCGCCGCTGCTCAACTGGCCGGCCGCGTCGGCATCGGGCGTCGTGCTGATGGCCGCGACGCTCGTCGTGATGGCGGTGTCCCAGCGCCTCGTGCGCACCCTGCAACGTGCCGGCGAGGTGAGCCGATGAATACCCTGCTCTTGCGTACGCCCCTGCCCGGCCGCCTCGGTCGCGCGACGGGCACGCTCGCGACGCTCGTGCTGTTGCTCGCCGCGCTGCCGATCCTGACGATGATCACGATGTCGTTCGGCGCATCGGGCACGCTCGAATTCCCGCCGCGCGAGTTCAGCCTGCACTGGTATCGCGCCGCCTGGCAGACGTTCGTGTCGTCCGATGCGGGCAGCGCGCAGTCGATGGGCGCCGCGTTGACGACCAGCCTCGTCGTCGCGGTCGCGACGATGCTGATCGCGACCGCCGTGTCGGTGCCCGCGGCCTACGCGCTGTCGCGCTGCCGCTTCCGCGGCAAGGCGCTCGTCGAGCAGCTCGTCGCGTTGCCGATCGTCTATCCGCTCGTGATGCTCGGGCTCGCGCTGCTGATCGTGTTCAACGCACTGCCGGTCGAGCTCGGCATCGTGCGGCTCGTGGTCGCGCACGTGATCCTGACGCTGCCGTTCACCGTGAAGAACTGCGCGGCCTCGGTAGCGTCGATCGGCCCGGACTTCGAGGAAGCCGCGTGCGTGATGGGCGCGAGCCCGCGGCGCGCGCTCGTCGACGTCGTGCTGCCGCTGATGCGGCCCGGGATTCTCGCCGGGATGCTGTTCGCGTTCATCGTGTCGTTCAACGAATTCACGGTGACGTTCTTCCTGTACAGCATCGACACGATGACCCTGCCGGTCTGGCTCTACAGCCGCACCGTGTCGTCGCTCGACCCGACCGTGTTCTGCTTCGCCGTGTTCACGGTCGCGATCGACTTCGCGCTGATCTGGATGCTCGAAAAACTCGTCGGCGACAAGGGCGTCGCGCTCTGATGCGCGCACGGCCCCGCCCTCGACCATGCAAGGAACCGTCATGACCCAGCTCATCCTCCAGAACGTGACCAAGCGCTTTCATCAGGCGTGTGCGGTCGACCACGTCGACCTGTCGGTGCCGGACGGCAAGCTCGTCTGCTTTCTCGGCCCGTCCGGCTGCGGCAAGACCACGCTGATGCGGATCATCGCCGGCCTCGACACGCCGACCTCCGGCACGGTGACGTTCGCCGGCCGCGACCTCACGCACGTACCCGCCAACCGGCGCGACTTCGGCATGGTGTTCCAGTCGCTCGCGCTGTTTCCGCACATGACGGTCGCGCAGAACATCGCGTACCCGCTGCGGCTGCGCAAGACGGACCGGGCCGCGCAGGCGCGGCGCGTCGCCGAGCTGCTGGAGCTGATCCAGCTGCCGCACATGGCCGACCGGCTCGTCACGCAGCTGTCGGGCGGGCAGCGCCAGCGCGTCGCGATCGCGCGCGCGATCGCGTCGTCGCCGCGCCTGCTGCTGCTCGACGAGCCGCTGTCGGCGCTCGACGCGAAGCTGCGCGAGGCGATGCAGGTCGAGATCCGGCTGCTCCAGCAACGGCTCGGCATCACGACGATCATGGTCACGCACGACCAGCGCGAAGCGATGACGATGGCCGACGAGATCGTCGTGATGGAGAAAGGCCGGATCCAGCAGGTCGGTCGGCCGCTCGACATCTATCGCGACCCGGTCAACGAATTCGTCGCCGACTTCATCGGCCTCGGCAACATCCTGCCGGTCGCGCGCGACGGCGACGACGCGATCGTCCTGCCGGGCGGACAGCGCCTCTCGATCGGGCGCGCGCCCGACACGCCACACGCGCCCGACGCCGTGCGCCTGCTGATTCGTCCCGAGGACGTATGCGTGCGACCGGGCGCGACGGCGTCGGGCGCGCCGAACACGCTCGCCGGCACGATCACGTTCGTGCGCGACGTCGGCGCGTCGATCGAGGCGACCATCGATTGCCGCGGCTTCACGCTGACGGCCGCGACCACGCCGCGCGAGACACCCGACCTGCACGTCGGCATGCCGGTTGCCGCCGAACTGCCGGCACACGCATGCAAGCTGATCGCCGCACGCGGCGCCTGATTTTCCTTTCGTTCCCCAACGCAGCAACAAGGATCCCGCCATGAACGCATCGACCCAAGCCAACCGCCTCGTGCGACGCCTGCTCGCCCGTACCGCCCTCCTCTGCGCCTGCGCCACGGGCGTGGCCGCCGTCGCGCCGCTCGCGCACGCCGACGCGCTCGACACGATCGCCAAATCGGGCGTCGTGCGCATCGGCGTGTTCGAGGACTACCCGCCGTTCGGTTCGATCGGCCCCGACATGAAGCCGCAGGGCTACGACATCGACATGGCGAACCTGATCGGCAAGGCGCTCAACGCGAAGGTCGAACTCGTGCAGGTCACCGGCGACAACCGGATGGCGTATCTCGCCGACCGCAAGACCGACATGCTGCTGTCGGTCGGACAGACGCCGGAGCGCGCGAAGGTGATCGACTTCTCGAACGCGTATGCGCCGTACTACCTCGCGGTGTTCGGCCCGAAGTCGCTCGCCGTGAAGGGCAACGCCGATCTCGCCGGCAAATCGGTCGCGGTCGCGCGCGGCACGCTCGAGGACCTGAGCATCAGCAAGGTCGCGCCGCCGAGCGCGACGATCAAGCGCTTCGACGACCCGAACGGCGCGATCGCGGCGTTCCTGTCGGGACAGGCGCAACTGCTGGTGGTGGGCAACGACGTCGGCGCGACGATCATCGCGCGTCATCCGTCGATCGATCCGGAACAGAAGTTCTCGCTGTTCAGCTCGCCCGACCACGTCGGCCTGAACAAGAACGAGCCGCGCCTGATGCAGAAGGTCAACGACGCGATCGCCGGCGCGAAGAAGAACGGCACGCTGAACACGCTGTCGCAGAAGTGGCTGCACGCGGCGCTGCCGGCCGATCTGTGATGCGCAGCGCCTTCGCCCCGCACTTTCGACCCAAGGCATCGCGATGAGCTACGTGTTCGACTTCAGCGATTTCGGTCTGTACGCCGGCATGCTCGCGCGCGGCGTCGGCGTGACGCTCGGCCTGACCGCGGCCGCGACCGTGCTCGGCGGCCTGCTCGGCACCGGCGGCGCGTGGATCGCGCTCGCCGGCCCGCGCTGGGCGCGCGCGCTCGTCGCGTCCTACGTCGAGCTGATCCGCAATACGCCGTTCCTGGTCCAGCTGTTCTTCATCTTCTTCGGGCTGCCCGAGCTCGGCGTACACCTCGACGAAGCGCAGGCGGCCGTGCTCGCGATGACGGTCAACCTGGGCGCCTATGCGGTGGAGATCCTGCGCGCCGGGATCGAATCGGTGCCGCACGGGCAAGTGCAGGCCGCGCGGGCGCTCGGGCTGCACGGACGGCAGGTGTTCGGCCACGTCGTGCTGCCGCAGGCGCTCGCGAACGTGTACCCCGCGCTGCTCGGGCAGGTCCTGATCGTGATGCTCGGCTCGGCGGTCGTGTCGCAGATCTCGGTGCCCGACCTGACCTACGCGGCCAACTTCATCCAGTCGCGCAATTTCCGCGCGTTCGAGATCTACATCGTCGTGACCGCGATCTACCTGCTGCTGTCGATCGCGCTGCGCATGCTGCTCAATCGCGTCGGCCGGCGGCTGTTCGCCGGCCGCACGCGCCACGGCGCGGCTGCCGCACCGCGGCGCACGCGGGTTGCCCGCTTCACGTGGCGCGCCCGCTCCCCTGCAACCCACCTGCCGACGGAACGTGCGCGATGATCGAATTCACTTTCCAGGATATTGCATGGAACCTGCTGCTCGCCGCGCGCTGGACCGTGCTGCTGTCGCTGATCACGTTCGCCGGCGGCGGCCTCGCCGGGTTCGCGCTGCTGGCAATGCGCATCTCGCCCGTGCCGGCGCTGCGCCGCTTCGTTATCCTGTACATCGAACTGTTCCAGGGCACGCCGTTGCTGATGCAACTGTTCCTCGGCTTCTTCGGATTGCCGCTGGTCGGCATCGACGTGACGCCGTGGGTCGCGGCGTCGGTCGTGCTGACGCTGAACGCCAGCGCCTGTCTGGCCGACATCTGGCGCGGCTGCGTCGACGCGGTCCCGCACGGCCAGTGGCACGCGGCGGCCAGCCTCGGCATGACGTGGACCCAGCGGCTGCGCTACGTGGTGTGGCCGCAGGCGTGGAAGATCGCACTCGCGCCGACCGTCGGTTTCCTCGTGCAGGCGGTGAAGAGCACCGCGCTCACGTCGATCATCGGGCTGACCGAACTGACCAAGACCGGCAACATCATCACCAACGCGGTATTCAAGCCGTTTCCGATCTACGCGATGGTCGCGCTGCTGTACTTCGCGATGTGCTTCCCGCTGACGTGGTATGCCCGCACGCTCGAGCGCCGCTATCGCGTCGCGAAGGCGCGCTGAACCGGCGCCGCGCGCGCCTCATTACGATGCAGGGACTTTCATGATTTCCATCAGCAACGTTTCCAAGTGGTACGGCCAGTTTCAGGTCCTCGCCGAGTGCACGACCGAGGTGAAGAAAGGCGAGGTGGTGGTCGTGTGCGGCCCGTCCGGCTCGGGCAAGTCGACGCTGATCAAGACCGTGAACGGCCTCGAGCCGTTCCAGCAGGGCGAGATCCTCGTGAACAGCCAGTCGGTCGGCGACAGGAAGACGAACCTGTCGACGCTGCGCTCGAAGGTCGGGATGGTGTTCCAGCATTTCGAGTTGTTCCCGCACCTGTCGATCGCCGGGAACCTGACGCTCGCGCAGGTCAAGGTGCTCGGCCGCGGCAAGGACGAAGCGGCCGAGAAGGGCATGAAGCTGCTCGATCGCGTCGGCCTGAAGGCGCATGCGCACAAGTTTCCGGGCCAGCTGTCGGGCGGCCAGCAGCAGCGGGTCGCGATCGCGCGCGCGCTGTCGATGGACCCGATCGCGATGCTGTTCGACGAGCCGACGTCCGCGCTCGATCCCGAGATGATCAACGAAGTGCTCGACGTGATGGTCGAACTCGCGCAGGAAGGGATGACGATGATGGTCGTCACGCACGAAATGGGCTTCGCGAAGAAGGTCGCCCATCGCGTGATCTTCATGGACCAAGGCGCGATCGTCGAGGACGACCGCAAGGACGATTTCTTCTCGAAGCCGAAGTCGGATCGCGCGAAGGACTTCCTCGCGAAAATCCTGCACTGAGCGATCCCGCGCCGCCGCCCGTTCCACGCCGATGCTCCCGATGAAACGACTGCCTTCCCTCAATGCGCTGCAGGTCTTCGACGTCGTTGCGCGACACGGCAGCTTCACGCGCGCCGCCGGGCACCTGTGCCTGACCCAGGGCGCCGTGAGCCGGCAAATCCTCGCGCTCGAAAGCTTCTATCAGTTTCCGCTGTTCAAGCGCACGCCCAAGGGGCTGACGCTGACGGCCGAGGGCGAGCTCCTGTTGCCGACGGTGCGCGAAAGCTTCGCGCGCATCGAGGAAGTGTCGATGCGCCTGTCGCGCAGGCGCACCGAACTCGCGCTGAAGGTGCCGACCTGCATGATGCAGTGGATGCTGCCGCGCATCATGCGGTTCCAGGCCGAGCATCCCGAACTCCAGGTGCAGATCACGACCACCTGGGAGCATCACGTCGATTTCCGCATGGAGCCGTTCGACGCCGCGGTGATCTACGCGCCCGGCGCCGGCCCCGACATGCATGCGATCCCGTTGTTCGAGGAACGGCTCACGCCTGTCTGTGCGCCGAGCCTGCTGGAGCGGCAACCGCTCGCGAGTCTCGACGACCTGCTCCGTCACACGCTGCTGCATCCGACACGCGATCACCGCGACTGGAAGCGGTGGCTCGACCATGCGGGCGCGCCGCACGTCGACTCGACGCGCGGGTTGAGCTTCGAGACGCTGGATCTCGCCACACACGCGGCGATCGACGGTTACGGCATCGCGATCGGCGACAGGACGCTGGTTGACGAGAGCGTGGCCGCGCACCGGCTCGTGATGCCGTTCAACGTATCGTTGCCAACGGGGATGGGCTATTACTTCGTGTATCCGCGCGGGTCCGAACAGCAGCAGAAGATCCAGCTGTTCGGCGACTGGATCGCGGACGAACGTGCGTGGCGCTGCGGCGACACGCCGGCCGAGCCGCCGTCTCCGTCATCGCCATCGCCATCGCCGAAACTTCCGGACTGAACCGCGTCACGCGAGCGCCGCTCGCGTACGCGGATCTGCCCGGTCATGCGGTCGACGAATCCCGCAGTGAGGGAAACGGTTGTCGTTCCTTTCTCCGCCATCGTCGGCGACGTAGCGCTCCCACCTGAAACCTGTCGACCAGACGGCCGGCCTCGTCGCGCGAAGCCGCGCGCGCGATCAGCCGATGCTCCGCGCCGCGGATTTCCGGCGTCTCGGACAGGAGCGCCGTGCCGCCTATGCGTTTCAGCAGATCGACGGCCGCGCCGAGCGCGGAATTCCGCGGTCGTCCCCGACTAGCCGTCGGCCCCGCCCCATCGCAGGCCGGCCGTCAGCCGCGAGGCCGGCACGGTGCTGCGCCGCGCACCGATCCGCCAGTCATGCCGATGGGCGTCCCCGCGCGATTCAACCCGGACACAACAACCGCAAACTTACGATTGAAAATAACTCTCATTTGCATTAAATTCCGGCGCGCAAATGTACCGTTTGGAACACGGATGCCGGCGCAACGCGGCTCGTGGTGCCCGAACGCGAACCAATTTCTCAGGGACGGGTATGAGCAGAAAGAACTGGGCGGCCGCACCGATGGCCATCGCCGTCGGCACGGTCGGGCTGAACGTCGCCAATGCGCAGGAGCTGGTGCTTCCGGCCGTCGAGATATCGGCGCAGCGCACGAAGGCACCGTTTCGCGCGCCCGACTCGACGAGCGCGACGCGCACCGAGGCGGATGTGATGGAGATCCCGTTCGCGGTCAGCAGCGTCGATACGAAACTGATCCAGACCGTGGCCGCCACCCGCGGCGAAGACCTGTACGACTGGGTCGCCGGCGTCGCGCGGCAGAACAACTTCGGCGGGCTGTGGGACAACTATGCGGTGCGCGGCTTTGCCGGCGACGGCAACACGTCCGGCACCGACTACCTCGTCAACGGCTTCTCGTGGAATCGCGGCATCAGCGTGCCGCGCGACACCGCGACGCTCGAGCGCATGGAAGTCCTCAAGGGCTCCGCGTCCGCGCTGTACGGCCGCGGCGACCCCGGCGGGCTCATCAGCTACACGACGAAGCAGCCGCAGTTCAAGCGCTCGAACACGATCGGCGTGTCGGCCGGCAGCTACGGCGCGCTGCGCGAGACGCTCGATTCGACCGGCCCCGTCACGCAGTCGCTCGCGTACCGCTTCATCGCGATGAACGAGGACAACGGCAGCTTCCGCGACACGGTGTCGAGCAAGCGCTACCTGTTCGCGCCGTCGTTCACCTGGGATATCGGCGCGGACACGACGCTCCACTACGAATTCGAGACCGCGCGCCAGCGCGCGCCGCTCGATCGCGGCGTGGTCGCGGTCGGCGGCCAGCTCGGCGCGGTGCCGGCGTCGCGGTTCCTGGGCGAGCCGCGCGACGGCGACTACGACGTGCGCAACTCGGGGCACCAGTTCACGCTCGAACATCGCTTCGATGCCGACTGGTCGGTCAACGCCGGCTTCGCGCAGCGCGACACCGACCTGTCCGGCCGCTCGTCCGAAGCGTTCGCGCTGCAGCCGGACGGCCGCACGCTGTGGCGCCGCTACCGGCAGGTCGCGTTTCACTCGAACGACGTGCAGGGGCGCGTCGAAGTGGCCGGCAAGGCCCGCACGGGCGCCATCGACCATGCGTTCGTGATGGGCGTCGATGCGTATCGCTTCAACTACGACCAGTTCGTCGCGCGCTCGACGCCGACGGCCGCGGCGCCGTATGCGATCGACATCTTCGATCCGGTGTACGGCCAGCCGGCGCCCGTGCCGCGCACCGCGACGAACCTGCTCGAGCGCGACGACGGCCAGGGCCTGTACGCGCAGGACACGCTCGCGTTCGGGCCGCACTGGAAAGTGCTCGCCGGGCTGCGCTGGGACCGCTTTCACCAGTCGGTCGAGAATCGCCTGAAGGGCGTGACGACGAGCCAGCTGCAAACGGCGCTGAGCCCGCGGCTCGGCATCGTGTACGAGGCCAGCGCAGCGCTGTCGCTGTATGCGAACACCGCGTACTCGTTCCGGCCGAACAACGGCGCCGACGCGAACGGCCGCGCGTTCGACCCCGAGAAGGGGCACGGCTACGAAGCCGGCGTGAAGTGGGCCGGCACGCGCTGGCTCGCGACCGTCGCCGCGTTCTACGTGAACAAGCGCAACGTGCTGACCGCCGATCCGGCGAATGCCGGGTTCTCGCGTGCGGCCGGCGAAGTGCGCAGCCGCGGCGTCGAATTCGAATGGAACGGCGAACTGGGCCACGGCTTGCGCGGCATCGTCAACCTCGCCTACGTCGACGCGCAGGTCACGCGCGACACCGTCCTGACGCCGGGCGCGCGCCTCGTCGACATTCCGCGCCTGAGCGGCAGCGCGCTGCTGATGTACGAAACCGCGCTGCCGCTCGTCGACAAGGCCGGCGCGGGCGCGGGCGTGATCTACGTCGGGCGCCGCGCGGGCAACACCGCGAACACGCAGGACGGCTTCGACCTGCCCGCCTACGCGACCGTGCAGCTCAACGGCTACGTGCAGGTCAACAAGCATCTGCGCGCGTCGGTCGTGCTGAACAACCTGTTCAACCGCACGTACTACGTCAGCTCGTACAACAGCCTGTGGGTCACGCCCGGCGCGCCGCGCAGCCTGTTCGCGTCATTGGCGTATTCGTTCTAGGCCGGCGCGGCGCGTCGACGGGCAGGCGCGGGGCGCGATTCGGCGATGCGTCGACGTGCCGGGGCGCGCATCCGGCCATCTCGAATCGTCAGGCAGCCAGCCACTGCGCCGCATCCGCCGCATCCACCGGAATCTCCGGATTGAACCGCGTCATGCAGTTCAGGTCGAGCGCGCGGATCTGCTCGGTCATGAAGTCGACGAAGATCCGGATGCGCGTCGGCAGGTGTTGCCGGCTCAGATAGCAGATGTAGTGGCCGCGATCCTGCGGCACATGCTGCGCCAGCGCGACGACGAGTTCGTTCGACGCGAGATGGTCGCGGATCTGGTAGCCGGCCATCTGCGCGATGCCCGATCCGTTCAGCACCGCGCGCAACACGAGATCGGCGTCGTTGAACGTGCGGCGCGCCGTCGGCAGGTACTTCTGTACGCGGCCGTCCACGTTGAATTCCCATTCGAACAGGCGCCCGCTCGCGAACCGGAAATTGATGCACTCATGGCGGTCGAGGTCCTCGATGCGTTGCGGGAGCCCGTGCGCCGCCACATACGACGGCGCCGCGCAGAGCGCCATCTGCATCGGAATCAGTTGCCGGGCGATGATGCTGGAGTCCTCGATGCGCCCGTTGCGGAACGACACGTCGATCCGCTCGGACACCAGGTCGACGGGCCGGTCGTCGAGCAGCAGATCGACGATGATGTCCGGATAGGCGTCCGCAAACTTCTCCAGCAGCGGCGCCACGATCTTCCTGCCGAACCCCGCGGCCGAGCTGATGCGGATGAGGCCGCGCGGCGGCCCCTGCCGCAACTCCAGCATGTCGTTCATCGCTTCGACGATCTGCGCCACGCCCTGATGGCAGTTCTCGAAGAATCGCCGGCCCTCGCACGTCAGCTCGGTCGTGCGCGTGGTCCGCTGGAACAGCCGCGTACTCAGTTGCGCCTCCAGCTTCTGCACGTTGCGGCTCACGGCCGGCCGCCCGACGCCGAGCAGTTCGGCGGCCTTCGTGAAGCTCCCTTCGCTCGCCACCGCAACGAACGCGAGGATGCCCGCATAGCTCGCACCGAAGCTCGCCGACAGCGCATCGGCGCGACCGGCCAGGTCGCGACGAACGTCGGGCTCCGATGTTTCCGAATGATTCATTTCCGCTGCCCCCAAGCATGCTGCTCATACGGATCGGCGCGTCGCCGGCATGCGCCGGCCAAGCGCCTGCGTGCGAACGTGATTCAGCGTCCCGCCAGCCACGCGTCGAGGCCGATGCGCCCGAGCCGCGCCGCGCCGAGCGGCACCAGCGACGTTGCCTCGACGCGGCCGCCGTAGTAGCGGGCGTCGCGATCGGTCATCACCGCGCGTGTGTCGCCGACCGACTTCAGATAGCGCGCGACGATTTCCGCGAACGGCGCGCGATCCGGGCCCGCGATCTCTATCGTGCCGTTTTGCGGCCCGGCGAGCGCGGCCTGCGCGACGAGGGCCGACACGTCCTCCGCGGCGATCGGCTGGAACAGTCCGTCGCCGATGCGCACGGTGCCGTCTTCCGTGCCGGCATCCGCGATGCCGCCGATGAATTCCATGAACTGCGTCGCGCGCACGATCGTGTACGGCACGCCCGCCGCCTCGATCGCCTGCTCCTGTGCGACCTTGGCCAGGAAATAGCCGTTCTCCGGCATGCGGTCGCAGCCGACGATCGACAGCGCGACATGATGGCGCACGCCCGCGGCCACTTCGGCCTTGCCGAGATTGCGCGCCGACGTGCGGAAGAAATCGAGCACCGCCTGCGGCTCCCATGACGGCGCATTCGCGACGTCCACGACGACGTCCGCGTCCGTCAATGCGTCGGTCAGGCCTTCGCCCGTGATGGTATTGACGCCGGTGCGCGGCGATGCGGCGAGCGCCTGATGGCCGGCTTCCTCGAGCAGCGTAACGACACGCGAGCCGATCAGGCCTGAACCGCCGATGACGACGATCTTCATCGCAAAATCTCCTGACGAATGAACTGCAGTGGAATGTGACGGGCGTGACGGCTGCCGGATCGGGTGAACGCGGCGATGGCCGTCCATCGCTTGGCGCAATTGTGGAAGAATCATGTCCTATCCAGCAGTGCCAAGAATCGTCGATCGGACTGATCCATGCCGTGCCTGTCCCCGTCATCCGCGAGACCGTCATGTCTGAGCCCCCCTCCACCCTGACCATCGAAATCGACCGGCAGCATCGGTTGCCGATCTATCTGCAGATCTGCGAGCGGTTCAGAACCGCGATCGCCGCGGGCCACCTGCGTCCCGGCGATCGCGTGCCCGCGCTGCGCGGCCTCGCGACGCAGCTGAACACCGCGCGCGGCACCGTCGAACAGGCATACACGATCCTGGTCGACGAAGGCTATCTGCAGATGCGCGGCGCGGCCGGCACGTTCGTCTCGCCGTCGCTGCCGAAATCGGTGACGCGGGCGGCGCCCTCGCGTGCCGACGATCCGGTCCGGCACGCCGAGGATGCCGGCCTGCGCCAGCCGCCGGGCATGTCACGCGACAGCCCGCCGCCGCCGCGCGCGCAACCGATCGCCGTCGCGCTGAGCGGCGAGCCGCGCCCGCTGCAGCCCGGGCTGCCCGCGCTCGACGCGTTTCCGCGCAAGGTATGGCACCGGCTCGTGTCGCTGCGCGCGCGCAGCGCCGACCGCGCGCTGCTGGGCTACCCGAATCCGGCCGGCTACCGGCCGCTGCGCGAACACATCGCGACCTATCTGGGGCTGTCGCGCGGCGTCACCTGCGTGCCCGAACAGGTGTTCGTCACCAGCGGCTACCGCGCGACGCTGGAACTCGTGCTGCGCAGCCTCGCGCGCCCGAACGACCGTGTGTGGTTCGAGGACCCCGGCTATCTGCTCGCACGCAGCTTCCTGTCCGAGACCGGCGTGGAACTCGTCCCGGTGCCGGTGGACGCCGACGGAATCGACGTCGAGCGCGGCCTGCAGCTGGACGCGCACGCGCGCTTCGCGCTCGTGACGCCGTCGCGGCAGAGCCCGCTCGGCCATACGCTGTCGCTGTCGCGGCGCATCGCGCTGCTGGACTGGGCCGAAAAGACGTCGGGCTGGATCGTCGAAGACGACTACGACAGCGAGTTTCGCTATCTCGGCCGCCCGCTGCCGGCGCTGAAGAGTCTCGACCGGCGCGATCACGTGATTTATTGCAGCACCTTCAGCAAGGCGATGTATCCCGGCTTGCGGCTCGCGTATGCGGTCGTGCCGGAACGTGCGGTGGAACGCGTCGAACGCGTGGCCTGCAGCATGAACGCCGGCTCGCCGACGCTCCTGCAGGCGGCCCTTGCGGATTTCATCGAACAGGGGCACTTCGCCCGGCACCTGAAGCGCATGCGCACGCTGTACGGCGAGCGCCGCACGCTGATCGTGAACGCGTTGCGACAGGTGTTCGGCAAGCGGATGATCGTCGAACTGCCGGTGGGCGGCATCCAGTTCGCGGTGCGGTTCACCGACGGCCCCGACGGGCCGGTCGACGACGTCGCCGTCGCCGCACGCGCGAGCGACGCGGGGCTCGCGGTCGTGCCGCTGTCGATCTGGTACACGAACAGCCACACGCAGCAAACGCCGCGCGGCCTCGTCATCGGGTTCGCGAACGTCGCCGACGCGGACGAAGCGCACCGTCACGCACGGACGCTCCTTGCGTGCCTCGACGGCTGACGCGCGGCGTGCGGCCGGGCCTCCGGCGTGGCCCGCTCGGACGACGGCAATCTCGCCGTCGATCTGCGCCTGCCCGCCGAGTTCGGCGGGCCCGGCACCGGGACCCATCCGGAACAGCTGTTCGCGGCGGCCTTCGCTGCGTGCTTCCACGGCGCGCGATTGGTTCCGAAGCGGCAATAGAGTGCGCACCTTCCCGGCACTACTGGCCCGTGGGACCTGCAATTACGATGGTCGCCAGGCAGGTCGCGCAATGAATGGTCATGCGCAGCGCCGATAGCCCTGCTTCAGCAATCAGGAGAACGTATCATGACGCAACGTATCAACTACTTTCAGCAATCGCCGGAGCTGACGAAGAAGCTCGTCGAACTCGACGGGCTGCTTCAGAAGACGACGATCGAAGTGCCGGTTCGCGAACTCGTCGAGATTCGCGCGTCGCAGCTCAACGGCTGCGCGTTCTGCGTCGACATGCACATCAAGATGGCCAGGATCCACGGCGAGCGCGAACTGCGCGTGCATCACGTCGCGATCTGGCGCGAGTCGCCGCTGTTCTCGCCGCGCGAGCGTGCCGCGCTCGAATGGACCGAAGCGCTGACGCAGCTTTCGCCGCACGGCGTGCCGGACGATCTCTACGATCGCGTGCGCGCCCACTTTGCCGAGAAGGAGCTGTCGGATCTCACCGTCCTCGTCGGTGCGATCAACTGCTGGAACCGCCTGAACGTCGCGTTCCGGATGGTGCCCGGCTCGTTCGACAAGATGTTCGGTCTCGACAAGGCCAACCTGGAGTAACGACATGAAACGCATCGTGCTCGCGCTTGCACCGCTTGCGCTGTCGCCGCTGATGCCCGTTCCGCCGGCTGCCGCCGCACCGCAAGCCAAGGTGACGCAACTGACCACGGAGCCGCTGCCCGAGTATCCGGGCAAGGAAGTGGAGATGATCGTCGTCGATTATCCGCCCGGCAGCGTCGACCCCGTTCATCGCCACGACGCGCACGCGTTCGTCTATGTGCTCGACGGCAGCATCGTGATGGGCCTGAACGGCGGCAAGACGGTCACGCTGCACGCGGGCGACACGTTCCACGAAGGCCCCGACGACGTGCACACGGTCGGACGCAACGCCAGCAGCACGAAGCCGGCGAAATTCGTCGTGTTCCTGATCAAGAACAAGGACGCGCCGGTTCTCACGCCGGTGAAGTAGCGGGGTCGTCGTCGAGGCGCCAGGTCGGCCGGAAACGGCAGCTCGGCGCCGCGAGCGAATGCGTTCCGCAACGCGACGGCTTGCCTGGGCTGGCCGGCCGCCGCCGTCGCCGTCTCGGCCGGCGGACAGCCGGCAAGCGGTCCTGCAAACCGCATGCCCCGCCTTTGAAGGCCCTTCGCTGAAAAGCCGGGATCGGCTGCGTGCAGCCGGATGCCCGATGCGGGCGACACATGGACATGAGCGCGACGGACGGGAAGCCTCAATCTTGCGACGATCCCATCGACACGTCGCCGACGAGCATCCCTCTCAACTGCTCTCGCCACGCCGTGACATTCTCCGCACCGTTCAGTCGCTCGAACTCCCGTTGCGCTGCCTGCCAGAGTGGCGATGCTCTTTCGTGCAGGCGCCGGCCCTCCTCGGTGAGTTCGACGAGGCGGCTTCGGCCGTCGGTGGGCGAGGGCTTGATCGTGACGAAGCCGTCGCGCTCCAGGAAGCCGACCATTTTCCCCATCGCCGTTCGTTCGATATCGAGCCGTTCGGCAAGGGCGTTGACGGGGGTACTGCCCACTTCGTGCAGGGCGGCCAGGGTGAGGAATTGCGTGATGCGCAGACCCGACGGCTCGAGATGGCTATCGTAGAGTCGGGAGATCTGCCTGCTCGCCTTCCTCACGGCGAAGCAGTTGCATTGATCGATGCCGAGCGGCTGGTTCACGGGCAACATCGGTTGCACTCCTGATTTCGGTTGATTGCGCGAACGCTACGCGCGCGTCGCGCGAAGCTACGGTGGCAGCTATCGATGATAGCCGGGAGCGACGGCGCTGGCCTACGATCTGCGCACCTCGCGGCTCGCCGCCGAATCCGGCCCGTGTCGACCGCGGTGTTCAAAACCCTGCCGGCGGCGTGATGTAGCCGGGTATCTCTGCCGCGAGCGTACTCTTCAGCACCGCTGTCCCCTCGTCGGCCATGACCTCGCTCTTGCCGGCGGCGAGCGCGTCGTAGGTCCGTCGCACGACGTCCTCGGGACTGGCTTTGGGCACGTCGATGCCGTTGGTCAGATCGGTATCCACGAACCCGACGTGCAGGCCGAGAACCTGGATGCCACGCTCGCGCAGGTGAAAACGAAGCTGGTTCGTGTAGCTCCAGGCGGCGGCTTTCGACGCGGCATACGGTGTCAGATAGGGCCGCGGGAGCCACACGATGTCGGAAAGCACGTTGATGATCGCGGCATGCGGCCGGGCCGCCAGGATCTGTTCGAAGGCCTGTGTGACGCGCACCACGCCGTGGTAGTTGGTATCGAACAAGCGAGCCGACTGCGCTTCCACGTCGGCCGACAAAGGCCCGTCGATCAGCGCGGCAATGCCCGCGTTGTTGATCAGCAGCGTCGTGTCGGCCGCCTGTTTCGCCGCCTCGGCGATCGACGCCGGATCCGTGACATCGATCCTGACCGGCACGATGCCCGGCTCGTCGAAACCGCTCGTGTTGCGCATACCCGCGTACACCTTCGCCGCCCCGCGCCGAAGCGCCTCGCGTGCAAAAGCGAGGCCCAGGCCGCGATTGGCACCGGTGATGAAGACGGTAGCGTTCCTGATATCCATGACAAGCTCCTGTTTCAAAAGCCGCGTGCCGGGAGAGTGTCGACTCCATCCACGAGCGCGCGGGTTCCTCGTTCAAAGAAAGACGTGTTCCGGCAACTGCTTCGAAAGCGACTCCCGCAGACGGGTCGCGAGCGTCAGTACGGCGCCAAGCGGGCTCATCCGCACGCTGACGCGCGGCACCGAGCCGTCGGCGTTGCGATCGGCGACCACGACCGCGCTCAACGTCTCGCCGCTCGTCAGAACGGCCTCGTATTCGAGAAAAAGCCTCGAGCCGACGGCTTGAACGAACGTTGGCGTCTGCGACACGTAAAAGGTCCCGACGGCGTCGACGGCGAGCCGGATTTCGTCGCGCCCGATTACGGGAGTGCGCAACACCGAGCTGACCAGCTCGGCGTCGGCCGTCAGATCATCGAGAAACGGATGACGATCAGGTTGGACGGGTGACATGTTCAAACCTCCCGATTCGTTTCAAGCACGTGTTCACACGAATGCGGCCCGATACTTCTCGACGAACTGCTGAACCGAGAGCGGCGGCGTTCCGGTGACCTTCTCGACGACATCGTTGGTGCCCGAGAAGATGCCGTCGTGGTAGTTCTGCGCGACTTCGACCAGATGCTGCGTGAGGAACGGCGGAAACTTGTAGAGGGTTTCCATCTTGTTCCGGAATGCCTCGATGGAAGTCGGCGCGTATTCGATCCGGGCGCCGAGAACCTCGCTCATCGCGGCTGCGATCTCGACGTGGTTCATCTCGACGGGGCCGTGGAGCGTGTAGGTCTTGCCCTCGTGGCCTTCGGGGCTGGCGAGGATGTGGGCGATCACGCGGCCCTGATCGTCGCTGGCGATCGGCGCGTGACGGCCGTCGCCGAACGGAAATTCGATCTTCTTCGTGGCCCATATCTCCCGCGCAAAATGCGGATAGACGAGCCAATCGGCGAAGAAGGTCGGGCGCAAATGCGTCGTCGCGACACCCGACCAATCGAAGACCTGCTCGGAGACCCAGTGATCCTGTGCCGCGTGGCTCAGCGACTCCCGGCGCGCGGAAATCTGCGACATGTTGACGATCGCCGTGACGCCCGCTTCCTTTGCTGCCTGCGCGAAATACGCCGCGGCCCCGATGATTCCCGGCGCGATCGGATGAAGGAAATACGCCGAGCGGATGCCTTCCATCGCTGCCCGAATGGCGTCGATGTCGGTGAAGTCGCCGACCGCGACATCGACGCCGCGCTGCCTGAGGACTGCCGCCCGATCGTCATCCGTGCGCACATAGGCCCGCACGCGTTTGTGCATCTTGAGCAGCTCGTCAATGGCAATACCGCCGGTGCGTCCGGTCGCACCGCTCACAAGAATTTCAGGCTCGTTCATCGCTTCGCTCCGTTCGAAAATGAGAGCATATGCTCCCTTGAGACGGAGATTAGGAGCATATGCTCTCATCGTCAAGTTTTTTATTGGCGCCCCGGACAACATCACACTCGGTTCGGCAGAGATCGCACAGGACAGCGTGGGGCTTTGCATCGCGCCTGCACGGCGAGCCAATGTCCGCAAGGCATTCAAGTCCGGCCCCATAAATCAGAATTTGTGCCGGTAAACACCTGACCGATCAAGACCTGGCACCCGCCATCTTCCGCAAGCATGTCTTTCCGGGGTTTACCTAACTGACTGGACGCCGAGCGCATGCTTAAATAAATCAACTTGATTTATTTAATGCGCCGAAAGCGGCGCCACATGGAGGGAGACGCCATGCGAAGCCCGCACATCGGCCAGGGCAGCAACTCGGTCAACGTGCGCCGTTACAACGAGCGCCTGCTGCTGAAGACGCTGCGCCGTACCGGCAGCGCGTCGAAGGCCGACCTCGCCCGCCACGCGAACATGACGAGTGCGGCTGTCGGCGGCATCATCGCGTCGCTCGCCGACGCGAAACTGATCGAATTCGCCGGCCGCACCGAAGGCCAGCGCGGCCAGCCGGCGTCGCTGATTCGTCTCGATCCGAATGGGGCATTCGGCATCGGCGTCCGCATCGACCGCATGCGCATCGAAACGGCGCTGGTCAACTTCGCGGGCGAGATCATCGGCTGCCGCTCCCACGACACCCTGCTCCCTCCGCCCGCGACTGTGCTCGAACTGGTTCGCAGCGACATCGAAGAGATGCAACGGCTGCTGCCCGCGCAGGATCGCGACCGGCTGGCGGGCGTCGGCGTGGCCCATC
The DNA here is from genome assembly GCF_905339875.1 of Burkholderia sp. BCC1998. Taxonomy (NCBI): domain Bacteria; kingdom Pseudomonadati; phylum Pseudomonadota; class Betaproteobacteria; order Burkholderiales; family Burkholderiaceae; genus Burkholderia; species Burkholderia sp. BCC1998. The sequence continues at coordinate 147,005 of NZ_CAJPHE010000022.1, forward strand.
CGTTCAACCTGGGAAGTTGGCTGCGCGAACTCGGCCTGCCGGCCGAAGCCTTCCGCGCGTGGGCCGAGATCGACCTGGCCCGGGAACTCGCCAATGTCATTCCGCTGCCGGTGTTCAGCGAAAACGACGGCAACGCGGCCGCGATCGCCGAACTGTTCTATGGCTGCGGCCGGCAACGCGACAATTTCGTCTATCTGTTCCTCGGACCGGTGATCGGCGGCGGCATCGCGATCGACGGCGACTGCCTGCACGGCCGCACCGGCAACGCCGGCGATTTCGCCGTGATGCCCGTACACCCGAGCCGCCTGCCCTCGGCGCCCGCGCCGCACGGCGCGTGGGACATCCTCCTGACGCGTGCGTCGTTGAGCGCGCTGATTCGTCATCTGCGCCATTGCGGCGAGCGGGTCGAGAACCGCGCGGATCTCAACGACTGCATCGCACGCAACGTGCCGGCCGTCGACGAATGGATCGACGATTGCGTCGATGCGCTCGCGTTCGCGCTGCGCGGGGCGCTATCCGTACTCGATTTGCCGGTCGTCGTCCTTGATTCGGACGTTGACGCCGGCCTGCTCGACACGCTCATGCAACGCCTGGGCGTGGCGCTCGCCGACATCACGCCGGAAGCCCGCAGCGCGCCGGAACTCGTGCGCGGCACGTTCGGCGCCGACGCCGGCGCGATCGGCGCCGCGACGCTGCCGATGTTCTTCAATTTCTCACCACGCTCCGGCATCCTGCGCGGTGCAGGCCTGGATACGCAAGAGGTCGCTTATGTCGCGTTCTGAGTCCCCCCGGCCGCTGCTCGAGATGCGCGC